>MGTY01000125.1 GCA_001799695.1 Elusimicrobia bacterium GWA2_69_24
AAGGCGGGAAGTTGTAATGCCGACTGGGGGTATTCTAAAGAATACTGCTATTTCAAGCATAATTTATGCGCGCAACCGTATACTGACGCCGTAGCTTGAATCCGTTCCACGCGCCGGCTGCCGGCTGGCGCCGACATGACGGCTTTCAAATGTAAGGGAGCGTCTAGGCGGCGGGACGCTGCGCGCGGCGGAAGATGCGCGCGAAGGCGGCTTCGGAGAGGGTCATGAAGGAGCCCTGCGCCGACGCGAAGAGGGTCCCGCCCTCGCCGCGGAGCTCTCCCGCCGCGAAGACCAGGCGGTGGCGGACGGCGGTGATGCGGGTCTCCACGAGCAAGGTGGCCCCGATGGGGACGACCCGA
Source organism: Elusimicrobia bacterium GWA2_69_24 (assembly GCA_001799695.1). Classification (GTDB taxonomy): domain Bacteria; phylum Elusimicrobiota; class Elusimicrobia; order UBA1565; family UBA1565; genus UBA10166. The sequence goes on from MGTY01000125.1 coordinate 360, forward strand.
CGGAACTCAGTGGTTAGCTTGGCGGTCATCACGCGGTGCCCCGCCAGCCAGGCGGCGGCGCCCAGGGCCTCATCGAGGACGGTGAGGATGGCGCCGCCGTGGGCCTGGCCCGGAGCGCCTTCGGAGGGTTCCTGGAACCGAGCGACGGCGACGAGCTGGCCGTCGGGTCGCCGGTAGTACCGGATGCTCACCGGCGCGTGCGCGGCCGCCGGTCCGGTGAAGCTGCGCCGGGCTTCCGTGAATGGGAAGGGGGAGACGGATTTCCAGTCCGGCTGGGGCCAGTGGAGGCTCATAGGGGGTGGCGCCGGAAGAAGGCCGTCACCAGGACTTCGAAGTCCACGTCCCGGCTGGTGCGTCCTACCAGGCGCGGCAGGTAGGGGGTCCCGTTGGGCCAGGTGTGGCCGCCGCCCTCCATCTTGTAGAGCAAGACCTCGGCACCGCCCTTGCAGCCCGGCCAGGATTCCAGGGACCAGCGGACCCCGTCGTCGGCGCGGTCCGGCAGTTCCGAGCGCACGGGGGTGGGCTGGCAGCCGTCGAGCTCCGCCCACTTGGCTGCCGTGGCCGGCACGGTCAGCTTGCGGCCCCGGGACATCCCCAGGAAGCGCACCTCGGTGCCATCCCAGGGGACGAGTCGGTCCTCGGTGCCGTTGACCATCAGGACGGGGACGGCCCGGCTGGGGCGGCAGTCCACGTTCTCGCCCAAGGAAGCGACCACGGCCGCGACCGAGGCCCAGCGCGCCGCGTCCCGGCAGGCCAAAGCGTGGGCCAGGAAGCCGCCGTTGGATATCCCGACCGCGTGGAGGCGCCTCGGGTCGGCCCGGCCCGCCGCGACCAGGGAGTCGGCGAGAGCTCCCAGGAAGACCGTGTCGTCGACGTTCCGGGCTCCCGGCTGGCCCCGGCCGTCGTTCCAGGACTTGTTCAGGCCGTCGGGGTACACGACGAGGAACCCCTCCTTGTCGGCCAGGGCTTCGAAGCGGCGCGCGGTGTGTTCGCGCAGTTGCCTGCCCTTGCCGCCCCCGCCGTGCAGCACGAACAGCGCCGGCAGGGGACCTTTCCTGCCATCCGGGCTGTACACGGAATAGGTGCGGGTGTAGCCGCCCGTCGAGATGGACGCTTCGAGGAACTCGGCGCGCAGCGGCGCCGCGCCCAGCAGGAAGAGCAATGCGGACAACGGCAGGGCGCGGGCCGGCGGCGTCACGGGCCCTTGTCGCCGTAGAGGTGCGCCGCGTCCGCGGTCTCGCGGAAGAGCTTGCAGCGGAAGCCCTGGGCCTCGAGCAGGGCCCGCATCTCGGCCACGGAGATGACGCGCTTGTGGAGCTCCAGGAGCACCTGCTCCGTGCGCTCCAGGGCCTTGCCGGAAGCCTTGAGGACCTCGAGCTCCGAGCCTTCGATGTCCATCTTGAGGAGCTGGCAGTGCGCGACCTTCTCCCGCGCGAACAGCTCGTCGAGGGTGTGCCGTTCCACCGGCAGGGTGAAGGAGGAGGCTTTCCCGATCACCGGCGCCAGGATGTAATCCGTGGCGTATTCCCCCGTGAAGTGGATGCAGCCGGGACCGGCCGTGCCCGACAGGGCCCAGGGGACGACGCTCACGTTGGCGAGGCCGTTGCGAGCGACGTTGCGGCGCAGGACCTCGAGGTTGAGGGGGGAGGGCTCGACGGAAACGACCCGGCCCCGGGGACAGCGCCGCGCCGCGTAGAGCGTGAACAGCCCGATGTGCGCCCCGCAGTCCACCACGGTCCCGTCTTCGCCGATGCGGCCGTCGGCGTAGACGCGGTCGGTGTGGACCTCGTCGAGCACGGCCTGGTCCTCCGGCCGCAGGGACACCCGGTGCCCGTCGGCGGTCACCGTCTCGAAACGGAACCAGCGCGACTTGGCGGAGAAGAAGCCCAGGTTCCAGAGGATGCGGTCGACCCGCGCCGGGCCCAGCACGCGGGTGAGCAGTCCCCGCGTGGCGAGCCAGGCGGAGCGCAGCGCTCCGAACCCGGAACGGTTCCAGCCGGCGCGGTGGAAGTCCTTCTCGGGAGCGCCTGGGGACGGCGGCATGCTCCGATTGTACCGGATTTGGGGACATATCGCGGAGTCTCCCCCTTTGATAGAATCCGGTTCTCCCCATGTCCTCGCGCACGCTCCGCTTCGGGACCAACGTCGGCTGGAACCTGCTCGGGCAGGCGGGCCTGCTCATCCTGGGTTTCCTCGCCGTCCCCTTCCTCATGCGCGGGTTCGGCAAGGAGGGCTACGCCCTCTACGGCCTGCTCGGACTGATGTCGGGCTACCTCTGTCTGCTGAACTTCGGGGCCAGCAACACGACCATGAAGTTCGTCCCGGAGCATGCCGCGCGGGGAGAAGGCCGCTCCCTTTGGGGCGTGCTCCAGGCCTCCCTCGTCCTCCATACCGCCGGGGTTCTGGCCGGGAGCGCCGCGGTGCTGCTTTCCCTGGGCTTCTGGGTGGGGGGCTTCTTCAAGGTGGGCGTCGAGCTCCAGGCGGACGGGACCTGGGTCATCGCCTGCGCGGCCGCGGCCGCCGTGTTCTGCTCCCTGATCCACGGCTCCCTGGGCGTGCTCCAGGGCCTGCATCGCTTCGAGCTCGCCAACCTGACCACCCTCCTGCAGACCGGGCTGGTGCTCCTGGGCAGCGTCCTCCTGCTCCACCTGGGCTACGGGCTCAAAGCCGTGGCCGTGCTCTTCGTCGCGGTCAACGCGGTGGTCGCGGTCGGGGCCGTGACCGCGGGTCTGAGGCTGATCCCGCTGCCTTGGAAGGCCGAATACCTGGGACGGCCCGAGCCGGGGCAGGCCGGCCGCTTCCTCGGCTACGCGTTCACGGTGTTTTTGGCCCAGTTGGCGTGGTCGGTCGTCTTCCAGTGGGACAAGGCGGTCATCGGCTATTCCCTGCCGCTCTCCGAGCTCACCTACTACCTCATCCCCGCCTTCATCCTCCAGAAGTTCTGGATCCTGGCCAACTCGGTCACGGTCACCGCCTTCCCCGTCATGAGCGAACTCTCCGGGCTCGGGGAGCACGACGCCCTGCGGCGGGTCTACCGGCAGTGCAGCGGGCTGGTCCTCTGGGGCATCGTCCCGGGCTTCGCCTTCCTCTTCGTTCTGGCCCCGCAGTTCCTCACCTTGTGGCTGGGGAGCGATTTCTCCCTCCATGGGACGTGGCCGCTGCGCTATCTCCTCATCGGCTATTTCCTCTACCTGTTGAGCGCCATGCCGGTGACCGCTTCCTTCGGTCTGGGCCGGCCCCGGTACGCCACCGCCTCCATCTCAGCGCAGGCGGCGCTCTGCGCGGTCCTGTGGCTGGTCCTGGTCCCGCGCTACGGGATCGACGGGGCGGCGCTGGGGTTCCTCGGCGCCCAGTTCCTGACGGGACTGCCGTACGCGCTGTTCGTGAGCCGCTCTTTGTTCGGCATGCCCCCGTCGGAATACCTGCGCGGCATACTCCTGCGTCCGTGCGCGGCGGGAGCGGTTTTCGCGCTGTGCCTGTGGCCCGCGCGGCGCTGGGCCGGGGATTGGCTCTCCCTGGCGGCCCTGGGAGCCGTCTCGACCTTGCTCTACGGCGCGGTGGGTTTCCGCTTGCTGGAGAGCGCGGAGCGGGAGACGCTGGCCAAGCTGTGGGCCGCGGCCCGGGACCGGTTCAGGAGCCGGTGACGGCCCGGCGGTAGAGCCGCACCGTCGGGTTCTGATACACCATCTCGCCGGCGCCCGGCGGCGCGCCCCGGGGTCCTCCCCGCAAGCGCCGCTCGATCGGGCCTTCCCACAGGTAATCCACCCGGTATGAGGCGGGCCGCGGCGCGGTCAGGCCCGCGCGGAGCTTTTCGGACCGCGACGCGGCCGTGTCGCGGATGTCGAGGTAGTAGACCAGGAAGCCCGAGGGCTCCTTGTCGATGAGCGTGCGGTCCGGCTCATGGAACCACTGCATGGGGCTGAAATCCAGGGGTCCGACGCGGGAGAACCAATCCACGGCCGCGGCGCGCAGCGGGGGCGGGGCGAAGAGCTCGATCCCGTAGGCGGCCCGGGCCATGTTCTCGGCGCTCGTCACGCTGGTGACCAGCGGGTTGTTGCGCGCGGTCAGGACCTTCGTGTGCGAGAAGACGGGGAGCATCAGGGCGACCTCGCCGTCCAGGGTGGCCACCACGCTGTCCGGCGCGGCGTTGCGGTCCAGCCATTGAAAGGCGGTCTCGTAGTCCTTGGGCATGCCGTATTTGTGGAACAGCTGCCCGGAGAAAGCCACGCTGCGCCCGAAGGCCAGGGTCAGGGCCAAAGCGGTGAGCCAGGCCCAGCGCTCGCCGTCCTCCAGGCGGCGCAGGACCGCGACGGCCAGGGCCAGGAACAGGAACAGGTTGCCCAGGGAGTACCAATAGCTCGGGGGAAGGGAATAGCCCCTGATCAGCGAGGCGTTGAGCAGCAGTCCCGCCGCGCCCGCGACCGCGGCGCACCAGGACAGGGTCGCGTTCCGGCGCGCGCAGCGGAGCAGGAGGAACGCGGCCGCGAAGTAGAACAGGGAGGAGGGATAGAAGCGGCGCTCGAACACCACCTGTCCCCGCAGCAGCGTGTCGAGGTCCGGCGTGCCGTTGAGGAGGTACCAGGGCAGGCTGATGACCGCGGTCAGGGCGCAGACCATGAAGAGGGGGCGATGGAACGCTTTGCCCGACAGGCTGGCGCGGATGATGGTGAGGGTGATCGCCACGACGAACACGGCCCAGACGTCGGTGTGGACGTAGGCGAGCGAGCCGCCCAGGATCCCGCTCAGGAGCGCCAGCCGCCAGGAGCCGGCGAGAGCGGGCTCCTCGCGGGAGATCTGGATGGCCAGCAGGCTGGCCGACAGCAGCAGGGGCACCGACAGGCAGGGGTTCACGAAGCGCGTCGGACCGATGAACTCCGCGGCCGGGCCCAGGAGCCAGAAGGCGTGCCGAAGGGCCGTCTTGAGTCCGACCAGGGGCGCCGTGAAGTTGACGAGGGGGAGCAGGGCGTCGTTGAAGAGGATCAGCACCACCGCCGCGAACAGGGCCTGGCGCGGCCGCACCTCGGCCAAAAGCAGGAGGCCGTAGATGCAGAGCACCGCCAGGGGCAGGAAGACGAAGCGCGCCGCGACCCAGGCCTGATCCGGGTCCGCGAAGGTCCGGAAGAACACCCCCAGCATCAGGAAGCTCAGCAGGTCCCGCGACAACAGCCGCGGGGAACGGTCCTCCAGGACGTAGGGGCTGTAGGGAGGGCCGTGGCGGGCGGATTCCAGAGCCCGCGCCGCGTAGGTGATCTCATCCTCATGCTCTCCGTCCCAGGCGAAATGAGTGAAGCGCCCGTTGAGGGGCCAGGAGGAGAAATGCTGCGGGAACTTGCGCTCATAGAAATTCCGGTATAGGGGCATCAGGAAGCTGGGGAGGCAGAGCACCGCGGCGGTCAGCAGCGCAATCAGCACGGGCGGGCCGACCCGGCGCAAGACGATGGAGGGGGGTTCCACGAGACGAGGGATTCTAGCAAATCTGCTATAGTAGACCGGGCTTTTTTGGAATGAGGCTTCGCGCGGTATTCTTCGACCTCGATCAGACGCTTTTCCCTGCCGAGCAGGCATATCGGCGGGGTCTCCGTTCGGCCTGGCGGGCGCTCCGGGAGCGCGAGCCGGTGGGTTGGGAACGCTTCCAATCCCTATACGCGCGCGCGCGCCAGCGGGTCAAAGCCAGACTCAAGTCCTCCCCTTCCGCCCGGAGCCGGCTCCTGTATTTCAAACAGCTCGTCGAAGACCTGTCGGGCCGGCCGCGGCCGGCCCTGGTCCTGGCCATGATGCGGGCTTACGACCGTGCCTGGCCCGCGGCGGACCTCGGCGCCTCGCGGCGCGTGGCCGCCGCCCTCGCCGGGAGCTACACCTTGGGCATCCTGACCAACCTGGTCTGCGACACCCAGTTGCGCAAGATGCTCCGGCTCGACCCGGACGGACGCCTGTTCCGCGTGCTGATCACCTCGGAGGAGCTGGGCGTCGAAAAACCCCAGCGGGCCATGTTCCGGGAAGCCTGCCGGCGGGCCGGCTGCCGCCCCGGCGAGGCGCTGATGGTAGGCGACGACTGGGAGCACGACGTCCTGGGCTCCCTGCGCGCGGGACTGCGCGCGGTCTGGCTCCGGCCCCCGGGCAGCCCCGAGCGCCGTCTGCCCGCGGGCGCCGCGCGGATCGACCACCTCTCCGAGCTGCCCGCGGTCCTGGGCGGGGCCCCATGAATCCGGCCGAGACCCGCGGCGTGCAAGACCTGGTCCGGCTCTGCCGGGTCCTGGGCCGCGATCCCCTGCTGGTACAGGCGGGGGGCGGCAACGTCTCGGTGAAGCTGCCGCCGGACAGGCTCCTGGTGAAGGCCTCGGGTCTGCGCCTGGCCGAGGTATCGGCCGCGCGGGGCTGGGCCCGGGCCGACGCCGGGCTCCTGCGCCGCGGGCTCGCCGCCCTCGCGGGCATCCGCTCCGCTCTGCCGCGCGACCGGGCCTATGCGGACCTCCTCGGGCGCGCGGGCCGGACGCCGGGCTGGCGCGTCTCCATGGAGGCGGGCTTCCATGCCCTCATCCCCGACCGCTGCGTGGCCCACGTGCACAGCGTCGCGGGGCTTCTCCTGGGAGCGCTCCCGCCGGCGCAGGCCCGCCGGCGGATCCGGCGCATCCTGGGCGCGGGCGTGCGGATCGCGAGCGTCCCCGCCGCAGTCCCCGGGGCGGAGCTGTCCTTGGCCCTCGCGCGGGCGCTGGGCCGGGGGGCCAGGCTCGGCGCCGGGCCGCGGAAGCCTCTTCTGGCGGTGCTCCGCGGCCACGGCCTCGTATGGGGAGCGGAGACCGCCGCCGAGCTGCTCCGGTTGAGCGCGGCGCTGGAGACCGCCCTGCGCGCCGAGTTCGGGCTGGACCGCTATCCCCCGCCGCACCTCTGCGGCTCCCGCGGCTGCCGCCGCGCTCCCGCGCCCCGGGCCGAGGGCTGGGGCGAGCTCTGCTTCTGCCGCTGGCCCGGCTGCCGCCTGGACTTCCGGCCGGCCTTCCCCGATTTCGTGGTCTACTTCAGCCTCTGGGGCCGGGGCGCCCCGGACCTGGTGCGGACCTCCGAGCGCAGCGCGCTCCTGCGCGCCGACGACGCGGCCGGCCGCCGCGCCAAGGCCGAGGTGCTCTTCGCTCACGCGTTGGCGCACACCGCGGCGGGCGCGCGGGGGATGCCGGGTCTGCCTCCGGCCATGGTGCGCGCCATCGCCGGCCTGGAATCCGAGCGGCTGCGCCTGGCTCAAGCGGCGCGCCGGGGCGCGCCGTCCTCGGCCCAGGGGCCCTCTCGATGACGCCCCGCATGCAGGTCGTGGTGACCATGGCCGGCTCCGGCGAACGCTTCCGCGAGGCCGGCTTCGCCGAGCCCAAACCCCTGATCGACATCGCGGGCCGCACCATGATCGCGCGCGCGCTGGACATGTTCCCTCGCGACTGGCGCTTCGTCTTCATCTGCAGCGAAGAGCATCTGCGCGCCACCCGCCTGCGCGAGGCCATCCTCTCCTGCGTCCCGGACGCGGAGGTCGCGGGGATCGCTCCCCATCGCCTCGGTCCGGCGCACACTTTGCTTTCGGCGCAGTCCCTGGTCGCCGACGACCTCCCCACCTTGGTCAACTACTGCGACTTCTCCTTCGTCTGGGACCCGGCCCATTTCCGGGCTTTCGCCTCCCGCACGGAATGCGACGGGGCCGTGCTCTGCTACCGTGGGGACTTCCCCCATTACGCCAACAACATGATGTACGCCTACTGCCGGGAGGAGGGGGGGCGCGTGCGCGAGGTGCGCGAGAAGGGACACTTCACCCCGGACCGCACGCGGGAATATGCATCTTCCGGGAGCTACTATTTCCGCTCCGGCCGTCTGGCCAAGGAGTACTGCCGCCAGACGATCGCGCAGGGCCTGCAGGTGAACGGCGAACATTACATGAGCCTGGTCTTCAATCCCATGATCGCGGCGGGGCTCAAGGTGCTGGTCTATGAGATCCCCTTCTTCCTTCAGTGGGGCACGCCCCAGGACCTGGAGGACTACGGGTACTGGCACCGGGTCTTCGAGCGCTTCGCCCGCTGGTCCCCGCCCCCTCCGCATGGGCCGCGGCTGGCCATGCCCATGGCGGGGCTGGGCTCCCGCTTCCAGCTGGGGGGAGTTCCCAAGCCCCTCATCCCGGTCCTGGGCAAGCCCATGTTCCTCGCGGCGCGCGAGTTCCTGCCCGCCGGCGCGCAGCCCCCGGTGCTGGTCCTGCGGCGCGAGATCGCGGCCGCCGCGGCCGCGGCCGCTCCGGGCGCCGTACAGGTCGTCCTGGACGCCCCGACCGACGGGCAGGCCGTCACCACGGAACGCGCCCTGGCGGCGCTCGCGCCGGAGGAGCCGGTGCTGGTCTCCTCCTGCGACCATGGGCTGCTCTGGGATCCCGCGGCGTGGGACGCGCTGCTCGCCGAGGGGCCCGATCTCGTGGTGGTGGGCCAGCGCGGCTACCCGGGAGCGCGCCGCTCGCCCCAGAGCTTCGCCTACCTCCGCGCCGAGAAGGGGCGCGTCCGCGGCGTCTCGGTCAAGGTCCCGCTCAGCGACGCGCCGCACCGGGACTTGGTGCTCGTGGGCACCTTCTACTTCCGTTCGGCCCGCAGACTCGGCGAGCTCATCGCCGAGCTCCGGTCGCGCGACCTGCGGGTGAACGGCGAGCTCTATCTTGATTCCGTCGTGCAGCTGGCGGTCGATCGCGGCCTCGACTGCCGCTGCTTCGAATCCGACGCCTATCTGAACTGGGGCAGTCCCGAAGCCCTGGCGGAGTTCTCGTACTGGCACCGCTATTTCCAGGGAGCGCGCCCATGAGCCGGATCAAACGATTCTGGGAGGGGCACCGCGCCTTCCTGAGCCACCCCGTCTTCCTCGGATTGCTGGCGGCCAAGCTGGCCTGCAGCTTCCTGTTCGCCTCGGACTACTTCGTGCGCGAGCGCTTCCTCGCCTTCGTGCGCTATTTCGTGGACTCAGGGTTCTCGGACCCCTGGGCCGAGTTCCTGCGCCGGGGGCTCACCGACGCGTTCCCCTATTCGTCGATGATGCTCGCGGTCCTGGCCTTGCCGCAGGCCCTGGCCGCGCCGCTCTTCGGCGGGGCCCACGCCATCCCCGCCCCGCTCGCCTTCGCGCTGCTCCGCCTGCCGCTGCTCGCGGCCGACGTGTTCGTCTACCTCGTCCTCTGCCGGCTCTTCGAGACCAAGTGGCGCTACGTGCTCGGGCTCCATTGGTGCTCGCCGGTCCTGTTTTACATCAGCTACGTCCACGGCCAGCTCGACGCCATCCCCACCGCCTTCCTCTTCGCGTCCCTGGTCTTCGCCCTCCGCCTCTCGCCCTGGCGGGCCGGGGCCCTGCTGGGGGCCGGGCTGGCCACCAAGTTCCATCTCGCCGTGGCGTTCCCGCTCATTGGGCTGTTCCTCTACCGGGCGGTGGGCCCGGCCGACCGCAGCAAGCTGGTGGGCGCCTTCCTCTTCGCCACCGCGGCGACAGCCGCGGTCCTGCTCGGGCCCCTCTGCCTCAGCGAGGGCTACCGCGCCCTGGTGCTGGGCGCCAAGGAGATCAACTGGGTCTACGGGCTGACCCTGGCCATGCCGCGCGGCGTCAACATCCTGCTCTGCCCGGCGGCGCTGATCGTGCTCGTGCTCCATTTCTTCTCCTTCAAGAACACGACCCGCGACATCCTGATCCTCTACATCGGGCTGGTGTACACGGTGCTCATCGTGCTCGTGCCCCCCATGCCCGGGTGGGCCTACTGGTCGCTGCCCTTCCTGACCTACTTCCTCATCCGGCAGGAGGTCTCCAACTACCTGCCCTTCTGGCTCTACACCGCGGCCTACCTGGTCTACTTCCTGGGCTTCGAGCCCAAGACCGCGGTCGTGCGCCTGGACGCCCTGCTCCCCGAGGGCGAGTTCGCGCGCTTGCGCGACGTGGCCTTCACCGCCATGCAGACCTCGCTGCTCTTGGTCGCGGCCTGGATCTACCGTCTTGGGGTGCGGGCCTACGCGCGCTACCGGGACCTGCGCAAGACCGTGACCATCGGCATCGGCGGGGATTCCGGCGTGGGCAAGAACACGCTCGCCCAGACCCTTGCGGATCTGCTGGGCTCCGACGGCCTCGTGTTCCTGCACGGGGACGACTACCACCGCTGGCCCCGCGGGCACGAGTCCTGGCAGACCCTCACGCACCTGGACCCGCAGTCCAACTACTTCCAGGAGCCCCTGCGGCACCTGGAGAGCCTGCGCAGCGGCATCCCGGTGATGAAGAAGAGCTACGACCATAAGGTCGGCGATTTCACCGCTCCCGCGCGCGTAGAGCCCGGCCGCATGGTGGTCTTCGAGGGGCTCCACCCCTTCGTGTTCAAGCGGATGCGGGACCTGTTCGACATCAAGGCCTTCATCTGCGCCGACGAGCCCCTGCGCCGCCGCTGGAAGATCCAGCGCGACTGCGTGGAGCGGGGCCATGCCCGGGAGGCGGTGCTCCAGGAGATCGAGCGGCGGGGTCCGGATTCCGACCGCTACGTCCAGCCCCAGGCGAAGTTCGCGGACTGGGTCATCGAGTACTACTGCGCGTCCCCCGGCGACCCGGGCGCCGAGCCCGCCGCTGCCCTGGACCTCCGCGTTCGCCACACCGTGTCCAGCGACGTGGTCGAGATCGAGAAGCTGACCGAGGAGCTCCGGCGGGAGGGCGGCGAGTCCCTCCAGGTCCTGTGGCGGCTCGAGCCGGACCTCGAGCGCCAGGCGCTCGAGGTGGTCGGCCCCCTCTCCGCCGAGGCGGTCGCCCGCATCGCCTACCGCATATTCCCCCGGCTCGCGGACTTCGTGCCCGGCCGGCCCGTCTGGCAGTCGGGGGTCAAGGGGCTCAACCAGATCGTCTTCCTCACGCTCCTGCAGAGGCGGCTGGAGGGTTGAACATGGGACGCTCGGAGACCCCCCTGCGCATCGTCATCCCCGCCTACCGCGAGGCGCCGAACCTCCCGTCCTTGTGCGAGCGCATCGCCGCCGCGGTCCGTCCCACGGGCCTGGGCTACCGCCTCTTCATCGTCGACGACGGCAGCCCGGATGACACCCTCCGGGTCCTGGCGGAGCTGCGGGGCGCCCATCCCATCTCGGAGCTCCGCCATCCGGTCAACCGCGGCATCGCCGCGGCGTTCTTGACCGGGATGCGCGCCGCCGTCGCCGGCGCGGCGGAGGACGACGCGGTGGTGGTCCTAGAGGGGGACGGCACCAGCGACCCGGCCTTGATCCCCACCCTGGCGGCCGCGTTGAGCGGCCCCTGCGACGCGGCCATCGCCTCCCGCTACGCCCCCGGCGGGGCGTACCTGCGCTTCCCCTGCAAGCGGCTCTTCCTGAGCCACGCGGCGAACGCCCTGCTGCGCTGGGTGTGCCGCATGCCCGGGGTCCGGGACTACACCATCTTCTTCCGGGCCTACCGGGCGGGGCCGCTGCGCCGCGCCCTCGCGGCCTACGGGGACCGCTTCACCAGCGTCGGGGGCTTCGCGTGCAATGCGGAGATGCTCCTGCGCCTGGCCCCTTTCATCCGCGCGGTGCGGGAGATCCCGCTCGTCTACGACTACGGCCTGCGCAAGGGGCCGAGCTCGATGCGCATCGCGACCAACATCCTCTCCTACGGCGCCCTCTTCCGGGTGTTCTTCTGCGAGCGGCGGGCCGCCCCTTGAACGGCGGCCGCTGGATGCCCTGGGCCGTGGTCCTGGCGGCTGCGGCCGCCGGCTCCTGGGGACTCACCTGGGGATTGCCCGGCCGGGAGCGCCTGCTGCAGCTCATGCCCGCGGAGCGCGCGGACGATCCCGTCCTGCACCGGAGCCTGGCCGAGGGGCGCACGGAGCTCTATCGGAGCCTCGAGGCGGCGGGCCGCCTGCCGGTCGACTACATCACGGAGGCCGTGCGCATCCCCGGGGGGTGGACGACTCCGCCCGAGCGGCTGCGCAACTCCTACCGTTCCTATTTCCTGCGCACCGCGCATCCGGACGAGCAGAAGACCCTGACCTACCTGGCGCACATGAAGCCGCGGCGGCTCGACTTCGAGCCCTACGGCGTCGATTACGGGGGGGGCTACGTCTATCCCCTGGGGGCCGTCTACGGGGTGCTGGGCGCGCTGCGGATCGTGCGCGTCAGCTCGGACCTGACCGTCTACCTGGCTGACGTGTCGCTCATGGCCCGGGTCTTCCTGGCCGGCCGCATCCTCAACGTCCTGTGCTTCGCCCTCTGCGGCCTGCTCCTCTTCCGTTTCGCCCGCCGCTCCTGGGGCGCCGCCGCCGGGGCCGCCGCCGCCTTCTTCTTCCTGAGCAGCCCGGTGGTCTCCGTCGTGACCCACACGCTAAACCCCTACGGCTGGGCGACCGCGTGGTGCCTGCTGGCCTTCGGCTGGTTCAAGGACCACTTGGACGGCGACGGCGACGGCCCAGCGTCCCGGGCGGCTCTGCGCAAGGGCGCGGCGGCCATCGGGGCGTGCATAGGCTGCTCCTTCGCCTTCATCCCCGTCGGAGCGCTGCTCCTGGCGCCGCTCTTCGCCTCCGGAGCGGGCCGCAAGCGGGGCGAGAAGCTCTTCCTGGCCGCGGAAGCCGCCGCGGTCGCGGGCGCCGTCTTCGTCGCCCTCAACCCCTACCTGTTCCTGCGCTTCGAGAAGTTCACCGGCCAGCTGGTCTTCCTCGCCACAGCGTTCCCCTACTCCCTCACCCCCCGCGCCTTCGCGGGCTTCATCGGCCGCTTCCTGATGCCCAACTGGGGGGTGCTCCAGACCGTCGCGGGGCTGGCCGGCGTCGCCTATCTCCTCGTCTCCGCGGGCCGCAGCCGCATGGACCGCCTGCTCGGCGCCGTGTTCTGCCTCGCCTTCCTCAACATGGGCGGCCGCATGGAGGACCTGTCCCACGGGCGCCACTTCCTCCCCTTCTTCGCCATCGGTTCGGCCGCCGCCGCCGGCCTGCTCTGGGAGCGGACCGCGGGGCGCCGGCGTCCCCTGGCCTGGGTGCTCAGCGCCGCGGTATTCCTCGACGCCGCGGCGGTCAGCGCCTCCTACCTGCGCAACTACGCGCAGGAGGCCGCCGGGCGGAGCACGCGCTCGGAAGCCTCGCGCTGGATCGCCGGGAACGTCCCGGCCGGGAGCTCCGTGGGCCTGCTGCAGCCCCCGCAGTACTCCGAGACGCCGCCCTTCCGCTTCGACCGGCACGAGCTCGTGCTCTTCGGAGCTCCGGAGCAGCTCCAGGACCTGCCGCTGCCGGATTTCGTCGTGGCCAACGAGGCGTTCGTCCAGGGCCGGTTCGCCCCGTTCTTCGCGAGCCGCTACGAGGCCGCGGCCGCGTTCCGCCCCCGGCGCCTCTTCCCCTGGATCCCGGTCCGCGGGGTGTTCACCATGTCCAATCTCGAGTTCGTAGTACTGCGCAGACGGCCGGAGGCCGCGAAATGAAAAAGAGCATCCTCATCACGGGCGGCGCCGGTTTCATCGGCGTCAACGCCGCTTGGCATTTCCTGCGCGCCGGCTGGCGCGTCTCCGTCTTCGACGACCTGTCCCGCCGGGGTGCCGCGGAGAACCTCCGCTGGCTCCGGAGCCGCGGGCGCGTGGATTTCCAGAAGGGGGACCTGCGCAGCCGCACCAGCGTCGAGCGCTGGGTCCGCCGGGGAGCGGGAGCCGACCTCGTGCTCCACCTCGCCGCGCAGGTCGCGGTGACCACCTCGGTCGACGACCCCCGCCGCGACTTCGACATCAACGCCCTGGGCAGCCTCAACCTCCTGGAGGCCCTGCGCGGGCTGAAGGGGCGGGCGAAGCCCTTCATCCTCTACGCCTCGACCAACAAGGTCTACGGCGAGATGCGCGGCGCTCGGGTCGGGCTGCACGCCGGCCGCTACCGCTACGCGGACCGGCCGCGGGGGGTCTCCGAGGCGGAGCCCCTCGACTTTCATTCCCCCTACGGCTGTTCGAAGGGCGCGGCGGACCAGTACTTCCGCGACTACCGCAGGATCTACGGCCTCCCGACCGTGGTCTTCCGGCAGTCCTGCATCTACGGCCCGCATCAGCACGGCAACGAGGACCAGGGTTGGGTCGCCCATTTCATGAAGGCGGCCCTGGCGGGCTCGGGCGTCAGCATCTACGGCGACGGGCGGCAGGTGCGCGACGTGCTCTTCGTCGACGACCTGATCGCGGCGTTCGAGGCCGCCTACCGCCGGCGGGGAAAGGCCGCGGGAGAGGTCTACAACATCGGGGGGGGAGCCGCGAACACCTTGTCGCTCCGCGAGCTCCTGGCTTGGATCGAGCGCAAGCGCGGGACCGGAGTCCCGCACCGCTTCCGGGCCTGGCGCCCCGGTGACCAGCGGGTCTACGTGTCGGACATCGGGAAGGCGGGCCGGGAACTGGGCTGGAAGCCCCCCACGGACGTCGCCGCGGGGCTGGAACGGCTCTGGGACTGGTTGGCGGCCTCGAAGGGGACGCCCTCCTGAGCCTCCAGCGCCGGATCCTCCCCCTGGTCCTGCTGGCGGGCCTGCCCCTGCCGGCCCGCGCCATCACCGCGGAGATGGACCGTCATCTGCAGGCCGCCCTCGACGAGGTCTACGAGATGCGCTTCTCGAGCGCCGAGGCCAGGTCACTCGCTGGGGGGTCTGGGCCGACATCCGCATGGCGAACCGGCTGGACCTGATGGGCCAACGCGACGAGGCCGTCGCCCTGTACAAGTCCCTCGCGACCCTGCCCGACGATTGGGACCTGCGGCAGTTCGCCAAAGCCGGCCTGGCGCGCCGCCGGGAAGCCCCCCATCCCGGACACATCTCGCCTTTCGGCTCCTGAAGCCCCCGCGGGACAGCGGCTCCCCGACGGTACTGTGCCCGGGCACAGTCGACCATAGTTCCCCCGATGGACGCGAAGAGTCGCTCGGTCCTGGACCGAGCGGCGGCTGCAGTACAGCGTGGCTCAGCGCCGGATGGGGCCGCCCTCGGGGGGGGTGGCGAGGGAGGGAACGGCCTTGCCGGCCTCCTGGGAGAGAGGCTTCACGAGGTCGGAGGGATCGCTCGCGTCGAGCGGGGTCACCCGCCCGGCGTCGCGCTGGAAGGAGCTCTCCCGCAGGGCGGCCACGAAGTCCGAGCGGACCTGGGTCGCGACCGAGGTGACCACGCTGGCGTTGGCCTGGGCGATCTCGCTTTTGAGGCGGGCGCTGAACACCCAATAGAGGAACAGCGGCTCCAGGACGAACACCAGCAGGACCACCCCCGCCGCGATCGCGAGTTCCCGCTGCTGGAGAGAGCGCGCCAGCTCAAAGACCCGGTCCCGGGACGGGAGCGCGGGGGCCGTCACCGAGCAGGTCAGGGTGAACGATACGGTCTTGGGCCGGCCCGCATCCTCAGGTTCCATGCGCACAATATAGCATCTCGGGTACCCTCTTGTGCGGGGGGGGCGATTCGGGCTAGAGTATCCTCCAGCAGGGCCGTCGCGGACGGCCCAGGGGAGCCCATCCATGTCAAGAACACGGTTCGTTGCCGTTCTTGCGGTCTGCGCGCTGGCGTTGGCCTGCGCGAAGCCGCCCACCCAGGACCTCGCCGACGCCGAGAACGCGGTCAAGGCCGCGGTCGAGGCCGGGGCGCAGGATTACGCGGCGGCGGAGATGGCCGCGGCGCAGTCCGCGTGGACCGAGGCGCAGGGCAAGCTGCAGGCCAAGGACTACAAGGCCGCCAAGGCCGCCGCGCTCGACACCAAGATCAAGGCCGAAACCGCCAAGGCCGCCGCCGCCAACGGGATGCTCGCGGCGCAGTCGGCCGTCCAGCAGAAGCTCGGGACCCTCAAGCCGGAGATCGAGCCGCTGCTGGCCGCCGCGGCCGCCCTCAAGGGCAAGGACTCCGAGCAGGTCAAGGCCGACGCCGCCGAGCTGGAAGCGCTCCTCAAGGGAGTCGAGACCGACTTCGGCGCCGGACAGTTCAAGCCCGCGGCCGAGAAGGCCGACGCGCTCCAGCCCAAGCTCGACGCCCTGAAGACCGCCGTCGAAGCCGCTCAGAAGGCCGCGGCCAAGCCCGCCGGGAAGAAGAAGAGGAGATGATCGGGGCTCCGGTTCAGCCCCAGAAGCGGACCCGGAGCAGGACCCACAGGGCTTCGATGCCGTCGATCCAGCGGATCTTCTTGCCTTCCTCGATCGACCGGGGACGGTAGCTGATCGGCACCTCGGCGATGGGCACGCCCCGGCGCAGGAGCTTGCCCGTCACCTCGGGGCAGAACTCGAATCCCTCGCAGCGCAGGTCCAAGGAGCGCAGCAGGTCGGAGCGCAGGAGCTTGTAGCAGGTCGGCTCGTCGGTGATGGCGGCGCCGAAGAGCAGGTTGGTCCAGAGCGTCAGGAGGCGCCCGCCCCAGTAGAAGCGCAGATAGGACGCAGGGTTGTTGGGCCGCAGTATCCGGGACCCGAACACCGCGTCCGCTCCCCCCTTCAAGGCCGGGCCCAGGAGCGCGGGGATGTCGTGGGGGTCGTATTCCAGGTCCGCGTCCTGGATCAGGATCCAATCCCCAGTCGCGACCGCGATCCCGGCGCGGATAGCCGCGCCCTTGCCGCGGTTGGCGGGCTGCCGGATGAGCCGCAGGCGCGGGTCGGAGATCCCTTCCACGACGCGGCAGGTCCCATCCGTGGAACCGTCGTCGACGACGAGCACTTCGAGCGGTATGGGGGAGCGGACCTGCAGGAGGACCCGGAGCATGGCGGCGATCGTCCGCTCTTCGTTGAAGGCCGGAACGATCACGCTCAGCTTCCGCATGGGAGCAGGATTGTACCTATTTTCGCTATAGTATTCCGACGACGGGAACCATGCGGCGCTCCAACCTCTCCGAACTCGCCTCGACCGCCTGGCCCTGGCTCCTCATCCTCGCGGCCGCGGCGGCGCTGCGCTTCATCGGCATCGGCTACGGCCTGCCGGCGGTCTTCAATGCCGATGAGCCGCACCACGTCAACGTCGCGGTCTCCTTCGGGAGCGGGACCCTGGATCCGGGGATATTCAAGTACCCCACCCTGTGGATGTACTGCCTCTTCGCCGCGTTCGGCGCCCTGTTCGCCGGCTGGTCCGGCCTGGGCTTGCTCCATTCCGTCCGGGAATTCGGCGCCCTCTTCGTCTGGCATCCAGAGGTCTTCTACCTGACCGCCCGGCTCCTGGCCGCCGCCCTGTCTTTGGCCGGGCTCTACCCCCTCATCCGCTGCGGCCTCGCCCTCGGGAGGACGAATGCCCTGTGGGCGGCGGGGCTGCTGGCGGTCTCGCCGACCCTCATCGTCTCCGCGCACGGGGCGAAGCCGGATTCCCTTATGTTCTTCCTGGCGGCCTGGGCCTGGTGGCTGGCCCTGCGCTACGTCCAGGAGGGCCGGCGGCGCCACCTCGTCCTCTGTGGGGCCGCGGTCGGCTTCTGCGTCGCGACCCAATATGTGGCCGCGCCCCTGGCGCTTCTGGTCCTCAGCGCCTGGCTGGCCCGGCGCCTGGCGGGTCCCGAAAGGCCGCGGTCCGCGGACGTCCTGCTGGGACTGGGGGCCGTGCCCGCGGCGTTCTTCATCGGCTCCCCGTTCATCCTCCTGGACTGGAGCTCCTTCCTGCGCGACATCCGCGACGTGCACGCCATGGCCAGCGTCGGCACGCCGGCGCCCTGGACGGTGGGCCGCAACGTCCTGGAGTTCTCGGGACCCTGGTGGGCGGGGGGCACGCTCATCCTCGCCGGGGCCGGGCTCCTGGCCGCCGCCGCGCGGCCGCTCGCCGTCCTCTTCCTCATCCCGCTGGCCGGGCAAATCGCCTTCCTCGCCGCCTTCCCGGACGGGGCCTGGTCCCGCTTCCTGCTCGGGGTCTTCCCGGCCGCCGCCCTGCTGGCCGCCGCCGCGGTCGAGCATGCGGCCGCCCGCGCGCGGGGCGCCGCCCGGCCGGCCTTCGGCTGGGTCCTGGCCGCCCTGCTGGCCGCCGTGCTCCTGCCGGGGGCGCGGCAGTCTTGGGCCGTGGTAGCCCCGCTCCGCCGGCCGGACACCCGCAACATCGCGGCGGCCTGGATCGCGGCGAACCTGACGCCCGGGACGCGCATCCTCACCTTCAACGAGCACGCCTCCCCGCCGCTGCGGCTGAGCCTGGACCAGGTGCGGCGGCTCATCGAACAGACCCGGGAAGCCGGGCATCCCCGCCGGCGCTACTACGAGCTGATGGCCGAGTCCCATCCGGGCGGGGGCTTCGAAGTCTTCCGCATCCTGCAGGACCCCGCGGTCCTCTCGGCGGGACCGCGCCACGTCGCCTGGTCGGCCGCGGGGCGCTCCGTCCTTGACGTCTCCGGCGGCCTGCAGGCGGTCCGCGGCGCCGGCATCGCGCTGGTCGTCTTCACGAGCTACGGATCCAACGAGGAGGGCTTCCGCGCCCTGCGGCCGTTCCTCGACGGGCTGGAAACGCAGGCCTCCCTTTTGCGAGAATTCGCACCGGAGCCGGGCGCCACCGTCGGTCCCGTCATCCGCATCTACCGCATCCGCGAGTCCAAGAGATGAGCATCCGAGGAAAGAAAGTCGTGGCCGTACTGCCGGCCTACAACGCCGCGGCGACTCTCGAGAAGACCGTCTCTGAGATCTCCCGGGACGTCGTCGACGAGATCGTCCTGGTCGACGACCGCTCCCGGGACAACACCGCGGAGATCGCGCGCCGGCTCGGGCTCCACACGATCGTCCATGAACGGAACCTCGGCTACGGAGGGAATCAGAAGACCTGCTACCGCGAAGCCCTCCGCCTGGGCGCCGACATCGTTATCATGATCCACCCCGATTACCAGTACGACCCGCGCCTCGCTCCGCACATGGCCGGGCTCATCGCCGACGACATCTGCGATTTCGTGCTGGGCAACCGCATCCGCACCCGCCGGGAAGCGCTCTCGGGGGGGATGCCGATCTGGAAATACTTCTTCAACCGCGTCCTGAGCATGCTCGAGAACCTCTGGACCGGGCAGAACCTGGGGGAATGGCACTCGGGCCTGCGCGCCTACTCCCGGAAGGTGCTCGAGACCATCCCCTGGGAAGACAACTCCGACGATTTCGTCTTCGACCAGCAGTTCCTGCACCAGGCCGCCTTCCTCCGCTTCCGCATGGGCGACGTGCCGGCTCCGGCGCGCTACTTCGCCGAGGCCTCCTCCATCAATTTCTTCCGCAGCACGGTGTATGGGCTGTCGACTTTGGGGGTGATGTTCTGGGTGCTCCTCGCGCGCCTCGGCATATGGACCCATCCCCTGTTCCGGCCCAAGGCATGAGCGAGCGCTGGCTCGCGGGCTCCGTCGCCCTCGCGTTCCTCTTCGCCCTCCATCTCGCCCTGCGCTATTTCAGCGGTACGCTCGGCGCGGGGCTCGCCGCCTCGGCGCTCCTGGCGTTCATCCTCCTGACCGTCAGCGGCTGCGGGCGCCTGCTCCTGCGCTCCTTCGGGGTCGGGGGCATGACCGAATCCGAGAAGACCCTCATCGGCGCCACGCTGGGGCTGGGGCTGTTGAGCGTGGGGCTCTTCCTCCTCGGCCTGGTCGGCGGCCTCCGTCCTTGGGCGGTCTCGGTCCTGCTGGGGGCTTTCTGGGTGGTCGGCTTCACCGAGATGCGCGACCTGCTGCGCTCGCTCAACGCCAACGAGAGCCTGCTCCGGGACCAGCCCGCGCTGGCCGGCAGCGTCCTGGCCCTGCTCGGCTTCCTGTTCTGGCTGACCTGGGTCCCGCCGCACCTGTACGATTCCCTGGTCTATCACCTGCGTCTCGCCGACGCCTACGTCCGGGCGGGGCGCCTCGTCGTCCTCCCGGACCTCCTCTTCTCCCATTTCCCGCAGAACGGGGAGATGCTGTTCACTTTGGGCCTGCTCTTCGGCTCCGACACCCTGGCCAAGATGTTCACCTGGCTCGGCACCTTCCTAAGCCTCTGGTGGCTCCTCGAGATGGGCAAGCGCCTGGTCGCCATCCCGATCGTGCTCCTGGCCTGCCTGCTGGCCGCCACGCATACCGCGGTCCTCCTGCTCACCCCCACCGCCTACGTCGAATGCCTGGTCATGCTCTGGGTCACGGCCTCCGTCTTGTCCTTCCTGCGCTGGCGCGCGGAGGCCGACGAGCCCGATTTTCCGCGCGGCTGGCTGGCGCTCTCCGGCATATTCGCCGGCCTCGGGGTGGGGACGAAGTACTACGCGGGCATCTGCCCCGCGCTGCTCGGTCTCTACCTGCTGGGGCGGTGGGCGCATGCCTTCCTGACCCGCGGCGAACGCCCGGAATCCCGCCCCGCCTGGAGCCGCCTGCGCGACGGAGCCGTCTTCTCTTTGGCCGCGGCCGCGACCGGGGCGCCCTGGCTGGTCAAGAACTGGTTCTTCGTGGGCAATCCCGTCTTCCCGTTCTTCTACCGGATATTCCCGACGCGCGGCGTGGGCTGGGACGACGGCACGGCGGGCCGATACTTCGAGATCATGACCGAATACGGGCATCTGCAGGGACATTGGCTCAAGGACCTGTTCCAGTTCCCCTATCTCGCCGCGTCGGGGTCCACGCGCTTCGGCGGGGGCGCCGACGTCCTGGGCAGCCTGGGCTGGGGGCTCCTGGTCGCGGCCCTGCCCCTGGCGGCCTGGGCCGCCTGGAAGAAGCGGACCTTGCGCTGGATAGCGTTCTACTGCGCCGCCCACTGGGCGCTCTGGTTCTCCACGGGAGTGGTCCTGCGCTTCCTGACCGTGCTGGTGCCCCTGCTGTCCTTGCTGGCGGCGCAGGGCCTGCATCAGGCCTGGAGCCGGCTGGGGGGACCGGCGCGGGTACTCTTGGGGGCCGCCGCTGCCCTCATGCTGTGGACCAATCTCGGGCTGTTCCTCTACGTGCACTCGGTGTTCGGCACCTTCTCCGCGCTGACGGGGGTGCAGAGCCGGCAGGAGTTCCTCTCGTCGAAACTCGACTACTACCCGTGCGCGGCCTTCGCCCGGGACCGTCTGCCCGAAAATGATAAGATTCTCGTCATCGGCGAGCAGCGCGGGTATCACATCCGGCAGCCCCACACCGTGACCACGCCGATGTCGGCGAACCGTTTCGTGGGCATCGCCAACGAGGCGGGGTCCCCGGCCGATCTGGCGAGACGTCTTAAGGAAGAGGGGGGGTACGGTTACCTGCTCCTCGTCCCCCGGGAAGGGCAGCGCCTGGGCGAGCAGTATGGCGTCTTCCCCTTCAGCGAGCAGGGCCGCGGGAACTGGTCCGCGCTGGAGTCCCGGGGGCTGGAGGCCGTGTTCTCGGCGCCGGGCCGCTGCACGATCTATAGGATCCTGTGAGCTCGAACTTCTCCCACTACGGGATTTCGGTCCTGATCGCGTTCCTGATCTCCTTCGCGGCGACGCCCCTGGTCCGCGCCCTGGCCCTGCGCATGGGCTGGCTGGACACCCCGGCCTCCGCCATCAAGACCCACAAGAAAGCCACCCCCGCGCTGGGCGGGGTGGCCATCTGGCTCGGTTTCGCCGGGGCCCTGGTGATGATGCGCTTCTTCACCCACTTCCCTAGCGGGACCCTCTACCGCCTGCGCGCCCTCCTGGCCGGAGGGGCGCTGGTCTTCCTGCTGGGGATCGCCGACGACCTGCGCAAGCCCCACGGGCTGGGCTGGCGGCCGAAGATGGCGGTGCAGGCCGCGGCGGCGGCGCTCCTGATCTACTTCGGCATCGAGATCCGCTTCATCCATCCCGCCTACCTCGGGGTCCTGCTCTCTTTGCTCTGGGTGGTCGGCATCTGCAACGCGTTCAACATCGTCGACATCATGGACGGCCTGGCCTCGAGCCAGGCGGCCACGGCCTCCCTCGCCCTGCTCCTGATCGCGCTCCCTTCCGAGGAGATCTATGTGAACATCGGGGCCGCCGCCCTTCTGGGAGCTGCCCTGGGGTTCTTGCCCTGGAACCTGTCCTCCCGCTACAAGATATTCATGGGCGATTCCGGCTCGCTCCTCCTCGGCTTCACCTTGGCGGGGCTGGCGCTGGGGACGGATTTCACCCAGATCAACCCGCTGGGGGTCTACGCCCCCATCCTCATCCTGGCGGTGCCGATGTTCGACACCTTGTACGTATTCGTGATACGGCTCATGAAGGGTCTCTCCCCGTTCCAGGGCTCCAAGGACCATTTCGCCCTGCGGCTGGAGCGCATGGGCTTCTCGCGCCATCAGATCGTGGCCCTCTGCGTCCTGGCGGCCGCCGGACTCTCGTTCTGCGCCCTCCTCGTCACATTGGTCAGCACGCCCTGGGCGATCTGCATCTATCTCCTGGTGGGTTCGGCCGTGGCCGTCGTCTCCTGGAACCTCACCAAGGTCGACATGGGATGATCTCCACCGACGTCCTCGTCGTGGGGGGCGGGCTGGCCGGCCTGTCGACCGCCTACCATCTGGCCCGGCTGGACCCGAAGGTCCGGGTGCTCGTGGCGGAGCAGGAGCCGCGGGTCGGCGGGCGGGCGGGGACGCTGGAGAAGAACGGCTTCCTCTTCGACCACACCGGCCACCTGCTCCATCTGCACACCCCCTATGGGAAGCGGCTGGTCACTTCCCTGCTCCGGGGGAACCTGGCCCTGCATGAGCGCTCCAGCTGGATACACTCCTTCGGGACCGACACCCGCTATCCTTTCCAGGCCAACACCCACGGGCTCCCGCCGCGGGTCGTTTCCGAATGCGTGGCTTACTTCATGAAGAACCTCTACCGCCCCCCGGCCGCGGGGCCGGACCCCTCCTTCGAACGCTGGTCCGTCGCGTCGTTCGGGGAAGGGATCGCGCGGCATTTCATGCGGCCCTACAACCGCAAGCTCTGGCGCGGTCCCCTGGACCGGCTCACGACCCATTGGCAGGGCCGCTTCCTCCCTCGGCCCTCCCCGGAAGAGGTGCTCTATGGGGCCCTGATGGACCAGAAGGCGTTCTTCGGCTACAACGCCTTCTTCCGCTACCCGGTCCGGGGCGGCATCCAGTCCCTGCCCGACGCGCTGGCCGCGGGGCTCGCGAGCGTGCGCGTCGGCTGCCGGGTCACCCGGGTCGACCTCGAGGCGAAGGTCGCGGCGGTGTCCGGGCTGGGGGACGTGCGCTACGAGCGCCTGGTGAACACCATGCCCCTCTCCGATTTCCTCGCCATCGCCGCGCCGCTGCCGCCCCGCATCCGCGAGGCCGGCCGCCGCCTGCGCCGCGTGTCGGTCTACAACCTGAACCTCGGCGTCGCCCGTCCCCGGTTGTCCGACAAGCACTGGCTCTATTTCCCGGAGCGCCGCTTCGTCTTCTACCGGGTCGGCTTCCCGCATAACTTCTCGCCCCGGCTCGCCCCGCGCGGGACTTCGTCGATGTACATCGAGGTCAGCCGCCGGCCGGGAGAGCGCGCGGACCTCCGGGAGCTGGAGCGCGGCTGCCTGGCCGGGCTGCGCGAGTGCGGCCTGCTTCGGCGCTCCGACGAGCTCGCGGCCCGGCTCTGGATACCGATAGAGTGCGCCTACGTGGTCTACGACCGGGAGCGGGAGCCGGCCCTGAGGACCCTGCTCCCGTTCTTGGCCGGGAAAGGGGCGGCTTCCATCGGCCGCTGGGGCGCCTGGAAGTATTCCTTCATGGAAGAGTCCATCCTGGACGGGAAACGATGCGCCGAGAACCTGCTCGGGGCCGGGACGGCCGAAGAGGCCCCCTCCGCCCGCCCCCTCGTCGCCCTGCGCTAGGGAGCGCCCTGGCCCTGGCCGGGGCCTGTCTCCTGGCCGCCTGCCGCGACCCCGCCCCTTTCCCGCGGGTCAGCGTCATGACCTTCAACGCGGAGAACCTCTTCGACACGGCGCACGCTCCCGGGAAGGAGGACTGGGCCTACCAGCCTCTCGCGGCCAAAACCGGGGCGGAGCATCGGCGCGCTTGCGCGCGCAGCCTCGGAGCCAGGGAGACCAGGCGCTGTCTGTTCATGGATTGGTCGGAACCCGTCCTGCGCCGCAAGCTCGAGCGGGTGGCTTCCGTCGTTCTCCAGGTCGAAAACGGTCGCGGGCCCGACATCTTGGTCCTCGAGGAGGTCGAGAACCTGGCCGTCCTTGAGCGGCTCCGGGCCGGCCCTCTCGCCGCGGCGGGCTACCGGCCGGGGATCCTGATCGAGGGCGGCGACCCCCGCGGCATAGACGTCGGCATCCTCTCCCGCCTGGAACGCTCCGGAGACCCCGCGCTCCGGGACGCGACGGCCCCGGGCTCGCCGCCCATGCGGGGCTTCCTCCAGGCGGACTTCCGGCTCCCCGACGGGCGTCTCTTGACCGTCTTCGCGGTGCACTTCCCGTCCGCCTTCCATCCCACGGCCGCGCGCGCGGCCGCGCTCGGCGCCCTCGACTCGCTCCTGCGCCGCCTGCCCAGGGAGCGCATGGCCCTCGCGGCCGGGGATTTCAATGTCACCGCCGAGGAGGAGGCGCGGGACCGCCTGTTCGAGCCCCTGCTCGCCGGGGACTGGGCCGCCGCGCACGAGCTGGGCTGCCCCGGCTGCGCGGGGACCCACTACTATGCCCCCAAGGACAGCTGGTCCTTCCTCGACCGGATCCTCCTGCGCAAGAGCCTCTCGCCGCAGGGGGGGGCTCCGTGGGCGCTTCTGCCGGAATCGGTCCGGGTCGCAAACGCACTTTCTTTTCAGAAAGCCCGGGACGGGACCCCTGCCCCGTTCGACCCCGCGGACGGCAGCGGCGTCTCCGACCACTGGCCCCTTTATGCGGAGTTGGAGCGGCGCCGCTAGCTTCGTCGTCGTCCCGGCGCAGGCCGGGACCCATCCGTCGTCCCGGCGCAGGCCGGTACCCATCCGTCGTCCCGGCGCAGGCCGGGACCCAGAACTTGCCGTTGAGCTGGACCCCGGGGTCCAGCCCCGGGGTGACGGCATAGGGTCAAGCCCCGGGGTGACGGCTAGGGAGCGCCGCGCAGGCGAGAGCGCAGGCCGGCCTTGAGGAGCGGCCACAGACGCCCCTTCTCCCAGGCAATGCGCACGAACTTGGTGACCGCGTTGCGCGGCACTCCGGGCCGCCGGCCCCGCGAGCGCAGGGACAGCGCATGCCGGGCGCAGGCGCGCACGCAGGCGCCGCAGCCGAGGCAGCGGGTCTCGACCACGCGGGCCTTGCCCCCCGCCTTCATTACGGCGCCGATCTGGCAGCGCTTGGCGCAGGCCCCGCAGCCCGTGCAGCGCTCCTCGTCCACCGTGAGGATGTAGGGGGTCGGGGACACGGCGCTGCGGGCGCCCTTGCGGCGCACCGCGTCCAGCACGTTGCAGCAGCAGCCGCAGCAGTTGCACACGAAGCTGGGCTGGTCCCGGACGTTGTCGGTCACGTGGATGAGCCCGCGGGATCCCAGGTCCCGGATGCGGGCCAGGATCTCGTCGGCGCCCAGCATGCGGGCGAAGCCCCGCCGCACCATGAAGTCCGCGGCCAGGCCCAGGCTGAAGCAGGTCCCCTCGACCGCGGCCAGGCGGCAGGAGTGTCCCAGGAGCTCCTCCTTGCGCCGGCAGTAGCAGTCCTGCGCCGCGCCCTGGCCGAAGGCGCGGACCACGGTCTCGACCTGGGCGTAGGTGGCGATGCGGGAACTCACCGGTACGCCTTCCCCGATCAGGGCCCGCATGGGGGCGGTCCCCGCGCCGAAGACTTCCTTCCAGAGGCGCTCCTCAGAATACTTCTCCAGGAGCTCGGCCAGCCGCCGCATGGGGATTCCCGCGTGGAGCTTCATGAGGCTGAACTCCACGAAGCCGACCACCGAAGGAGTGAGCAGCCAGTACCGGCTGCCGCCCAGGGCTACGTCGACCACCGTCCCCTTCTGCGCCATTGCCTCCAAAGTCTTGCGGGTCCGGCCCTCCTCCCAGCCGGCTTTGCGCGCGAGCTCGCCCGCGGTGGCTTCGCTGAGAGGGAACAAGGACGCCAGCCTGGCCTCGTCGGGGGTCAGGAAGATGGAGAGGAACTCGCGGATCTCAGGCGCATCGGGCAGGCCGACAGGATACATGTTCAGGCGGTCGATGAGGGCGTCCAGCACGTCCGGGTCGAGCGGTTCCGGGTCCGCGGCCATGGAGCCAGTATATCACTCCATTTGCTATGGTGTCCCAATGCGCAGAGAGAATCGGGCCGCGTTCGCGTCGGCCGTCGCGGCCTGGGTCCTGGCGGCGTGGGCCGCGGGACCGCTCTTCGCGGCCGGGAAGCTCCCGGTCCCGCGGACCGTCCAGGTCGGAGCCTACATCAACGATATCCAGAACCTGGATCTCATGTCGCACTCCTACAGCGTGGACGTCTACCTTTGGTTCCGCTGGAAGGATCCAGCCCTCGACCCCGCGGTCACGGTCGAATTCCTCAACTCCTACGAGCAGTGGGGCCATACGCGGGCCTTGGACCACGAGAAGCCGGTCCGCCTGCCGAGCGGCGAGTTCTACCAGCTCATCCGCGAGCAGGGGCGCTTCAGCCGGAAATTCCACCTCAACGACTACCCCTTCGACCGGCAGACCCTGACGGTGGAGTTCGAGGACTCCAAGCTGGGCGTGAGCCGGCAGCGCTACGCGGCGGACGGGAAGGGCTTGACCGTCAACCCGCAGCTGGAACTGCCTGGCTTCGAGATCGGCCCGCCGCGCATGACCATCTCCCCGCACGAATACCCCACGGACTTCGGCGATCCGGAGGTGCGGGGCAAGGAGGCTTTCTCCCGGGTGCGCCTGGAAGTCCCGATCGCCCGGCCGGTCGTGCCCTACTCGATTAAGCTTCTCCTGCCGATCCTCTGCGTCGTATTCTGCGCGGCCCTCATGTTCCTGTTCCACCCCAAGTACGTGGACAGCCGGGTGGGGATCGGGATCACGGCCCTGCTCACCATCGTGGCGCTGCAGATCACGCTCAACGACGAGCTGCCGGACATCTCCTATCTGGTACTCATGGACAAGATCTATCTCGGCGCCTACCTTTTCGTGATATCGGGCCTGGCCGTGATCGTGAAGACGACCTGGATGGTCGACCGGGGCGACTCCCGGCGCGCCATCCATACGGACCGCAGGTCCTTGTGCGTGCTCCTCATCCTCTATCTGGCGAGCATGGCCTGGGTATTGTTCTCCCGGGCGTATTCCTAGTGCAGTGCTTCCAGCGCTTCCTTAACATTTGAAGAGCCGTCATACCGGCGAAGGCCGGTATCCAGACGACAAACCACTGGACCCCGGCTTTCGCCGGGGTGACGTCTGGTGCGTGGACCCCGGCCTTCGCCGGGGTGACGAATGCAAATGGACCTATGACTCACTACGCTATGCCGGCATCCGGTGAGCCATCCCGGGGCTTCCAGAAAACAGTCTTATCCATATAACACCGGCATAATTCCCTCATTGCCCCGGGAAACATATCACGCCCCGTTACATGCAGTAACATCGATGAAAGTCACCGCAACAGGTCTGTGAATTGACGGTCCGGGCATTCGCGGCTATAACCCATTTGGAACGATAATGGCACACTCCGGCGCAAGCCGGAGCTCGCAAAGCCAAGGAGCGGATTCCGCCAGCCTGGCTACCGAAGCCGAGAGACTAGGGGAGGTCTCGATGAGGGCTTTGGCCGCATTTTTAGCGATCGTCGCTCTTCCCCTCATAAGTCCCGACTCCTCCTCAGCACAGACCCCCGGCCAGGCCGAAGATCCCGCGGCCGCCAAGCAGCACGCTCCCAGAGGCAGCGCCCTCGAGCTGGAGCGGTTCGGCAGACACATCCTTCCCACCCGCAAGGCCACCGCCTCGTCCTCAGAGGCCGCCGGGCAGGGGGCGGAGGTCAGCGACGTCCTCGACCCGAAGGAGCGGCCCTCCTTGAAGTTCCTGCGGCAGGGCAAGACCCTGTCCAAGTCCGGAAAACCGGCGAAGCAGAAGGGCGGCGCCGGCCCCGCCTCGGCCGGCGCGGCATCCGGAAGCGGCGCCCCCGGCGGCGCCGAACCCCAGCTGCCGCAGCACCAGAACAAGCTCGAGGACTCGCTCATCCGCAACCCCGGCGATTTCCTCGTCGAATACTCCCTGGAATCCGACGCCGAGGTCGCGGTCGCCGTGATCGGCGCCGACGGCATGGAGGTCCGCCGCTTCGAGATCCCGGCCGGCGCGCCTGGCGGCTGCGCGGGCCTGAACCGGGTCATCTACTGGGACGGCCAGGATGCCCTGGGCCGGGAAGCTCCGGCCGGAGACTACCAGGCGATCCAATCCATACGCTACGGAGGGGCGGACGGCAAGCGGGTGGAGACCCGCCTGCTCCCGCTGAGGAAATGACCAGACTGGTCCTGACCCTCCTGCTCGCGTCCCAGGCCGGGCTCCTCTGGGCCGCGCCGCAGGTGGCCGCGACCCACGCTCTGCGCGACGGCATCGGGGTCAGCCAGCCGAACGCGCTCGCCTATGATCCCCTGCGCAACGAGCTCTGGGTCGCGGGAGTCAACAGCAGCAACCTCGTGGTCGTGGACGTGGCGGCCGGAAAGCCCGTGCTCTCCATCGAAGGGCTGGGCACCGTCCAGCAGGTCGCCCTCGACATCGCCCGGGACCGGGTCTACGCGCTGACCAACTACCGCTTTGTGAAGGCGCTCTCCGCCTCCGGCCGCGCGCCGCTCAAGTCCATCGACGTCGGCTACAACCGCATAGTCTACGGCTTGGCCGTCGATCCCGCCTCCGGCCGCCTCTTCACCGTGGAGAACGTCTACGATCCTCAGAAAACGGTTTATCGCAAGCAGCTCTGCCGGTACGACGCGGAGACCGGGCTCCGCGAGGCCAGCCTGGACCTGGGGGCGCCCATCTTCTCCGGCAAAGGCTGGAATCCGGTCCTGGATGGGAACCGCCTCTTCCTCGGCCTGTCGTTCAGTTCGGGAAGCGTCTACAGCGGGGAGGTCTGGACCCTGGACCAGGACAGCCTCACCGTGCTGCAGAAAGTCGCCCTCGGCCCCGCCTCCGGCCCCACCAGCCTCGCGCTGGATCCGGGCGACAAGACCCTCTACGTGGGAGACCTGTACAGCCGGCTCTGGGTCCTGAAGCCGAGCGCCGCCGGCCCGCTGGTCGTGGCCAGTAGCCGGACCCTCTCTTCCCCCGGGGCCCTGGCCCTGGACCCGGGCCGCCGGCGCCTGTACTCGGCCGTCACCTACTCCAACGAGGTCCAGGTGCTGGATTCCCAGACCCTGCAGACCTTGAAGATCCTGCGCGAGGGGATCGGACCCGCGGCCCTGGCCGTGGGGCTGGACCGCAGCCTCGCCTTCGCGGCCAATACCCATTCCTGCGACATCACCGTGCTCGACCTCGCCGCCCAGGAAGCCGCCGGCTCGATCTCCCTGCGCCGCGACGCGCCCGAAGACCTGGCTTTCGATCCGCGTTCCTCCCTGGCCCTCATCACCTCGGGCCTTTCCAACGGCCTCATCACTTGGGACCGCGCCGCGGCCCGGGAGACCGCGTTCCTGCCGCTCTCGTCCGGCGATCCCGGCGGCGTGGTCTGGTTCGGCGAGCTCGACAAGGCCTTCATCCGCGTGGGCGGTTCGCTGCGCGTGTTCAACACCCGCAACGGTTCGTTGACCTGGCCTGCGGCCAGCCTGGGCTCCATCGCCGAGCTGAAGTCCCGCCGGTCGGGCAGCGAGCTCCTCGTCCTGCAGACTTACGCGCCGTCCCCCGATTACCAGAAGGCCGCCCTCTCCCTGGTGGACGCCCGCAGCGGCGCGCTCTCCAAGACGGTGCTGCTGGGTCCCAACTCCGTGTACCCCAAGGACGTGGACGACGACCCGCTCACCGGCAAGGCCTACGTGACCCTGTACGGAGCCAACCAGGTGGCCGTGGTGGACCTGGCCAGCGGCGTCCTCCTTAAGACGGTGCCGGTCGGCTCCTACCCCTGGGGCGTGGCGGTCGATCCCCTGCGCGGCCGCGTCTACGTGGCCAACTACGGCTCCAACAGCCTCTCGGTCATCGACGCCGCCTCCGACACGGTCATCGCGACCCTGCCCGTGGGGAAGTCGCCCAAGGGGGTCGACTTCAAGCAGCGGGGCGCCCGGGTCTACGTGGTCAACTCGGGGCAGGGGACCCTGTCGGTCATCGATGCCCGGACCCTGCAGACCGCCGCGACGCTCCCGGTGGGCGGCTTCCCGCGCCGCGTGCGCGTGGACCAGGCCGCCGAGCGCGCCTACGTCATGGGCTATTCCAGCGCGAGCCTCACCGTGGTCGCCGACCCCGCGCCCTCCGAGGCGGTCTCGGCCCCCAAGGTGCTCCACAGCCCGGTCGCGGGGCCGGTCCCCGAAGACCAGCCGGTGACGGTGCGCGCCGAGGTCACCGATGACGACGCGGTGGCCGTGGTCACCCTGACCTATTGGGAAGCCGGACGCGGCCGGTTCGTCACGGTGCCGATGCAGCCGGTCGCGGGCGCGACCTTCGAAGCCAAGATCCCGGCGGAATTCCTCCTGGGCATGGAGGGCGCTTCGGTCTCCTATTTCATCGACGCGACCGATGCCGCGGGCAACGGTCCGCCCACCGGGACCGCGCCCGGCAGCGCGGCGGTCCCCAACACCTTCACCGTGCGCAAGAGCTTCACCAAGCTCTGGAGCCACACCTTCGGCCGCATCTTCGGCGGCCCCTACCGGATGATCCCGGGGCCCAGCGCCGCCATCGGCGACGTGCGGCCCGACCTGCCCGGGCTGGAGATCGCCACTGGCAACGAGGAATTCTTCCCCTTGGGCAATCCGGGGCCCGCCGGCCGCTGGTTCGTGTTCCGCCCCAATGGGACCGTGCTCTTCTGGAAGGACACCGAGAACGACGAGGCCCACTCCTCGGTCAACCTCTTCGACCTGGATTCGGACGGCAAGCCCGAGATGCTGGGGGGCACGACCTCCGGCAATGAGATCCAGGCCTTCACCGGGACCGGCGCCTGGCTGTGGCGCTTCATCCTGGGTTCGCACGCGATCTCCACCCCGGCGGTGGAGGTGCTCACCCCCGGCGGCGCGCCGCGGGTCTTCGGCGGCTCATTCGACACCCAGTTCCGCGCGATCGACGGCAAGACTGGGAAGCTCCTCTGGGCGTACCCGGCCGGCGACTGGATCTGGTCCTCTCCCGCCGTCGCGGACCTCGACGGCGATGGGTCCCGGGAAGTGGTCTTCGCCACCGATGGGGAGCAGTCCCTGCGCCCGGGGGTCCTGCACTGCCTGGACGCGGCCACCGGCAAGCTGCGCTGGAAGCAGCCCCTCAGTCAATTCGTGCGCGCCTCCGCCGCCGTGGCCGACGTGGACCAGGACGGCGTCCGGGAGGTCCTCATCGGGTCCGATGACGGCGTGTTCCGGGTCTTCTCCGGAAAGGACGGGACCCTGGAATGGAGCTTCGCCACGGGCGGCGAGATCCTGTCCTCGGCCGCGGTGGGGGACCTCGACGGCGACGGCCTCCCGGAGATCGTGTTCGGCTCGGCCGACGGCAAGGTCTACGCCCTGACCGGACGGGGCGCCATAGCCTGGACCCGGGACCTGGGCGCCCCGGTCTACTCCTCCCCGGCCCTGGCCCGACGGGTCCCCGGCGCACGCCTGGACGTCTACGCCGCGGCCTGGGACGGCTCGCTGCACATCCTCAGCGGCGCGGATGGACGCCGGCTGGGCGGCGCCTTCGTGGGCCCCTACCTCGCTTCCTCTCCCTCCGTGGCGGACATCGACGGGGATGGGAAGCTCGAGGTCGTCCTGCAGGACCGCACCGGGGACGACGCCGACAACCAGGGAGACGTTTTCTGGGCCCTGCGCGACCAGGAGTCCAGCGTCGCGCCGTTCGCCCGCGAGTGGCCGATGTTCCGGGGCGCCCCCGCCCACACGGGGGTGTATGCCGGGGCCGCGGCCCCGGCGCCGGTCCAGGACCTCCCGCCGGCCAAGGTCCTGGGGCTCGCGGTCCTCGCGCCGGCGGAGGGCGGCAGCCTCACGCTGGTCTGGACCGCCGATCCCGAGCTCGACATCGCTTCCTATAGGATATACCGCAACGGGAATTTCCTCACCCAGGTCTCGACCAACGCCCACGCCGACGCCGGGTTGACGGACGGCACGACCTACACCTACCGGGTCTCGGCCGTGGACCAGGCGGGCCAGGAAGGCCCGCTCTCCGATCCGGCCTCAGGTATCCCGCTGACTCCCCCCTCGGTGAAGATCCTCAAGCCCGTCAACGGCGCGACGGTCGCCGGCTTCGCCACCATCGCCGCCGCCGTCACCGGCAACGTCGGCAGCGTCGCGTACACCATGGACGGCGTCGGCTACCTCAGCCCCGTCATCATCACCCCGCCCTACACCTTGTATTGGGACACCACCAAGCATCACAACGGCAAGCACATCCTGAAGGCCGGAGGCTGGGACAAGGCGACCGGCAAGTGGCTCGTCGATTCGGCCGTCATCAGCGTGACCATCGCCAACCCCGTCCCGCCGCCGCCGATACCGATGCCCGCCCCCCTCCTCGAGCCGGGCCCGCCCACGGTCGAGATCCTCACGCCCGCCTACGGCTCCGCCATCTCGGGGTCGGTCACCATCACCGCGGCGATCACGGGGAACATCGGCTGCGTCGCCTACACCCTGGACGGCCAGGGCTACCTCAACGCCTGCCTCATGAACGCGCCGTACGCGTTCGTTTGGGACACGACGAAGGTCTCCCCCGGGACGCATACGCTCACCGCCGGCGGCTGGGACAAGACGACCGGGGCCTTCCTGGTCGGTTCGCCGCCGGTCGTCCTCGGCGTCGCCAAGCCCGCGCCGGCCAAGGTAAGCGGCCTGGCCGTGACCGCGCCGCCCGAGGGCGCGAGGCTCGTCCTGGCCTGGACGGCCGATACCGAGCCGGACCTCGCCGCCTACCGGGTCTACCGGGACGGGAAGTTCCTCCTCCAGGTCTCGACCAGCGCCTACAGCGACGCGGGCCTCGCCGACGGCGCCGCCTACGCCTATCGCGTGAGCGCCGTGGACCAGGCCGGGCAGGAGGGGCCGCTCTCGGACGCCGTCACGGGCACTCCCAAGGACACCCTCAAG
>MGTY01000126.1 GCA_001799695.1 Elusimicrobia bacterium GWA2_69_24
GGTCCTGGGAGGGACGGCGCTGGCCCAGACCGGCGTCCTGGCCGCGTTCCTGGGCGGGTCCTGGGAGGGACGGCGCTGGCCCAGACCGGCGTCCTGGCCGCGTTCCTGGGCGGTATGGCGCTGGGTTATGCCGCCTTGGGAAAACTGGTCGACCGCAGCTCCGACCCGCTGGGACTCTACGGCCGTCTCGAGCTCGGCATCGGGGCCCTCGGGTTGGCGAGCCCCTGGCTCCTCGGACATCCCGCGGGCCTGGCGCTGGTGTTCGTCTCCGCGGCGCTCATGGGAGGGACGCTCCCCGCCTTGAGCCGCGCCCTGACCACCTCCTTGGATGATCTGGAGGCCGAGATATCCCGCCTCTACTTCCTCAACAACGCGGGCGCGGCCGCGGGCGCCCTCCTGACCGGCTTCTGGGCCATCCCGGCGTTCGGCCTCGATCTTTCCTGCCGCTTGGCCGCCGCGGTCAACCTGGCCGTCGGCGCGGCGGCCCTGCTGGCGTCGCGCCGCGCCTGTTCCAGAGCGGCCGCGCCGCGTCCCGCCCCGGCCCCGGGCGACGGCCCGGACGCCCTCGCGCTCGACGCCCGGGCGACCTTCGTCCTGTTCGCGGCCGCGGGCCTTTCCGGCTGCGCCTCGCTGGCCTATGAAGTCGCCTGGATACGCCTGCTGGCCCTGAGTCTGGGCACCTACGTCAACTCCTTCACGGTCATGCTCGCGGCGTTCATGGCCGGGCTGGGGCTGGGGAGCCTGCTTGTGTCGCGCCTGCGGCCCACGGCGGCGCGCGCCTACCGGCTGTTCGGGTACGCGGAACTCGGCATCGCCCTCGCGCTCATGCTCTGCCTTCCTTTCTATGGAGGCCTCCCAGTCCTGTTCGCGCAGCTGGAGCGTCTGTTGCCCAAGACCGCCGACACGTTCGCGGCGGTCGCGGGGCTTAACTTCCTGTTCTGCTTTCTGGGGTCCTTGCCGCCGGC
This sequence comes from Elusimicrobia bacterium GWA2_69_24, assembly GCA_001799695.1. Taxonomy (GTDB): domain Bacteria; phylum Elusimicrobiota; class Elusimicrobia; order UBA1565; family UBA1565; genus UBA10166. The sequence goes on from MGTY01000126.1 coordinate 966, forward strand.
CGTATTTCTGGGCATGACCTTGCCCCTGGCCTGCCGCGCCGCGACCGCGGACCTGGGCCGCGTGGGGCGCGGCGTCGGCCTCGTCTTCGGCCTCAACGCCGCGGGCAACGTCCTCGGCGCCTCCGCGGCCGGGTTGTGGCTGCTCCCGGCCTTCGGCATCCAGGGCGTCCTGACGGGGGGGCTCTATTTGAGCGCGCTGCTGGGGGCTGCGGTGCTCCTCTGCGACCGCGGCCTGTCCCGCCAGCGGCGGGCGGCCCTGCTTCTCGGCATCGGGGGTGTGGTCGGCCTCCACGGGGTCCTCGCCCCCTCTTGGGACAAGAAGATCCTGTTCTCCGCGCCCCGGCGCTCGGAGGGCGCGGACCTGTCGCCGCATTACCTGCTCCGCTACTGCAAGGACGACCGCGAGGTCACCGTGTCCGTGCTCGAGTCCCATCAAGGGGTCCGCGCGCTGATGCTCGACGGCAAGGCCGACGCCTCGACCGGCCGGGATATGAAGACCCAGATCCTGCTGGGGGAGCTGCCGTTGCTGCGCCGGCCCGGGGCGCAAGACGTCCTGGTGATCGGCCTGGGCAGCGGGGTCACGACGGGTTCCGTGCTCCGCCATCCCGTGGCCCGCGTGGACGCGGTCGAGCTGTCGCGGGCGGTCGTGGAGGCTTCCGCGTGGTTCGCGGAGGTCAGCGGCGAGCCCCTGCGCGACCCCCGCCTGCGTCTCCATGTCGCGGACGCGCGGACGTTCGTGCGGCGGAGCGCCGCGTCCTACGACGTCGTGGTCAGCGAGCCGTCCAACTTGTGGGTCGCGGGCATGGCCGGCCTGTTCACGGAGGAGTTCTATAAGGATGTCCGCGCCCACCTGCGTCCGGGGGGGGTGATGGCGCAATGGGTCCACCTCTACGAGACCGACGACCAGACGGTCGGGGTAGTGCTGCGCACATTCGCCGCCGCCTTCCCGCGCGTGGAGTTCTGGCACCTCTCCGGGACCGACGCCCTGCTCATCGGGCACGCCGGCGACGCGCCCCTCGACCTCGGCCGCACCCGGGAGGCCTTCGGGCTCCCGGCGGTGCGGCGCGACCTGGAGCGCGCCGGCATCACGCGGCTGGCCACGCTCCTGTCCTTGCAGTCGGGAGGCGACGCCTCGGTGCGGGAACGGGCCGGACCGGGCGCGCTCAACCGCGATCGGCATATGGTCCTGGAATCCCTCGCGCCCCGGGCGCATTTCCTGGGGGGTCTGGCCTGGAGGGTCTACGGGGACGAGGACGGCCTCCTTCCGGGGCGCAGGGCGGAGCTCGCACTGGAAGCCCTCCGGCGTGAGGCCGGGACCGAGCTCTCCGAGCCCGAGTACGAGGAGATCCTCCGCTTCCATGTCGGCGAAAGACCGCGGTTCACGCGGGCCCTGGTGGAGGCTTGGCTGAGGGAGCGCCCCGCCTCCGACCGCGCCCGTTCCGCTTCGGCCGGTCTGGAGCTCCGGGAAGGACGCTTGGAAGCGGCCCGGCGCATCCTGGAGCCCTGGCTGAGACGCCGGCCGCGCGACCCGGGAGCGCTGGGGCTCGCCGCCGACATCGCCGAAGCCGAATTCGAGCGCGCGGGGGACCGGGCTTCCGCCGCGGAAGCCTTGCGCCGTCTGCGGGCGTCCGCCGAGGCCGACGCCTCGAGGCGGGTGGTCCAGTTCCAGCGTATGGCCAGGGTCCACGAGGGTCTGGGGGACTATCCGCGGGCCATGGCCGTGCTCGCGGAGGGCGCCCGGGCGGCGGAGCGCTCCCGGGCGGAGCCCGGGGCGGACCAGCTGTGGCTGCAGGGGGCGCTTCTGGCCATGGACAACGAGGACGGCCCCGGGATGGTCCGCTGTCTGGAGAAGGCCGCGGCCTACAACCCGGAGAATCCGCGGCTGCGCTCGCTGGTGAGGTTCCTGGAGGACTCCTTCCGCAGCCAGGAGACAGGAGCCCGGAACTCCGGCCGCGCCGCCGCCGTGGCGGAGTCCGTCGCCGCCCAGTTCGGCCTCGCCCCGGGCTAAAGTTTGGCACCGATTCCCCTTGCCTTGCCGGCGCGGGCATGGGATAATGGGTCGTTGCTCAGGAGGTGGACCTTGGCGCGGAAACTTCTGCTGTCCCTAGCCGCTGCCGTCATCCTTGCCGCCGGCGCCCAGCCGGCCCCGAAGCTCTGCGACGGCTTCCTCCCCGAGAACGATCTGCGCATCTCCGTCGGCTCGTTCGACGACAAGGGCATGAACGAGACGGAGTTCAACGCGGTCCTCGACGTCGTGCAACGGATCTACGGACCCGAAGTGGCCGCGCGCGGGGGCGTGCTCGAGCTCAACCGCCTCTGGACCAACGACACGGTGAACGCCAACGCCTCCCGGCGCGGGAACAAGTACATCGTCAACATGTACGGGGGGCTCGCCCGCCACCAGGCGGTCACCCAGGACGGGTTCGCGCTGGTGGCCTGCCATGAGATGGCCCACCACCTGGGCGGGGCCCCGAAATCCGCCGGCTGGAACGGCTGGGCCTCCATCGAGGGGCAGGCGGACTACGCCGCCAACCTGAAATGCCTGCGCCGGGTGTTCTCCGAAGACGGAGGCTCCGCCTTCACCCGGCCCCTGGGGCTGGACCCGATCGCCGTGGAGGCCTGCGGCCAGGCCTTCCTCCAGCCGCGCGATGCCGCCCTGTGCGTGCGCGGGACCATGGCCGGGCTGTCGGTGACGGCCCTATTCCGAGCCCTGCGCCAGGAGGAGACGGAGCCCCGGTTCGACACCCCCGATCCGAACGTGGTCGCCGAGACCGATGAGGCGCACCCGGCCACGCAGTGCCGCCTGGACACCTACTTTCAGGGTTCGATCTGCGCCCAGCCCGTCGCCGCGGGAGTGGATGACAAGAACCCCGTCCCCGGCACCTGCACCGCGGCGGGAGGGTTCGCGGTCGGCCTGCGGCCGCTCTGCTGGTACAAGCCGCCCGCCGCCTCGGTCCTGGCCGGAAGGAAGGAGGCGATCGAGAAGACCTTGGCGGGACTGGAGGGCGCGGCGCTTTGGCAGGGCCTGTGAAGACCCTCGTCGCGCTGCTGCTGCTCGCGGCTGGTACCAGCCGCGCGGCCGCTCCGGATTTCGACCAGGGTGTCGCGGTCCGGCCCGCGCTGGAGCAGGCCCGCGAGAACGCCGGACTCTCGGACCAAAAGGCCGCCCGGCCGGAGGGAGTCGAGGGACTGGAGGACGCGGTCTGGATCAGCGTGGCCGACGAGGACGCGGCGGCCCTGGGGACGGAGTCGGGGTTCCCCGGGAGAGAGGTCGTCGCGGCGGGCGGCGGGGTCTCGGTCTACCAAGCCCGGATCGCCGAATTGCCGCGATTGGCGGACCGGATGCATGAGAAGCTCCATAAGTGCGGCGGCTTCTTCACGTTCCGTACGCTCGCGGCCGCCCGGCTGGCCTTGGCCGCCGTTCCCGGGGCTGCGGCGGCGCGGGAGTACTCGATCGACCAGGGGGACCGGGTCCGGCCCATGGTGGCGGCCATCGACGAAGCCTCGCTCGGTCGGGTCATCAACCAGCTGGCCGCCTACAAGAACCGCTACTACACCGCGGATACGGGCGTTGCTTCCGCTCGCTGGGTGGCGGACCATTGGAAGTCCCTCGCCGGAGGCCGATCCGACATCAGCGTCGAGCTCTATCCCCACAAGGGCTGGGCTCAGGAATCGGTGATCTTGACCATGCGGGGGACGGAGTCCCCGGACAGCGTCGTGGTTCTGGGGGGGCATCTGGATTCTATCGCGGGCTGGGGCGGGGACAGCGCCGTCGCCCCCGGCGCCGACGACAACGGGTCGGGGATCGCCGTCCTCGCGGAAGCGATCCGGGTCGCGGTGCGGACGGGCTACCGGCCGGCCAGGACGGTGAAGTTCATCGGCTATGCCGCTGAGGAGGTCGGATTGCGGGGCTCGCGGGACATCGCGGAAGCGTTCCAGGGCGCCGGCGTCGACGTCCAGGGCGTGATCCAGTTCGACATGACCGCCTTCAGAGGTTCCGCCGAGGACATCCTGCTGATCTCGGATTATACCGACCAGGCCCAGAATGCCTTCCTGGGCCGCCTCATCGATGAGTACACGGATCTGCGCTGGGGCACTACGGCCTGCGGCTACGCTTGCTCCGACCACGCTTCGTGGAACGCCCTGGGCATCCCCGCCTCCCTTCCGTTCGAAGCCAAGTTCGACGAGGACAACCCCAACATCCACAGTGCCCGCGACACCTTGGCCCAGATCGGGGGGAAAGCCGACCATGCGGTCGGGTTCGCCAGGCTGGCCGCGGCCTACCTGGCGGAGATGGGGAAATAGAAAGGACAGCCGTACCGGCTGGAACCTTTTCTCTATTCTAAATCGACTCATTGCGGCGCGCGCGCCGGCCGGTCCGAATTTCGTACTATTCCTCGGACGGCAGACCCAGGAGGCTCCCCATGGATTTTGATTTCCCCAACCCGGTGAAGATCGTCAAGCGCACGGCGCGGGAGTTCGCCGAAGGAGCCATCGCTCCTCTGGTGGAGAAGATGGAGACCGGCGGCGAGTTCCCCAAGGCCCTGATCCGCAAGATGGGGGACGTGGGCCTGCTCGGCCTCCTGGTGCCCCGCAATTACGGGGGCTCGGCCCTGGGCTACCTGGCCCGGACCGTCGCGGTCCAGGAGGTGAGCCGGGTCTCCCCGGCCGTGGGCATCGCCCTGCAGGTCCATCACATGCAGACCGCGGCCGTGCTCGACTGGGGCTCCAAGACCCAGAAAGAGAAGTATCTTCCGGCCCTGTGCCGTGGGGAATACCTGGGCACGGTCGCCGTCACCGAACCGACCGGCGGGTCCGACCTGCTCGGCATGGCCAGCACGGCCAAGGCCGAGAAGGGGGACTACGTCCTCAACGGCCGCAAGTGCTTCATCACCAACGCGCACCTGTGCGGGGCACCGGTCATCGTGGTCAAGACCGGCGAGGGCTCCCGGGGGCTGAGCGCCTTCATCGTGGACAAGGCGACGCGGGGCTTCTCGGCCGGGCGCGAGGAGCACAAGATGGGCCTGCGCGGCGCCAACACCGGCGAGCTCATCTTCAAGAACTGCCGGGTGCGGGCCGGGAACCTGCTGGGGGACGAGGGCGAGGGGATGAAGGCGGCGCTCAAGACCATCAGCGAGGTGGGGCGCCCCGGCATGGCCGCCGTCGCGCTGGGCATCCTCGAGGCCGCGCTCGAGGAGGGCGTGAAGTTCGCCAAGGGCCGGACGCTCTACGGTAAGCCGATCTCCAACCTGCAGGCCATCCAGTGGCACATCGCCGATATCTACACCGAAGCCGAGACCGCCAAGCTGGTCTGCTACCGCGCCTGCTGGCTCAAGGACCAGGGGCGGGAGTGCGCCACCGACATGGTGATGGGCAAGGTCGTGGCCACCGAGGCCGCGTGCCGCGCCACGCGCAAGGCGCTCGACATCCACGGGGGCTGCGGGTCCATGCTCGAGTTCCCCATCCAGCGCCTATGGCGGGACGCCATGGTCTGCGTCTCCGCGGGCGGGACGACCGAGATCGGCAAGCTCGTCATGTCGCGCGCGGCGCTCAGCTAGGAGGACTCATGAAGAAGCTGCACAGCATCGTCTGCATGAAGCCCGTACCGGACCCCAGCCGCTTCGACAAGCTGAAGCTGGACCCCGCGACCCTGCTCCTGTGCCGCGACCAGGTCCCGCCCGTGGTGAACCCTCTCGACCGCAACGCCATCGAGGCCGCGCTGACCCTGAGGGAGTCCCGCGGGGGCTCGGTGAGCGTGCTCACCATGGCCGCCCCGAGCGCGGACGAGCAGCTGCGCGAGGCCCTGGCCATGGGCTGCGACCGCGCGGTGCTCCTGACCGACCGCGCCTTCGCTGGGGCGGACACCCTGGCCACGGCCCGGGTCCTCCACGCGGCCATCCGCAAGCTCGGCCGCTTCGACTTCGTCTTCTGCGGCGCCTGGTCCGCCGACGGCAGCACCGGGCAGGTCGGTCCGCAGGTCGCCGAGCTCCTGGGCATCCCCGACCTGACGCGCGTCTTCCAGCTCGAGTTGGGGCGCGGGGGGTTGCGCGCCCATTGCCGCATCGAGGGCGGCAGCGCGGTCTACGAGTGCGCGCCCCCGATGCTGGTGACCCTCGATAAGGAGGCCAACGTTCCCCGCTACGCCGGGATGGTGGGCATACGGAAGGCTCTGCAGCGCGAGGTCTCGGTCTGGAACGCCAAGAGCCTGAAGCTCTCCCCGAAAGAAGTCGGCTTGGAAGGGTCGCCCACGAAGATGCTCAACGTCTACACCTCCCCCGTGGGGCGCAAGGGCGAGATCCTGCAGGGGACGCCGGCCGAGGCGGGCAAGAAGCTCCTCGCCCAACTCCGCAAGGCGAAGGCGATCGCGTAACTAGAGGATTCCATGATCAATAAAGAGCAAGGCGCTATCTGGGTCTACGCGTCACACTCCGAGGGCCGGCTGGATCCGGTCGCTTTGGAGCTCCTGGGCAAGGGCCGGCAGCTGGCCGAACTCTCCGGAGCGGTCCTGGAGGCGGTCCTCATCGGCGACCGGGTGGGGGGGCTGGCCAAGGAACTGCTCGAGTACGGCCCCGCGGTCGTCCGGGTCGTGGATAGTCCCTCTTTGAAGACGTTCAGCTCCGCAGCCTACGCCGCGGTCCTCGCCGGGTTGGCGGGGGCGCATCGGCCGGAGGTCCTGCTCCTGGGAGCCGACCCCCGCAACGCCGCCCTGGCGGCCCGCGCGGCCGCGCGGCTAGGCACGGGCCTCAGCGCCCATTGCGTGGACCTGAAATTCAACGGCGCCAACCTGGTCCAGACCGTGCCGGGCTTCGGCGGCAACATCATGGCGAACATCGTCTGTCCCCGGCACCGGCCGCAGATGGCCACGGCCGCGGCCGGGGTCTTCGCGGCGGCGCGGGTCCGGACGCCGGGCGCAGTCATCGTGCGGGAATCCTGCGCTTTGCCTCGCGGCCTGCGCACACCCAAGCTCCAGAAGGTCCAGGTGCGAGCCGCGGCCGAGAGCCACGACCTGGCGGGCGCCAAGATCGTGGTGGCCGGCGGCTTCGGCGTGGGCTCCAAGAAGAACTGGGAGCTGGTCGAGAAGCTGGCCAAGGCGCTGGGCGGGGCGGTGGGGTCCACCCGTCCCCCCGTGGACCAGGGCTGGGCGAAACCGGAGCAGATGATCGGCGCCAGCGGCAAGGTCGTCAAGCCCGACGTCTACATCGGGATCGGGATATCCGGCATGATGCACCACACGGCGGGTATCCGCGGGGCCCGGACCATCGTCGCCATCAACAGCGACCCCAAGGCGCCCCTCTTCGCGATGGCGGACTACGGCATCGTGGGGAGCGTCTCGGAGATCGTGCCGGCCCTACTCGCGCACCTGAAGGCGGGCAAGAGTCTGGAGGTCGCGCTCAAGGACGTGGGCTGGACCCGGACCGAGGCCGAATACAAGGAAAGCCTGGGCCGGATGCGGCCCAACATCTACAAGTTCAACCGCCTCATCAAGAACACGGCCGAGGACCCGGCTACCAAGCGCACGGTGGAGGGCCACGCGCAGATCTTCGCGGCGGCCCGCGACCCGCGTTATCAGGACCTGGTGACCACGATCTCGCACCTGAGCGGCAAGCGCATCTCGCGCTATCTGTCCGTCATCCGTTCCCCCGAGGACATGTTCGCCAACAGCAAGATGAAGCGGCTCATGTTCAACCTCACCGGGACCTGCACCGGCGGGCGCTGCGCCGGCTGGGCGACGATGAACGCCATGTGGTCCACCACTTGGGACATGGACCACGAGCTCGGGACGGACTACCACAAGCGGCTAAAAAAGTGGCTGCTCTCCGCCCAGGAGCGGGACATCACGCTCTCCGGCGCCCTGACCGACCCCAAGGGGCACCGGCGCCTGGCGCCCTCCAAGCAGGCGGATCCCGACATGTTCCTGCGCATCGTGGCCAAGCGCAAGAACGGCATCGTCGTGCGCGGGGCGAAGGTGATGATCTGCGGCATCGCCGCGGCCAACGAGGTCTTCGTTATGCCCGGCACGCGCCTGAAGGCCTCGGACGCGGACTACGCCGTGAGCTTCGCCATCCCGCGGGACACCCCCGGGCTGACCATCGTGGAGGCGCGTCACGCCTCCGACGACCGGGACTCCGAGGAAGGCTTCGACAACCCCGTCACCCAGGGCGGGATCACCCAGGCCTATCTCTTCTTCGAGGACGTCTTCGTCCCCAAGGAGCGCGTGTTCATGTGCCGGGAGTACAACTACGCCGGGGAGGCGGTGTTCCGCTTCACCCTCCCGTACCGCTCGGCCATCGGCGGCTGTGTGGCGGGGCAGGGCGACGTCATGGTGGGCGCCTCCATGCTCATCGCCCGGGCCAACGGTCTGCAGGAGAAGGTGTTCCGCGACAAGCTGGTGCGCATGCTGATCAACAACGAGACCACCTTCGCGGTGGGACTGGGCGCGGCGGTCATGGGCAAGCCGCATCCCTCGGGCAGCTGGATGCCCGACCCGGTGCTCGCCAACGTGAACAAGGTCCACGTGGCGACCCTGCCCTATGAGACCAAACGCCTGACCCAGGAGATCGCGGGGGGGCTGGCGGAGACGGGCTGCATCCCCGCCCACCGGGACTTCCTGGACACGCGCTACGGGCATCTCATCCAGAAGTACCTCAAGGCGCATTCCCCGGCCGAGGTCCGGGCGCGCATCGCCCGGCTCATCGAGTGGCTCACCATGGGCCCCGGGGTCCCGGGGTGCATGCACGGCGGCGGGTCGCCGGACGGAGCCCGGATGACGGTCTATGCCGAATCCAAGATGGACGAGATGATGGAGCTGGCCAAGCGCATCGGGAACATCTCCGACGCCTCGCTGATGGGAGGCTAGGATGGAGCTCTACGAGACCGTGCGGGCGCGGCAGTCCATCCGGCAGTACAAGGCGGACCCCGTGCCCGAGGAGTCGCTGACCCGGGTCCTGGAGGCGTTCCGCGCCGCGCCTTCCTGGGCGAACGTCCAGCCCTGGGAGATCGTCCTGGTGAAGGACCCGTCCGTGAAGGAGGCGCTCCAGAAGACGCTCCCTCCCGGCAATCCCGCCACGCACGCCATCGTGGAGGCGCCCCTCCTGGTCTGCGTCGTGGGAATCTCCGGGGTCTCCGGCTGGTACAAGGGGAAGCAGGTGACGGCCCGCGGGGATTGGATGCTCTTCGACCTGGGGATCGCCTGCGAGCACCTGGCTCTCGCCGCGACCGCGGAGGGCCTGGGGACGGTCCACGTGGCGCTCTTCGATTTCGAGAAGGCGAGCGAGATCCTGAACGTCCGCGAGAACCGCAGCGTCGTGGAGCTGATCCCCCTGGGCTTCCCGGCGCGCCTGCCCAGGCCGGTGCTCCGCAAGCCCCTAGAAGAGTTCGTCTTCAAGGAAACCTACGGCCAGAAGTACTTCTGAGGCCCCGCCATCGAAGAATCCTGGTTCCTAGGCCGCACGGCGCTGACCTGGCCCGATTACCTGATGCTGGGCGCCCTGACCGCGGCGCTCTTCCTTATCGGCTGGGCGTCGGGGCGGGGCCAGACCGACACGGCCGGCTTCTTCCTGGCCCGACGCAGCATCCCCTGGTGGGCGGTCTGCCTCTCCTTCATCGCGACCGAGATCAGCGCCATGACCATCATCGGGGTCCCGGCCACGGCGTTCCGCGAGAACTGGCAGTACGTCCAGTTCTGCGTCGGCTCGGCGGCGGCCCGGGTCTTCATCGCCTTCCTGTTCATCCCCGCGTTCTATAAGTTCGACTGCACGACCATCTACGAGTTCCTGCGGCACCGCTTCGGGCCGGCGACGCACTACACGGCCAGCGTGTTCTTCCTGGTCACCCGGCTCCTGGCCTCCGGGGTGCGCCTCATGGCCGCCTGCGTGGCCGTGAGCGTGTTGTCGGGCCTGCCCCTCGTCCCGGTCATCGCGCTCTTCACCGTGGTGAGCGCGGTCTATATCGGCTACGGGGGCATCAAGGCGGTCATCTGGACCAACGTCCTGCAGGCCCTGGTATTCATCGCCGCGGGCGCCGCGACGCTGGGATTCCTTTGGCACAGCATCGCCGGCGGCTTGCCCGCGGTCTGGGCCGCGGCGGGCCCCGCGGGACGGTTGAGCATGTGGAACTTCGGGGCCCCCGCCGCCGGCGCCGGGTGGCTGTCGCGTCTGCTGTCCGACCCCAACGTGTTCTGGGTGGCCGTGCTCAACGGCCTGTTCACCTCCATGGCGGCCTTCGGCACGGACCAGGAGCTGGTCCAGCGCCTCCTGACCGTGGAGACCCGGCGGGACAGCCAGAAGAGCCTGCTTTGGACCGTGCTGGGGGCGTTCGCGGTAGCGGTGCTTTTCATGGCCGTGGGGACAGGGCTGTACGTGTTCTACGCCCAGCATCCGGAACTCCCTCTACCCGAAAAGTTGGACACGATCTACCCGCACTTCGCCGCGACCGTGATGCCCGCTCTCCTGCGCGGCTTGGTCCTCTCCGCCATCGTGATGGCCTCGATCGACTCGCCGCTGGCCTCGCTCACGGCGTCCTTCGTGACGGATCTTTACCGCCCCCTTATCCGCCGGGACGCCGGGGACAGCCATTACCTCGCCGTGTCGCGGGTCTGCGTCGTGGTGTTCGGGGTCCTGCTGGGGGGGATCGCCTACTTCTTCAGCTTCTTCGACAACATGCTCTGGCTCGCCTTCAAGATCGGCGGCGTGACCTTCGGTTCGCTGTTGGGGGTGTTCCTGCTGGGGCTGCTCACGGAGCGCCGCGCGGACCGGGCCAACACCGCGGCCATGTCGCTCATGGCGGCCCTGAACTTCGTCCTGCTCCTCCTCATCGAGACCCAGCGCATCGGCCTGGGCTGGAGCTGGCTCGTCGTGATCGGAACCTTCGGCACCATGGCCCTGGCCTGGTTGTTCTCTGCGGTGTCAGACGTGAACTTATGGAACCTATTGAATCGCGGTAGTGGCGCGAAAGTTCCATAAGGGGTTGGAAATCAATAATATGAACATTTCGGAGGCCCGATGTTGAGCCGATTTCTAGGCGCGAGGAGCGCGCA
>MGTY01000127.1 GCA_001799695.1 Elusimicrobia bacterium GWA2_69_24
AGCTCCGGGTGTGACGCGCGAGATCCCGCTCTACACGCTGGACGGCGTTCCCGACGCCGAGATCTCGACGCACCCCTCGGCGTGCTCTACGTCCGGCGTGGGACGCCGCTGGTTCCCTTGATCCACGGTGGCGATCAGGAACGGGGGCACCGGGCGGGCACCGAGAACGTGGCCGGCATCGTCGCCTGCGGCACCGCGCTCGAGCTGGTCGAGCAGCACCGCCCCGCGACATGCGCACGCCTGGCCACGCTGCGTGATCGCCTCCTCGCCGGGATCGAGGCGACCGTGCCCGGCGTGCTCCTGAACGGCGACCGGAAGCGTCGACTGCCAAGCAACGCCAACTTCTGCTTGCGCGACGTGCACGGCGAGACCATCCTGCTCGAGCTGGAGCGGGAAGACGTTTACGCGTCGAGTGGATCAGCCTGTCACGCCGGCTCTCAAGATCCTTCCCATGTGCTCGTGGCGATCGGCCGTAGTCCCGAGCTCGCCCACACCGCGGTCCGCCCGACTCTCCGCGCGTCGACGACCGAGGTCGAGGTCGAGCGGATACTCGAGCTCCTGCCCGTCGCCGTCGATCGCCTGCGTCGGACGGTCATGAGCCGCGCCTGTTAGACTCCTCCGCGGTCAGCGCCGTGTCCCTCGGCGCCGAGGTGCCGCACATGGAGTGCCCCCGCTGCAGGCAGGACAACCCGCCGGCGATGAAGTTCTGCGGGGAGTGCGACGCGCGACTGGCGGCGGTGTGCGTCGCCTGCGGGACGCGGAATCCGCCTGGCCAGAAGTTCTGCGGCGAATGCGGGGTGGGCCTCGGTGAGTCACCGCCGGCCGCTCGGTTCGCAGCACCTCGGACCGAGAACGGGCTTCATGTCGCCGAGCCTCTTCACGGCCGGCACGAGCCCGCGGCCTTCGACGTGCGCGTAGATCCCATCTACGCTCGCCTCTTCCACCGCCGCGCTCATTCGCCCAACTGGTCGCGGAGCATGCTCTCGCTTTTCGACCATACTCGCCCGGCGCAGGTTGAGCGCGCATCGTGGATATCGCGGTCCGTCTCGTCGACAGGGCGGTTCGAATGTTCCGGAACCGCCAGAATCGGATGGTGGCGCAGCCGCTGGCACGCCACCGCGAGCCAGTCACGCCAGTCGGCGCGAAATAGGCGCGCGCTCCCGTCCAGACTCGCCGAAACCACCAGATTGCGAAGCGGATGGAATGCGACGCTCGCGACCTCTTTATTGTGTCGACGAGTGAAGGCGGCGAGGAGCCTGCCGGTATCCCCTGACCACAGCGCCACAGTGGCGTCGTCGCCCGCCGTGGCGATCAGCGAGCCGTCCCGGTTGACGGTCACACTGCGAATGGTCCCGCTGTGGGCCCTGCGCTCATGGTGAATCCACCGGGTCTTCCAGTCCAGGATCACCAAGTTGTGATCCGCGCCGACGATCAGTCGCTCGCCGTCAGGCGTGAAGGCGAGCGAGGTCACCCCGCCATGCCGGCCTGTCTCATTGCGCGGGCCCGTCACTGCTTCGCTCACCTGGGTGCCGTTGAGATCCCACAGCACGACCTTGCCGTCTTCGCCCCCGCTCGCGATCATGCGGCCGCCAGGGTGAAATGCGATTGAAGATGCGCTGCCGCGGTGAGCGCGCCACGGCGGCCGCACGGGCCGGCCTTCAATGTCGAACAGTGTGACCGCGCCGTCGACGCCGGCGCTCACGATCATCCTGCTGTCGGGACTTGCGGCGAGACCGGTGACTTTCGTGCCCGCCGTTGAGGACGCGCCGATGGGCACACCGTTCCAACCCCAGAAACGGATCGCGCCGTCCGCATCTCCCGTCACGAGTCGCCTCCGGTCGGGCGTCGCGGCGAGCGCGGTCAGCCGGGTACCCGCGCCGTCCGACAGCGGGACCTCAACGTAATAGGGCCGCGCTTTCAGGTCGACGATTCGCAGTTTCCCGTTGTCGCCGCCCAGCGCCACGCGCTGGCCGTCGGGCGCGAACAGCGCGGCTCGCATCGGTGGCCCGTGAGCGGCGAGCGCGGAACCCACCTGCGTACCCAGATAATCCATGACGCGCACGCTGCCGTCGGCGCCGCCGATGACCACGACCCGGCCGGCGGGCAGATACGCGATCGAACGAACGGGCCCGGTCCCGGCGTTGGAGGGCCGACCGCGGGGATTCCCATCCCAGTCGGGGTGCCGCACCGTTCCGTCCTCGTCTCCGGTGACCAACCCGCCGCCGGCGGGATCGATGGCGACCGCCTTCACCGCAGCGTCGTGGCCAGTCATCGTGCGACCATGCTGTGTGCCATCGAGGTTCCAGATGCGCACCGTGCGATCGTCGCTGCCGCTGGCCAGATGCAGCCCGTCGGGCGTGAACGCCACGGAGTTCACGCGGGCCTCGTGGCCCCTCGCGAGCACTTTGCGCCCCCGCGCCCCGTCAAGTTTCCAGATGCGGATCACCTTGTCGTCGTGGGCGGCGGCGATTCGCCCGCCGTCCGGACTGATCGCGATGGATCGAATCGAGGACTTGCTGCCGTCCGACAGTGTGCCGACCCATGCGCCGGTGCTGCGCCACAAGCGAATCATCCCGTCGTCACCGGCGCTCGCGAGCCACTGCGCATCGGGACTGAACACCACGGCGTTGACGGAGCCCTCGTGCGCGCGCAGCGGTGAGCCGCGAGGACTGCCCGACTGGTCCCAGAGGCGCACCGTCCCATCCTGCCCGCCCGTCGCAACGACGCCGTCGGCGGCGGCACCGAAGGCCACGGCCTGCACGGTCTTCTGTTCGCTCGCGAGCGTCACGAGGGGCTCTTTGCGGTTGCCGTCGATCTTCCAGATCTTGACGTTGCCGCCCTCGCCGCCGCTGGCGATGAGCGCCCCGTCCCGGCTGACCGCGATCGCATGGATCGGCCCGCCATGCTCATACACGTTCTGCTCGAGCGCTTCTTGGGTCAAGGCGCTCAGGCTGTACTGCACTTTCGGAATGACCTCTCCGCGCCACGCCAGGCTCTGACCGGTCGCTGCGATCGCCTGCATCAGGCTGCTCGCAGGCTCGTGATCCCTTCGGGCGAGCGCCTCGGCAGCCGTTCGCCGCAGCTGGGCGAGCCGGTCGGCGCGACGTGCGCCGTCCCACCCCCAGGTCGCGACGCCGAGGCTCGCGAGCACGAGGATCAGCGTCCCGCGCAGCAGAAAGCGCTGGGTGCGCCGCCTTCGCTCGCGCTGCAGGCGCTCGTTGAGTGAGGCCTGCATCAGCCGCTCCTCGTCGGGTGCGGGCGCGCGCATTGCCGGCAGTCCTTGCAGCACCTGCGCCAGGTCGCGCTCGTCGAGCGGTGTTCCCTGGCGGCCGCCCGCCCACTCGGCGGAGCGGCTTTCGATGATCCGGCGCGCCCGTTGCCCCGGGCTATCCGATCGCGCGAACATCCTGCGCACCAGCGGAGCCAGCGTATCGTGCGCCAGCCGCGTCGACGGGACGCCATCGCGACGGTCCTGCGACGAGTCCGACAGCAGATAGAAGCCGCAGAGCTCCTCCACCACTTTCGGCACGTCGTCGGCCCGGTGCCGGTAATCCCTGAGCAACTGTTCCCTCGTGCGTTCCTCGGCGGTGGCGTCGGGCGTCGTGTGATAGGCAAGCAGATCGAGGGCGAGGCCTGACTGGACGGTGTCCGGGGTCTGGGTCTCGAGGGCGCCCAGTTGCCGCTCCAGGAAGTCACGCAGCAGCAGGCCCTGCTGCTTCAGGTTCCCGTAGAGATCGAGGCTGAAGTGCGGCTTGCTCGGACTCGCGCGCGTCGCCGCCTCCCAGAGTTTGGTGAGCAGGATCTGAAGCGTCGGCGCAACGGGCGATTCACGGTCCTCGAGCAGGTCATCTGCGATGCGCGCGGCCACCCCTGCTTCCACGGTCAGCCCGTACTGGTTTCGAAGTCGCCGCGTCGCAGCGAGACCGTTGACCGCTTCGATGATCCCCTCGCGTCCCAGCCGCTCGAGGAACACGTCTGCGGTCGGCAACTTCCTCGCCTCGAGCGGTTTACGGATTTCGGGATACCACTCCTTGCGGAAGGAGAGGACGAGCCGCCCGGCCGGTCGCATTGCGACCTCGCCGAACAGTCCGTCGAGCTCGCCGAAGAACTCCTCCAGCTCGTCCGCGCGCGACCGGGCCGGGTGCGTAAAGACTTCCTCCACCTGGTCGAGTAGCAGCACGAGCGGCCGGCCGCTTGCCGCCTCGCGTTGCCTCCAAAGATCGCCGATCGGGAGCGAGCCGGTTGCCGACAAGGCCGACCTCACGCAGCCAGCGAGTCCCGCCTCGCCGACGCGACGCACGTACAGAACATCGTGCTCCCGCTTGAGGCGCGGCAGGACGCCAGCCGAAAGGAAAGACGACTTCCCGACGCCCGACTGGCCATAGAGCAGGATGACCGGCGACCCATCCTGCGCCACGATCCGCTCGTACAGCCCCCGAATTTCTTGGTTCCTGCCGAAGAAGATCTCCGCGTCGTCCTCGGTGAACCAGGACAGGTACCGAAACGGTACCGGCGGCAGGTCACGCCACGGCATTCCTGGCAGACCCCAGCACGGATCGGGCAGCGGCAGCCACTTGGATGCGCGCTCCACGATCGGCCCCACCGGGCAGGAGTAAAGCGTGCCCGCGACGTTCAGTCCGTCCTGCATCAGCGAGTAGCGCAACACCCCTACCGCCGCGCCGTCGACGACGACTGGCGCTCCGGACAGGCCGCGCACCGGACTGCCGTTGCCAGCCGCGGCTTGCTTGCTGAACAGTTGCATCGCCACCACGCCCTGGATCTCGCCCGCCGGATTCTCGACGGTCCCGGAACACACCATCCCGTCCTGCGGATTCGCGTCGGGAAAGCCGAATGTCTCCCACGTGGCACCCGATGCAGACAGGTCCGCGAGCGGCAATGGCCGCGCCTTCGGCGGTTCCGCGCACTCGACAAGCGCCCAGTCCGCGCCGGCATCCCACGCCCCTTCGACCGTTCGACCCGGGCATTCGAGGCCGGGAAAGCACAGGAACAGGCCATACTGCTGCTCGTACAGGACACGCTGGGTCCGGTCACCGACGACGTGGAACGCGGTGAGGACGAGCCGGTCGGTGACGAGAAACCCGGTTCCGCGACTGAGGACTCGGACGCCGTCCCGGACCTCTATGCGAGCGATCGTCCCGCGTATCTCTGGGAGCATGGTCGTCCGCTCAGAGGCTTTCGGGGCCCGTGTAGTCCAGCAGCTCGGCGCGAGCCACGCGGCCGTCGCCGGTCACGTCGAGCCGCACGAAGGTCGGCGTGAACACGATGTAGCGCTCCAGCCGCGAATTCGCGGCGTCCTCGCAGAAATGCCGCAGCTTGTCGCGGACGTCGGATTGCGACCCGGAAAGGATGTCCTTCGGAAACTGCAGCAGATCGGCCCAGGTCCCGCTGTTGAGATAGCGGGCGCCGCTCGCCAGCGGCAGGTCGCGCGCGAGGTGGGTGTGCCCGAATATGACGTGACTGAACCCGCCGTCGCGCGCGAGCTGCTCGGCCGCCCGAGTGTAGACCGACGGCGCCTCGAAATCGCGATCGAACGTGCGGTCGGTCTGGAGGACGCGAACAGCCCTCAGCAGAGCGGGCAGACGCGTCTCCAGGCTCGCGGAGCCGCTCACGAGAAGGGACAGCAGACCCGCGACGCCCGACAGCATTTCCGCGCCGGAGGCGATATCGCCGCCAACTTTGTCGACGAGCCGCGAGTCCGTCTCGAGCGCAGAGAGGAACGGCCCGGTCTCCGCGCCCAGGACCTTCTCGAGTGCATCATCGAGCCGGCGTTCCTCTGGATCCGCGGCGGACGATGCCGGCGCGTGCATCCCACCCATGTCGCCTCCGACCGGCTCGGCCGCCAGGGCGCCTGCCGCGCTGATGTCCCCCCCCCTCGACGGCAGCGCGTCCTCTCGCAGCGTGTGGCGCGACGCCTGCGCCGCGATCGGCAGCACACGCGCCAGCTTGCTGCGCAGGCCGGGCTCGAGCGCGAGCAGCAACGGGATCGTCGCGTCGACCTCGGGCTTGAGCAGGTCGACGAATTTGTAGCGCTCCTTGATCGGGTTGATCACCTCGGCCACCATGCGGCTGCCCGCCGGCGCTTCGAATTCATGCTCCGCCCCGATCGGCTGGCGGCGCGACAGCAGCGAGCGATACTCGCGCAGGCGGTCATGGTCGACAACGTTGAATTCGTCGTATCGGTTGCCGTGCTCGATCAGGGCATCGCCGATCACGTAGGCTTCGCCATCGTACAGAAACCGGAAGCCGTCGCTCGCGAGAAGATCTTCCAGCGCGCGGCGCACCTGCGGCAGTGCCAATTCGATGTCGTGATTGCCGAGCACGAGCGTCAGTCTGTGCCCGCGCGCGAGCAGCTTGCCGAGCGCATCGAACAGCGGGCGGTCACGCGCCACGATCTCGCGCAGTGTCTCAACCGCCGCGCCGGGCCGCGCGAGAAACGGGCTCCACTCGGCCGGCGGCGCGCGCCGCTCGGCCAGGAAGTCGACGAAATCGCCGTTGATCACGAGTTCGATGCGCGCGGCGCCGATGGGCTTCTCGGCGAGCACGTCGACGAACTGCGCCAGCTCTCGGGCACGGGTGCAGATGCGAAAGCCCCGGTCCCCGAGGTGCGGCGACTCGGGGTAGGCGCCGCCGATATGCAGGTCGGAAATCAGGTAAACCTGGCGAGCGCGACTCATGACGTCGCCCCCCTTCCGATGGATGCCATGTAGGGCCGCGCGAGTTAACCCCTGGTGGCTTTCTCGACCCAGAAGGGGATCAGAAGATGGTTCAACGAACGCGCGGCACTCCCGGCCGCCTCGACTCTTGCCAGCCCCGTGGAGGGATCCCAGAGCAGCGCGAGCCGGAGTCGATCCGCGCCTTGAGAGCGCCGGACACCCTGGCGTCGGCGCCGGTCGCCTTGTTGTAGCTGTCGATCGCGCCGGTGACGTCGCCCTGGGCCTCCTGCAGGCGGCCGAGCCGCCCATCGAGATTTGCCTGCTTCGGCGCGATCGCGATGGCCTGGCGCCGCTTGTCCAGAGCCTGACGGCCCTGGCCCTGCGCCTCCAGCGCATCGGCCCAGTGCGCCAGCACGCTGGCGTCCCTGGGGTGGAGCTGCGCCGCCTTCTGGAACGCGGCGGTGGAGTCGGCGAATTTCTTCTCCTTCGCGAGCGCGACGCCGAGATTGACGTAGCCTTCGACGAAGGCCTGATCCAGCGTGATCGCCTTCTGGAAACTGGTCACCGCGTGGGGATAGTCCTTGCGGTCGAGCGCGTAGAGCCCGAGCAGGTTCCACGGCACGGGCGATTTCGGATTGACGTTGGCCGCCTTCTGCGCCTCGGCACGCGCGTCCTCGTATTTGCCCGTGCGATGCAGCACCACGCTCAGCTTGCTGTAGGCGGCGGCGAAGTCGGGCTCGATCTCGATGGACTTCTGGAACGCCGCCGCCGCCTCGTCGAGCCGGTTGAGCGTGTGCAGGACGACGCCGAGATCGAGATGCGCTTGCGAACTGCGCGGCTCCTCCTGCACCGCCTTCTGCATGAGCTCGAGCGCCTCCGCGGTCTTGCCCTGGTCCACGAACACCAGCGCCAGGTTGGCGTAGCCCCGCCGGTCCTTGGGCGCGAGCGTGATCGATTGGGTCGCGACCTTGGCCGCCTCTTCGAGATCGCCCGTCAGCCGCAGCGTCTCCGACAGCTTGTAGTAGGCGACGGCGAACTTCGGCTCGCGGCGGATCGCTTCGCGGAACTGCGCGATGGCCTCCGGACACTGCCCCTGGTCGCGCAGGATCAAGCCGCGCATGTTGAACGCCCAGCCGTCGTCGCCCGGCGAATCGTTGGCGAGCGCGGTCTCGGTCATGCGGTAGGCATTCACGTAGTCCTTCCTGCGGTACAGGTAGTAGCCGAGGTTGATCGGATCGAAACGATGCATGACCTCGATCGCCGCCTCGGCGATCTGGCTGTCGATGCTCGCCGACGGCTTGGCCGAGTGATAGAGGACGCCGTGTCCGACCATGCGCAACCGCAGCGTATAGGCCGGCGCGTTGCCCTTGTCGTCGCCGGCCGACTCGGTGACGATCTCGCCCGAGATCTTGGTGTCGACGTATCCCAGGAAATGGCGGATTTGGGAGATCGCGACGGCGAGGTTGATCCCGCCGACCGGGAGCTGGATGTCCGGCAGTTGCGACTCGGTGCTGGTGCCGGTGATTGCCTCCTGCTCCTTCTTCGACCCGGCGTTCATCTTCATCTCATGCAGCTGGTCGAGGATGCGCCGCGAGATCACATCGCTGGTCAGGCCGCGATCGGCAACCGCCGACGGCACCGTGATGTCGTTGATCACGACGCCCCTGGTGGTCACGAGCTTCACGAACACCGGCACGCCGACGGCGATCGCGGCGATGATGACGACGTTGAATGCGACGCGCTTGGCGGTCTCGAGGAGGGCGGCCCAATCCGGCCACTGCCGTTTGCCCGATGTCGTGCCGTTGGCCTGCGTGCCGCCGCCGGCGCTCTGGCCGGTATCGGTCTGGTCACTCATGTCAGGTCGCCTCCCCGCCCCAACGCGGGCTGCCAGCATAGCATTCAAGCCGCGCGCCCGCTTTGCGCGCGCCGCGGGACCCTCCGGAGCACGTTCATCAGCGCGCCAACCGAGCCGAGGGTGCGGGGCCGCTTTTCCCTTTGACACTCTCACATCGTCCCGCGTAGAGTTCCCGCCGTGAGCGCCATCCGGTATGTCTGCATGTCCGACGTCCACTTCGGCGCGGCGAACAGTCTGCTGACCCGTGTCGACACGGACTCGGTCACGGTGAAGCCGAGCCAGCCGAGCGTCGTCCTCGGCCACCTCGTGGAGTGCCTGCGCGCGCTCGTCACCGCGATGGGCGGTGATCGCAAGCCGACGCTGGTCCTGCACGGCGACGTCCTCGATCTCGCGCTGTCACCGTTGCCCGACTCCGCCATGGCCTTCCAGCGCTTCGTCGAGCTCGCGTGGCCGGCGCAAGGGGAGCCGCTCTTCGACAGCCGGGTGATCTACGTGCCCGGCAACCACGACCATTTCCTCTGGCGCACCGCGATCTCGCAGCTCTATCACGAGGACATTCTCGCCACGCCGCTCGACCAGCCGCTGCCGCCGATCCGCAGCGTCACGTCGATGTTCTCGGCGCTGGACATGGACATCTCCAGCCCGGTCCTGGCGGAGATCCTGGGGCGCGGCTCGAAGCGGCGCGCCACCGTGACGACCGTCTATCCGAACTTCGGCATCGTGAGCGACCGGCGCGACCGCTGCGTCGTGGTGAGCCACGGGCACTACATCGAGTCGATCTATCGGCTGCAGTCCCGCCTGCTCGACCTCGTCTTTCCCGACCAGCCGCTCGCCGAGGACATCGCGACCATCGAGCGCGAGAACGGCGACTGGATCAACTACTTCTGGTCGAGCTGGGGCGCCGCGGGCAAGGTCGGCGAGGGCGTGATGCTCGTGTACGACAAGCTCCAGGATCCCGGCCACACGAAGGCGCTGTTCAAGACGTTCGCCGAGAGCCTGGCCACGCTCCTGCCGGGCGCGCGGTGGGAGCACTGGCTGGAGGCCCGCGTGCTGGATGCGGGCGTCGACGCGGTCTGTGGCCACATGGCCGGGATGGCGCGGAACCAGACCGCCGACGTGCTGAGCGCCGATGCGCGCGCCGGGCTGCGGTGGTACCTGGAGGGCCCGGTGCTGAAAGAGCTCCACGCCGAGCTCGGCACCCGGGTTCCGGACGACGTGACCTTTGTCTTCGGGCACACGCACAAGCCCTACCAGGCGGTCGAGGCCTTCGCCGGGTACCCGGTGCCGGTGAAGCTCTACAACAGCGGCGGGTGGGTGGTCGACACGCCCGCGCCGAACCCGATCGAGGGCGGCGCGCTCATCCTCATCGACGAGACGCTCGGGGTCGCCTCGCTCCGCATGTACAACGAGTCGGCTGACGCCGGCCGCTACACCGTGACGGTGGAAGATGCGGCGACGGCGACGGGCGGAACGCCCGGACCGTTCTGCGCCGCGCTGCGCGCGAAAGTCGATCCCGCGGCGGATCCGTGGGCGACGTTCTCCGCGGCGGCGGCGCGCGAGGTGAGCCTCCGCAACGACCAGCTCCGGGCGCTCATGAACCGGAGCGTCTAACACCGTCCGGACTGAAGAGGAAGAGCCGATGCAGCGACTGTCCTCGCCCGTCGAGACTATGAAGAGCCACTACACGGTCGTCGTCGTCGGCTCGGGCTACGGCGGGGCGATCACCGCGTCGCGCCTCGCCCGCGCCGGGCAGCAGGTGTGCGTGCTCGAGCGCGGCAAGGAGCGGCAGCCGGGGGAGTATCCGGACACGCTCGCATCGGCGACGGCCGAGGTCCAGCTCGACACGCCGGCCGGCCACCTCGGTTCGGCGACCGGGATGTTCGACGTGAAAGTCAACGCCGAGATGAACGCGGTGGTCGGGTGCGGGCTCGGCGGCACCTCGCTCATCAACGCGAACGTCTCGCTGCGTCCGGAGCCGCGCATCTTCTCGGATCCGCGCTGGCCGGCCGAGGTCCAGCGCGCCGGCCTCGCCGGCCTCGAGGAGTGGTTTCGCCGTGCCGAAGAGATCCTCCGACCGACGCCGTACCCGGAGGACTTCCCGCCGCTCCTGAAGATGCAGGCGTTGGAGCGCTCCGCCGGCTCGATGGGCCAGCGCTTCTATCGCCTGCCGATCAACGTCACGTTCGCCGACGGCGTGAATCCGGTGGGAGTCGAGCAGCGCGCGTGCACCCTCTGCGGCGACTGTGTCAGCGGCTGCAACGAGGGCGCGAAGAACACCCTGCTCATGAACTACCTGCCCGACGCCGTGAACCATGGCGCGGAGATCTTCACCGAGGTCTGCGTGGGGTGGCTCGAGCGGCAGGACGGGCGCTGGCTGGTGCACTATCAGCCGCTCGCCGGCGATCGGCGGGTCTTCGATGCGGCGGATCTCGTCGTCGCTGCGGAGGTCGTCGTCCTGTCCGCCGGCACCTTCGGCTCCACCGAGATCCTGCTGCGCTCCAAGGCCCGAGGCCTGCCGCTCTCGGATCGGCTCGGCCACCATTTCTCGGCGAACGGCGACGTCCTGGGCTTCGGCTACAACGGTGACCACGCGATCAACGGCATCGGCTTCGGCCGCCTCCGCCCCGGCGAGGCGGAGCCGGTGGGCCCGTGCATCAGCGGGATCATCGACATCCGCGAGCAGCCGAAGCTCGAGGACGGCCTCGTCATCGAGGAAGGCAGCCTCCCCGGCGCGATCGCCGAGGTCCTGCCGACGTTCTTAGCCGTCAGCGGCGACCTCGTGGGCGAGGACATGAAGCACGGCGTGGTCGACTTCGCCAAGCGCGAGGCGCGCAAGGTCGAGAGCCGGCTCCGCGGCCCGCGCACGGGGGCCATGCACAACACGCAGACCTACCTCGTGATGAGCAACGACGACGGCGAGGGCCGCATGGTCCTCGAAGACGACCGCGTCCGCGTCCACTGGCCGGGTATCGGCGACCGCCCGGTCTTCCATCGCGACAATCGCGAGCTCGAGGCGGCGACGCGGGCGCTGGGGGGCCAGTGGGTCGAGAACCCGATCTGGTCGAAGGCGCTCCACCACAGCCTCATCACCGTCCATCCTCTCGGCGGCTGCGTCATGGCCGACCGAGCGGAGGACGGTGTCGTCGATCACCAGGGCCAGGTCTACGCCGGGGCGGCCGGCACCGCGGTCCACGAGGGGCTCTACGTCGCCGACGGCGCCATC
>MGTY01000128.1:0-290 GCA_001799695.1 Elusimicrobia bacterium GWA2_69_24
ACCAGGTGGACCCTCTGCCGCTCACCTTGGCCCTCGGGGCCGCCTATCGCCTCGGCGGGGCGTTCAACCTCGCGCTGGATGTCCGCCGCGAAATCAATGACAAGCGCACGGAAGTCGGCATCGGGACCGAGTATGCGCTGCTCTCGAGCTTGTCTTTGCGGGTGGGCTATGCGTCGCAGTCCGCAAAGACCGCGGGCGGCGGGGGGGGAGGGGCTCTCTCGTCCTTCAGCGGCCTCGGGGCCGGCATGGGCATCAACATGCGCCGCTTCCGGGCCGACTACACCTTCACC
>MGTY01000128.1:329-33908 GCA_001799695.1 Elusimicrobia bacterium GWA2_69_24
GGCGCGCGGTTCTGATGAGTCATCGCGCCCTCGCATTCTTGCCATCCATGAGATCCCGCAAGCC
This sequence comes from Elusimicrobia bacterium GWA2_69_24, assembly GCA_001799695.1. GTDB lineage: Bacteria > Elusimicrobiota > Elusimicrobia > UBA1565 > UBA1565 > UBA10166. Next base: position 394 of record MGTY01000128.1, read on the forward strand.
CTGATACGCCGCCGGCACGGTGTCCTTGAGGATGAGGAGCGCCGTGTTCGCCGCCGCCTTCACGGCGATGGGGATCCCGCCGCCGTAATCGGCCCAATGCCCCGCCAGCAGGAGGTTCTTGACCGGCGTGCGGAAATGGGCGATCTTGCTTTTGATGTTCTTCATGGTGGGCCGCGCGCCCATGATGCTCCCGTCCCGGTTGCCGGTGTAGCGCCAGTAGGTCACGGGCGTGGCGATGTCCAAGGCCTCGATATGCTCGCGCAGGCGCAAAGACATGACCCGCTCCACCCGGGCTATGAGGGCGTCGGCGTATTCCTTCTTGAACGCGGCGTAGGCCGGTCCCCGCTCCAGGCCCGGTCCCGTCCGCCAGTGGTCCATGTAGTCGATCCTGGCGCGGCAGAAGATCGAAAGCGTGCCCTTCCCCGCAGGGGCCACCGAGGCGTCCCGCACGGAGGATGACATCACGCAGAGGTTGACCTTCGCCGGGTCGCCCGACACGCGTTCCGACAGGGGGATGTCCTCCCGGAACAAAGTGAGCATCTCCTCCCCGAAGCCCAGGGCGGCCGCGCCGCAGTCCAGGCCCATGTTGACCATGAACCCGGAATCGTAGAGGTCGGCGTCATGGAGACGCCGCAGCAGATCCGTCGGGACCGCGCCCGGGGGGAGCATCCTCTCGTAGAGGGCCTCCACGTCGCAGGCCGCCAGGACGAAGCGGGAGCGCAGCGTCCGGCCGCCGGCCAGGACGACCCCGGCCGCGACGCCGCCTTCCAGCAGGACCTTCGCCACACGGTGGCGCAGAAGCACCCGGGACCCGGAGGCCTCGATCCTCTTCTGCAGCCAGAGCGCGAAGGCCCGGCTCCCGCCCGCGGGCGGCATCTGGAAGTTCTTCGCGTAGGCCCAGCCCAGGGGGACCAGGACCCCCATCATCTCCTCCTCGGAGGCGAATACGTCCTTGACGGGGCTGTCCCGGAACAGGAGCCGCAGGCCCTTCTCGGCCGGCACCCCGACGTGCCGGAACAAGGGGAGCGACCAGTAGCCCATCCGCAGGCCGTAAAGCCCGTACTCGAGGAGGGACATGGTCTCCCAGCAGCGCAAACCCCGGGAGAGCTGGTGCACGGACTCAGCGATCTTCCGGCCGATGGCGAACAGGGAGCGCACCCCGCCGGCCGCTTCCGGGAAATCCCGGCACAAGCGGTCCCGCAGCGCATCCGGCTCGCTGGTCAGCAGATAGTCGAAAGACGCGCTCTTGATGCGGCGGATGCGCGCGAGCGGCCGGCATTTCGGATAGCCGGGGTCCAGGTCGCTGAACAGGCGATGGATGAACCCGTCCGGCCCGCACTCGTTGAGCCAATGGATGCCGGTGTCGAATAGGAACCCTTTGCGCTGGAAGCCGGCGATGCAGCCGCCGATGGCGGCCTCGGACTCGACTACCGTCACCCGCAGGCCCGCGCGGGACAGCAACGCGGCGGCGGTCAGCCCCGAGATCCCGGCGCCGATGACCGCGACGTCGCAGGAGTCCTCCGCTTCAGCGGCCATGGGAGCGGCGCCTCCAGGCCCAGAGCGCGACGGCCAGGAACAAGGCGGTCCCGGCGTGGTACGGCGCCCGGCCGAGCCGGACGTAGAGGGTCCGGCCCTGGAGCGGGACCACGGTGCGCACCAAGAATCCCCGCCGCAGAGGGTCCAGGCGGGAATCGACCCGCCCCGCGGGGTCGACCACCGCGGTGACCCCGGTGTTGACGGCGCGCACGAGGAAGCGGCGGGTCTCGACGGCGCGCAGAGCGCCGAAGGTCAGATGCTGCTCCAAGGCGAAGCCGCTGCCGAACCAGACGTCGTTGGACAGGTGGACGAGCAGCTCGGCGCCCAGGTCCGCGTAGCGCCGGACGAACTCCGAGAGGAAGTCCTCGTAGCAGATGACCACCCCCAAGGAGATGTCCTTCGGGGGCACGCGCAGCAGACGCTGGCGGGGCGCCGGATAAAGCCGCCAGGTCCTGGGGGTCAGGCGATACAGGAAGGGGAACCACTCCCCGAAGGGCAGAAATTCGCCGAAGGGGATGAGGCGGGTCTTCTCGACCAGGTCCACGAACTCCCGGGAAGGATCGGTCAGGACCCCCGTGTTGTAGCGCCGCCGGCGCTCGGAGCCCTCAACTGAAGCGGTCTCCCCGATGACGCTCATGAGCAGGTGCGCGGGAGCGGGGATCTCGTCGCGCAGGCGAGCCCCGAACGGGAAGCCGTCGACGTTCGGCGACACGGGCAGTCCATCCTTGCGGGAGAAGCCCACGATCCTCCCATAGGTGCTCTCGGGCCAGATCACGAGATCCACCTTTCCACCGCGCAGGGCCAGCGCGGTGAGTTCGTTCTGGACCTCCAGATTGCCCCAGAACTGCTCGAAGCGCAGGTCCTTGCGGATGGGCATGCAGCCCTGGATCAACGCCACGGTCAGCGTCCGCCCCGTCTTCCGGGCCGCGGCGACCTCGGCGTCCACCGCGCGGATGCGGTGACGGCCCCAACCCTCGTTGGCGGACAGGACGAGGCCGAGGCAGGCCAGAAGACCCCAGCGCAGCGGGGGGGGGACCTCCCCGGCCCGGGCGCGGGAGCGCTCCCATAGCGAACGGACGAAGAGATAGACGCCCGCGTTGCACGCCGGGATGAGCACGGCGAACGCCGCCAGGCCGAAGACCTCGACGACCTGCACGGTGGGCAGATGGAAATGCTGGCTGTTGCCGAACTGCCACGGGATGATGCTGGGAAACCACGCTTCCAACGCGACCGCGGCCGGGACCAAGGCCAGGAGCCACGCGGCATCGGCGCGGCCGGTCTTCTCGCGCAAGGGGGGGACCAGCCAGGCCGCGGCGCCCGCGAGGCAGGCGAAGAAGAGCCCGTGCAGGCCCATGAGCAGTCCGAAGAAGAGCTCCGTGACCCCGGGCGGGGTGAGCAGGAACTCGCGGATCGTCCAATGAAAGTAGGGCATCCCGACCGCATAGCCCACGGTGCCGAACCACCAGCCGCGGCGGAAGGCCGAGGCGGGCGCGCGGCCGTCGATGAGCCACAGGAGGGGGACCAGACCGACCCAGGCCCAGACGCCGAAGGCTCCGGGCCAGAACGCCCGCCCGAAGAGGGCCCCGGCCCCGGTCAGGACGAGGAAGACCCCCATCAGGAGTTCCCCAGGAGCGCGGGGAGGCGCTCGCTCATGAACCGCTCGGCGGCGAGGAAGATCCCGTCGGTGTTGAGGTACTCCCAGCGCCCGCTGCGCCCGAGGAGGAATATCCCCCGCGCGGCCAGGCTTTCTTCCACCTCCCGCCGCGCCGCCTCCAGCCCCAAGGTCGGGATGGGGTAGGTATGGCGCTCCAGGTGCACCGCCGAGAACTCCACGTCCGCCTCGTCGGCCAGTATCCCGGCCGCGCGAAGGTCCGCCAGGACCCGTCCCGTCAGGGCGCCGGTGTCGAGGGATCCGGCCCCGCTCCTGCGGGTGATCTCGGCCGCCGCGGTGTCCGGCCCTTCCCCCTTGAGACTGCGGGTGAAGGTAAGCCGGTAGAAGGACTCGGGGCCGGCGAAGAACACCCAGTGGCAGTCCCCGAAAGCGCGGAAGCGGCGGCCCTCCTTCAGCCCCACCGCCACGATGAAGGTGTCGTTGCCGCGGAACTCCGCGGCGCGGGCCTGCAGGGCGGGATCGCCGAGCGCGGCCAGGAGCTCCGGCACGGGGATGGTCGAGACGACCGCGTCGGCGCTCGTCGACGAGCCGCCCTCGGAAAAGATGCGCCACCCCCCGCCCTCGGCCGGCTCAAGCCGGGAGACGCGCCAATGGGTCTGCAGGCGCTCGCCCACGGTGCGCGCGATCGCGTCCGTGAGCGCCCCGGCGCCGGAGCGGGGATAGAGGAACCGGGCCTGGTAGGCGCGGCCCACCGTACCCCGCACGAAGGTGTTGCGGATGAGCTTGAGCACCGGCTCGGGCTCGATCTTCCGGCTCACCAGGTCCATGGATATCCGCTCCAGCGGACAGTCCCAGATCTTCTCGTTGTAGGGCAGCATGAAATGCCGCGCGATGCCGGTCCCGAGGCCTTCGGTGATCCAATGCCTCAGGTCATGGAACTGCCCGGGCCCGAAGAGCCGTGCGCGCAGGGCCCCGCCCAGGCATTCCAGCCGCTCGCCCCAGGGCAGGTCGGCCAGGCCGTTCTCGAAGGGATAGGAGACCGACACGATGCGTTCCCCGGAGCGATGACAGACCCGCACCCGGCGCTCGTTGCGGACGTAATCCACCGGGAGGGACTCGAAATGGCGCATGGCCCCGGGGTCGCGGCTGTAGTAGGCGTGCGGGCCGATGTCCCAGGAATGCGCGCCGCGGCGGAAGGTGCGGCAGAGCCCGCCGGCCTCCTCGCGGGACTCCAGGATGACGCAGTCCACGCCCCGCTCCTTGAGGAGGCGTCCGATCTGGAGCCCGGCGAGCCCGCCGCCCAGCACCGCGATCCTCATGAGAGCGGAGCGCTCCGGAACCCAGACAGCGGGCCGATCGACTTGCGGAGCAGGAGCTCGGAATGGCCGGGCACCACGTAGTCCGGTATCTCCCCGACCTGGCGGTAGCCGAGCGCTTCGTAGAGCCGCCGCGCCCCGGTGTTGAAGGAGGACACGCAGAGGAAAACGTTGGGGGTGTCCCGGAATATCCGCTCCTCCGCGGCTGCGAGGAGGGCGCGGCCCACGCCGCGGCCGCGCTGTCCGGGGTCCACGACCACGGCCTGTACGTAGCCCTTGAACGGGCCGCCCATGGCCAGGACGATGGCCCCCAGCACGCGGTCCGATCCCACGGCGACGTACTTCTCCCGCGCGGGGTCTTTCACCACGGCCAGGCAGGCCTCCGGTCCCAGGCGCAGGGTCCTCCAGGGCTCCGACCCGCTCATGAGCCGGGCGCAGGCGTCCAGCTCCCCGTCGGCGGCCGGCCGGATGTCGAAGCCCATGCGCTAGCCCTTCTTCTCCCACTCGGCCACGCACGCGGCGATGGTCAGGTCGCCCGCCACGTTGAGCACGGTCCGGCTCATGTCGAGGATGCGGTCCACCCCCAGGATGATGCCGATGGCCTCGCCCGGCACGCCGATGGACTGCAGGACGATCACGATCAGGGGCAGCGACCCGCCGGGCACCCCGGCCGTGCCCACCCCCGCCATGACCGACCACACGACCACCAGCGCCTGCTGGGACAAGGTCAGCGGCACTCCGAAGAACTGGGCCAAAAAGAGCACCGTGATCCCCTCGTAGAGGGCGGTGCCGTTCTGGTTGGCGGTCGCCCCGATGGTGAGCACGAAGTTGCCGATCGGCCGCGGTATCTTGAGGTTCTCCTCCGAGGCCTTGAGGGTCACCGGAAGCGTCGCGCTCGAGGAGCTGGTGGCGAACGCCGTCACCAGGACACCCGAGATGTCGCGGAAGAACCGGAGCGGGCTGCGCCGCGCCAGGAACCAGACGGCCGCGGAATAGACGACCAGCAGATGGAAGGCGAGCGCCCCGATCACGAGGAAGAAGTACTTGGCCAGGAGTCCCAGGACCTCCAGCCCGGCCATGGCCGTGACCGAAAAGATGAGCCCGCCCACGCCGAACGGCGCCAGCCACATGGCGAAATCGATGACCTTGAGCATGGCCGCCAGCACCGAACCCAGGAGCTCCTTCAAGGGACGGGATTTCTCCTCGGGGATGAGACTGAGGGCGAGCCCGAGCACCAGGCTGAAGACCATGAGCGGGATGAGTCCGCCCTCGAAGGCGTTGACGGCCTCCGCGATCGGGTTCTTGGGGATGAGCTCGAGCAGGGACTGCACCGCGGGCTTGGCCTTGGCCGCGTTGTCGAGGCTGGCCTGGACCGAGCCCTGCCCCTGGAAGGAGGCGATGAGCCTCTGGCGGGACTCCTCCGGCAGGCCGACGCCCGGCCGGACCCAGTTGACCGCGAACACGCCGATCAGCACCGCGATGCTCGACAGGACCAGGGTGAGGATCAGGGTCCGCAGCCCGATGCGCCCGACCTTGCCGGCCTCGCCGATCTCGGTGACGCCCAGGACCAGGGCCGCGACCACCAGCGGGACCACGGCCATGAACACGACGCGCAAAAACACCTGCCCCATGGGCTGGGCGACGTTCGCGACGGCCCAGGCCAGCCCGGGAGAGCCGCCCCACAGTGCCCGCGCTGCCAGCCCGAGCCCGGCCCCGGCCGCCAGCCCGGCGAAGATGCGCACGTGCTGGGGGGTCTTCTTGAGGGTCATAGGGCCAGATTAGAGCATCTTCTCCCGGACCAGGAAAGCCCCGATCTCGCGGGAGATGCGGCGATACGCCGCGGGCGAGGGGTGGACGACGTCCTCGGGCTTGTAGCGCAGCGGAAAATCCTGCCGCCGCAGGTCGGCGAACAGGGGGGAGAGGTCCAGCCGGCGCGTCCCCTCCGCGCCCAGGACGGAGGTGATGGCCGCGTATTCGGCCCGCTGCCGCTCGTCGCGCGCCGCCTCAGGAGTCAGATAGGGGAACACCACGAACACGATGGGCGCGGGAAGCGCGCGCGCCGCGGCCAGGATCTCCCGCATATAGCGCCGCCCAGTCGCCCCGGCGTCCGCCTCCCGGCCGGGGTCGCGCGCCGCGAGCCAGGTGTCCGCGCGCAGCAGGACGCAGCGGTAGAGCGCGCTGCGCCGCAGGAGACGGGCCGACGGGATGAAGCCGCGCCGGCGCAGCGACTCCAGCGGGAAGTGATAGCCGATGAAGCCGTCGCGCTTCTTGTAGTAGGTGTTGGTATCCAGGCCGAAATCGTTCATGGCTATGAAGAGCACGATGAGGTCGGGGCTGTAGCGGGCCGCGCGCTGGCGCAGATAGAGGCCGTAGCGCCTCACGTCGTAGCTCCCGACCCCCGCGTTCCACACCTCGAACCGCTCATGCACTTTCCGGCACTCCGGGGAACGCCCGAGCTCGTCCTCCAGGGAATCCCCGGCCCAGTGCGGCTCGGCGATCGAATCTCCCATCAGGAGCACTCGGAACGTGCCCGGAGCCTTGGCGAGCGGATGCTCCCGCCCGGTCATCCCGTGGCGGTTGGTGAACCCGGCGGCGTTCTCCTCATGCTCGTAGCCGAGGAGGTCCGAGGCCCGGTAGAAACCCCTCCGTTTCGGGCGGCTGATGACGCCCAAAAAGGGGCTCGCCGCCTCCTCCACCCGGAACGACTCCAGACGCACGCCCTGGAACGGCGCCACCCGGCAGAACGCCTCGAGCAGCAGGAGCCCAGCCAGGCTTCCGGCGGCCGCCAAGGCGACCCGCGCCGGAAGTCTAGACTCTGGGACCGCTGACACGGTAGGTGGCGACGCGGGATAGCCAGCCCGGGAGCCAGCGCGCCTCGTTGCGCTCGGGGGGGGAATTGGCCACGCGCCGCTCGAGCACCCGGGCGGCCGAGCCTGCGTACGCCGCGAGCGCCGGGGCGCCCGTCTCGTTCCCGGACCCCGACATCCCCTGCAGAACCTGCAGGAGCCCCCAGCCCTGGCCGTGGTAACGCTCGCCGGGATTGATCCCCTCGCCCTTGAAGTTCACGTAATCGGCCAGGGCGTACAGCCCGACCGGATGGGCCGCGACGCGGTAGAATTCGGCGCCGACCGCGGCGCGCTGTTCCGCGGGCAGGGTCGCCGTGATGCGCGGCAGGGAAGCCTCCAGCCGGTCGATGATGAAGCGGGCCTGCAGGGGGACGGTGTCGGCGAGCAGGGCGCGCAATCCGGTCATCCGGGGGGAAGCCAGGTCCCTGAGGAAGGCCTGCCGGTCCGGCCAGGGGCAGTCCGCGCCGTCCTTGAGCCACTCCGGGAGACGGGCGCCGTTGGCGCGCAGATAGGCGATGAGCCGGGGAAAGCTCTCCTCGAAGGGGCCTTCCTGCCCGGCGGGATACCAGATGAAGTGCCCGATGCCCAGGGAGGCGAAGCTCTCGCCCTGGTTCCAGGAGGTCAGGCCCGCGACCGTGCCGCCGCACTCGTTCTTCCAGATGCGGCGCCCGATCTCCAGGGCCGCGTCGGGGGGGACGTCGATGGCGGCGAGCGTCGGGCCGGAGCCGCCGATCATGGGGGCCTCAAAGCGCGGCAGGGAGTCGAAGAGCGGCGACCCCCCGGAGCCGTTCCACACGGCCTGCGCCCCGGCCGCGGCCGGAAGCAAGGTCAGCAGGACGGTCGCCAGCGGGAGGGGCGCGCGCATCGCGGATAGTATAGCGCGATTCCGGCCCGAAAAATGCGGAGCCCCAATCCTCGGCTAAGCGATAAATGGGCTCGCCAACCCCATGGGAGGGGCCGTTGGAATCTCCCGGGGCGGTGACGACGCAGATGGCGGACTGTTTATTAGCGGCGGTCCAACGGGGCAGCTGTGCCCGGGCACAGTTGCTTAGCCGAGGATCGGGGGGAAGAGCGGCACTTGACAACCCCACTATACGGATGTATAGTTATACTGTCGTATAATAAAGGAGAGCCGCCATGCCCAGACCTTCCCGGAACACGGACCTGCTGCTGATCGCAGCCGGCAAGAAGCTCCTGCCCGCGACGGGGGTCTCGGGGCTGAGCCTGCGCAAGGTGGCCGCCGCCGCCAAGGTGAACCTCGGGATGTTCTCCTATCACTTCGGCTCCAAGCGGGAGTTCACGCGCCGGGTGCTCCAGGACATCTACGAGGAGTTCTTCAAGGATTTCACCCTGGAGTCGTCCCGCGGCGCGGATCCCGAGGCCCGCCTCGAGGCGGCCCTGTGCCGGCTGGGGCGCTTCGCGGCTGAGAACCGCGGGCTCCTGGTGGCGCTGCTGCGCGACGCCATCGACGGCGACCCGGAGGTCCTGCGCTTCGCCAAGGAGAACCTGCCCCGGCACCTGGGGATCATCACCGGGCTCGTCCGGGAGTGCCGCCGGAAGGGACTCCTGGGGGACGCGCCCTTGCCGCAGCTCATTCCGTTCCTGATCGTGAGCGTGGTGGCGCCCAACGCGGTCGCGGGGCTCCTGGAGCGCACCTTGCCCAAGCTCCCCTTCGGCCTGCCCTTGGCGCTGTTCAAGCCCATGCTCCTGTCGGAGGAAGCCAACCGCTTCCGGGCCAAGGCCGCCATCAAGGGCCTGGGGAGGGTGGTATGAGGCTCGGGATACTCCTGCTGACTTTCCTCTGGAGGCCCGCCTGGTGCGCGGCCCCGGTGCTCAAGGTCGGACTGGCGGAGTCCGAGAAGGCGGCGCTCGCGAACTCGTCGACCCTCAAAGCCGTGGACGCGGAGCTCTCCGCCGCCCGAGCCCGGGCCGACGGACGCTGGTCCCGGCTCTGGCCCAGGCTCACGGCCGAGGCGAACTGGAGGTACCTGAGCGAGGTCCCGGCCCTGACCGTGGCCGGCAGGACGCAGAGGCTGGGCGACAACGAGAGCTATTCCATCGGCCCGTCCTTGGGCTGGACGCTCTGGGACCAGGGCGAGGTGAGGGAATCCTGGAAGAGCGCCCTGGCCGCCTCGCGGGCCAAGGGACATGAGCGCAAGGACTTGGAAAGACAGGTCCTCCTGCGCACCCGGGTGGCCTACTTCCAGGCCCAGCTCGCCCTGGAGCAGGTGCGCCTCCTGGCCGACTCCCTGCGCCTGGCGCAGACGCAGCACAAAGACATCGACAACCGCCGCAAGGCCGGGGCCTCGAGCTTCATAGACTCCCTGTCCGCCCACCAGGACGTGCTCTCCCGGGCCCGGCTGTTCCGGCAGGCCCGCACCGAACTGGCGGAGGCCCTGCGCGACCTTTTCGCCTTGACCGGCACGGAGCCGCAAGCCGAACTGTCCTTGCCGCTGGACTCCGATTCGGCGGCCCAGCCGCCGGAGGGGACCGAGCCGGCCAGCGCCGCCGTGAGCCTGGACCCGCTGGAGGAGGCCATGACCGCGCTCTCCCCGGCCGCCGCGGCCGCCTTCGACGAGACTCACCCGGCCCTGCGCCGGCTGGCCGAGACGGCCGAGTCCTGGGAACGCTCGGCGCGAAGCGCCCGCGCGGGCCTATGGCCGAGGCTCTATCTCACGGCCCGCACCAGTCTGGACTATCCGAACGGGCCGGTCCTGGAATCCTATCACCAGAACATGGTCGGCGTCGCGGCGGGCTTGCCGCTGTTCGAGTCCGGCCGGACGCGCCAGGAGGCCGAGGAGGGGGAGTTCCTGGCCCAGGCCGCCCGGAGCCGCATGGACCAGGCGCGCCAGGACCGGCTGCGCGACCGGCACAAGGCCCAGGACCGCCTGCTGGGCCTGCAGGCCCAGCGCGAGCTCGACCGGGTCTCGGTCAAAGAGACCAAGGACCTCTCGACCCGGATCTACGATTCCTACATCGCGGGCCGCTCCACCTTCATCGAGGTGCAGGGAGCGAACCTGCGCGAGCTGGAAGCCCGGGTCGGCGCGGTCCGCACGGACGCCCAGACCCTCATGCAGCTGGCCGTCCTGGCCGAACTGTCGGGGAAGGAGTGAGCCCATGAAGAAGAAGATCATCGTCCTCGCCGCCGTCCTGCTCGCCGCCAGCGCGGCCGCCTGGCGCCTGACCCGGACCCGGGAGTTCCTCTACGCCGGCACGGTGGAGGCCACGGAAGTGGACCTCTCGGCCCGGGTCTCCTCCGTCATCGGTTCCTTCGACGCCAAGGAAGGGGCCTCCGTGAAGAAGGGCGAGACGCTGCTGACCCTCTCCTGCGAGGACCTCAAGCTCGCCGCCGAGATCGCGAAGAAGGACTATGACCGGGCCGCCCAACTCAGGCATAACGGCTCCATCCCCATAGAGGCCTACGACCGCGCCCTCTACAAGCGCGATGACGCGGCCCTGCGCGTGGACTGGTGCCGGGTCCAGGCGCCCCTGGACGGCGTGGTGCTGAGCACCTATCGTGAGGCGGGCGAACTCGTGAACCCGGGGACCAAGCTCCTCACCTTGGCCGACCTGCGCGAGGTCTGGGCCGTGGTCTACGTGCCCCAGCCCCTGCTGTCCCGGCTCCACTTGGGGCTGGAGGTCGCGGCGCTGGTCTCGGAGGCTCCGGACCGGACATTCGTCGGCAGGATATCCCACATCAACGACGAGGCGGAATTCACTCCCAAGAACGTGCAGACCCGCGCCGAGCGCACGCGCCTGGTGTTCGGGGTCAAGCTCGTGTTCCCGAACGCGGACGGAGCGCTCAAGCCGGGGATGACGGTGGAAGCGCGGCTCCCCGGATGAGCGTCGGTGTCGAGACCTCGGGACTGCGCAAGCGCCTCAAGGCGAACGAGGCGCTCTCCGGCGTGACCCTGAGTTTCGAGCCCGGCGTCCTCAACGGCGTGATCGGCCCGGACGGCGCGGGCAAGACCACGCTCCTGCGCGTCCTCATCGGCCTGCTGGCACCGACCGAAGGGACGGTGGCCTATTCCGTGGACGGACGGCCGGCCGGGTTCGACGCGATCCGGCCGGGCATGGCCTACATGCCGCAGCAGCCTAGCCTGTACCCGGACTTGAGCGTACGCGAGCACCTGGAGTTCTTCGCCGACCTCTACCGCCTGCCCGCCGCGGTGTACCGGGAGCGCTCGGAGGAGCTCCTGCGCGTCACCCGCCTGGAGCGCTTCCAGGACCGCCGCGCGGGCCGTCTGTCGGGCGGGATGTACAAGAAGCTCGGGCTGATGTGCGCCCTCCTGCAGTCGCCTTCCCTCATGCTCCTCGACGAGCCGACCAACGGGGTGGACCCCATCTCCCGCCGGGAGTTCTGGGAGCTCCTGGGCCGGGTCACCGCCCGCAAGGTAACCGTGATCATCAGCACCGCCTACATGGAAGAGGCCGACCGCTGCGCGCGTGTGCATCTCCTGGAGGCGGGGAAGGTCCTGGCCTCCGGCGCGCCCGCCGAGCTCAAGCGCGAGCGCGGCATCAAGGGATTCGCAGAGCTGTTCCTGCGGCTGGGAGGGGCGGCATGAGCGCTCCCGGCGTGGAAGTGTCGGAGCTCGTGGTCCGCTTCGGCGATTTCACGGCCGTGGACCGGGTCTCCTTCACGGTCGAGCGCGGGGAGGTGTTCGGCTTCCTGGGCGCCAACGGAGCGGGCAAGACCACGACCATCCGCGTGCTCTGCGGCCTGCTCTTGCCCACTTCGGGGAGCGCGCGCGTGGCGGGACTGGATTTCTCGGACGGCGGCAAAGCCATCAAGTCCAAGGTCGGCTACATGTCCCAGAAGTTCACCCTCTACCCGGACCTTACCGCGGGCGAGAACCTGGCGTTCGCGGCGGGCCTGCGCAAACTGGACCCCGGCCTGGCGCGCGAGCGCACGCGCGAGCTCCTCGACTTCATCGGGTTCACCCCCGCGCTGACGGTCCTGGTCCGCGACCTGCCGGGGGGGTTCAAGCAGGAACTCGCCTTGGCCGCGGCCATGATGCACGCCCCCGAGGTGGTATTCCTGGACGAACCCACCTCGGGCGTGGCCCCGGCCGGCCGGGTGCGCTTCTGGGAGCTCATCTACAAGCTGGCGGGCGCCGGCAAGACCGTGCTCGTCACCACGCACTACATGGACGAAGCCGAGCGCTGCGGCCGCGTCGCCCTCATGCGCGCGGGCAAGCTCATCGCGCTCGACTCGCCCGCCGCCCTGAAGCGCGAAGCCTTTCCGAAGCCCGGAGCCGCCCCGTCTTTGGAGGACGTGTTCGTCAAGCTCGTCGAGGGGGCGGACCGGTGAGCCTCCTGGACTGGCGCCGGACGCTCTCCATCAGCCGCAAGGAGGTCCGCCACGTCCGGCGCGATCCGTTCACCTTGGCCCTGGCCCTGGGTCTGCCGGTGCTGTTGGTGACCTTCTTCGGTTTCGCGATCGACTTCGAAGTGCGCGACATCGGCCTGTCCGTCCATGACCAGGACGACAGCCGCGCCTCGCGGCAGCTGGCCGAGGTGTTCTCGAGCTCGGGCTTCTTCCGGCTCCAGAAGGCCGAGGACCCGGGCCGGCTCCTGCGCGAACTCGACTCCGAGCGGGCCTCGGCCGTGCTCGTGATCGAACCGGGCTTCGGCAAGGACGCGGGGGCGGGCCGGGGCGCCTCCGCCCAGCTCATCCTCGACGGAGCGGATAACACCCGCGCCAGCGCCATGCTGGGCTACCTGCCCGGCATCACCGCCGCGGCCCAAGCGCGGCTCCTGGGCTCCGCGCCGCCGCAGCCCGCCCGCCTGCGCACGCGCTTCCTCTACAACCCCGAACTCAACAGCCGCTGGTTCGTCATCCCCGGCCTTACGGTGGTGGTGGTGGGGCTGTTGGCCATCCTGCTCACCGCGCTCACGGTGGCGCGCGAGTGGGAGAACGGCTCCATGGAGCTCCTGCTCTCGACCCCGGTGCGCCCTCTCGAGATCATCCTGGGCAAGCTCCTGCCCTACGTGGTCCTGTGCTTCCTGGGCGCCGGCGTCGTCTACCTGACCGCGCGCCTGGGCTTCGGCGTGCCGTTCCGGGGGAGTCATCTCCTGGCCGTCGCGGCGGGCGCCATGTTCCTGCTGGCCTGCCTGTCCTGGGGGCTGCTCATCTCCGTGGCCACCCGCCAGCAGCAGCTGGCCATGCAGCTCTCCTTGATCTCCGGACTCCTGCCGTCGCTGCTCCTCTCAGGCTTCGTGTTCCCCATCGAGAGCATGCCGCCGTTCTTCCAGTACTTCACCTCCATCCTGCCGCAAAAGTGGTTCATGATCGTGGCCCGGGGCGAATTCCTCAAAGGGGCCGGGGTCCTGGACCTGGCCAAACCGCTTTTGGCCCTTTTCGTCATGGACGCGGTGCTGATCACCGCCGCGCTCAAACGCTTCAAGCGGGACCTCGAGCCATGAACCGGACCCTGCTCGCTTTCCTGCGCAAGGAGCTCATGCAGACGCTGCGGGACCCGCGCATGCGGGTGATCCTCTTCATCATGCCGGTCGTGCAGATGACCGTCTTCGGCTTGGCGCTGTCGACCGAGGTGCGCGACATCCGGCTCCGGGTGCTCCGGGAGCCCGGGGACAGCGCCATGGCCAGGCTGGAGGAACGGTTCTACGCTTCGGGCTGGTTCGTCCCGGCGGCGGGGGGAGGGGAGACGGATTCCGACGCGACCCTGTACGCCCCCCCGGGAGGGTTCCGGCGCGCGATGGAGCGGGGCGAGGGGGACGTCCAACTGATCGTGGACGCCGTGAACGCGGCCAAGGCGCGGGCCATCGAGGCTTACGCGAACGCGATCCTGGCCGGGTTCCTCAGGAGCGGACTCGGACCCGGGGAGCCCCCGCCCGCGATCGACCTGGACGTGCGCGTCCTCTACAACCCGGCCATGGAGTCCGCCGTGTTCATGGTGCCCGGGGTCATGAGCATGATACTGTGCCTGGTCACCATCGTGCTCACCAGCATGTCCTTCGCCCGGGAGCGGGAGGGGGGAACCTTCGAGACCATCGTCTCGGCGCCCCTGCACGATTGGGAGATCATCCTGGGCAAGACCCTGCCCTACATACTCCTGGGCCTGGTCGACGCCGCGCTCGTGATCACGGCGGGGGTCCTCCTGTTCTCGGTACCCCTGCGCGGACCGCTATGGATACTGGCTCTCTCCGCCTTCGTCTTCATCATCACGACCGTGAGCGTCGGGACACTCATATCCACCATCGCCGACAGCCAGCAGCAGGCGATGCTGGGGGGTTTCCTTTTCCTGTTCCCGGCCATCCTCATGTCCGGGATCATGTTCCCGGTCGAGAACATGCCTCCCGCCATCGCCTGGGTGGCCCATCTCGACCCGCTGATGTATTTCGTGCGGCTCCTGCGCAACGTCCTCCTCAAGGGCGGCGACCCCTGGGTGGTCGGCTCGAACCTGGCCGTCCTCGCGGCCATGGCTTGCGGCGCGGCGGCCCTCGCCTTCAAGCGGTTCCGGCAGACGCTCAACTGACCCGGAACGCGCCCCCAATCCTCGGCTAAGCAGCTGTGCCCGGGCACAGTCGTCCCCGCGATTCACGGGCGCATGAAGTCATCTCGATGGAGCCCGCTTCCGTGATCCAGACACGGCGTCGATACCTGAGGGGCTCCCGGTTTGTAGGACCACAGTTGACCTCTCGGGCGATTTCCCTGACGGAGACGCGAGGCACTATATTTCCTATCCACCCGCCGGGCCAAGCCTTGTCCGCCCTACCCCTGTCCGCCCTGCCCCTTGAGTCGAGGCTGAAAATCTTCCAGAATATCGCTGATATGAAGAGTTTCCTCGCTTTCCTCCTATTCCTGTTCGTCCTGTTCGATTCGGCCGTGTTCTTCTACTGGTGGACCCACCCCAAGGGCGCCAAGCAGATGGGCTTCTCCGGCAAGGTCCCCTTCACCGTGCCGTTCCCCCTGCCTTGGGCGGCGGGCGGCGGCAAGGACCTGGCCGAGGCCCCGGCGGAAGGCGCCGAGGACCAGGCCTCGGGGGAACCCGGCGCGGACGCCTCGGCCAAGCCGCAGGTCAAGACCGCCGCGGCTCCCGCGCAGACCCCCGGCGGACGCAAGGGCGCCCAGCCGACCCCGGCGAAAGCGGGCAAGCCCGGCGGCTGCCGCACGGCCAAGCAGTGCAGCCAGTACTGCCTCGACACGGCGCACCGGGACGAGTGCCAGAACTACTGCATGGTGAGCGCCCACCGCAAGGAATGCCTCCGCTGGGACAAGCTGATCTCCCGGCCGGAAGAGGCGGAGGAAGGAGCCGCGCCCGCGGAAGCGCCCGCCGAGGGCGAGGAAGGGTCCGGAGAAGCCCCGGCCAAGGGCAAGAAGAAGGGCGGCCTCCTGGACGACGACGCCTTCGGCGGCATCTAGCCGCCGCACTCCCCACCGGCGCCCATCCCTATCCTTTCAACTCTGTCATTCCGGCGCAAGCCGGAATCCAGGCCTGCCGTTCTCCGTCGAAAACATGAAAAGCTTGGATCCCGGCTTTCGCCGGGATGACGACATCTGTTGACTCCCGGGATTGACTCTGTCTGGACAGAGTCGGCGGGACTCGGGGGGAGCGCGGCTACTTCTTCAGGAGTTCCCGCGCGATGACGATGCGCTGGACTTCCGACGTACCCTCGTAGATCTCGGACACCCGGGCGTCCCGGAAGTAGCGCTCCACGGGGAAATCCCGGATGAAGCCGTTGCCGCCGTGGATCTGCACCGCGTCGTAGACCACCCGGTTGGCGTTCTGGGATGCAAAGAGCTTGGCCATGGAGGCCTCGCGCGTGGCGCGCTGGCCCGAACCCAATACGGTGGCCGCGCGCCAGGTCAGGAGCCGCGCCGCCTCGATGCCCAAGGCCATGTCCGCGAGCTTGAACTGGATGGCCTGGAAATCGGACAGGGGCTTGTCGAACTGCCGCCGCTCGCGCGCGTAGGAGAGGGCCTCCTCGAATGCGGCCTGCGCTACGCCGACTGACTGGGCCGCGATACCGATGCGGCCCCGGTCGAGCAGGCTGAGCGCCACCTTGAAGCCCTCGTTCTCCGTGCCGAGCAGGTTCTCCTTGGGCACGCGGCAGTCCGAGAAGACCAGCTCGCGGGTATCGGAGCCCCGCACGCCCATCTTCTTCTCCTTCTTGCCCGCGGCGAAGCCCGGCGCGCCCTTCTCGACTAGGAGACACGAGATGCCCCGGCTCTTGAGCTTGGGGTCCGTGGAGGCGAAGACGACGAAGAGGTCGGCGAAGCCCGCGCTGGAGACCCAGGCCTTGGTCCCGTTGAGCACGTAGCCCTGCGCGTCGCGCGCGCAGGGCAGGCGCAGGCTCCCGGCATCGGAGCCGGCCCCCGATTCCGAAAGGCTGTAGGCGCCGATCCATTCGCCCTTGGCGAGCTTGGGCAGATAGCGCTGCTTCTGCTCCTCGGTCCCAAAACACTCCAGCGCGCCGCAGGCCAGGGAGTTGTGCACGGTGAGGCCGATCTGGAACGCGGCGCAGACGCGGGCGATCTCCTCCATGATACAGGCATAGGAGACCGCGTCCATCCCCATCCCGCCGTACTGCTCGGGGACCATGACGCCCATGAAGCCGAGCTCGGCGGCCTCGGCATAAAACTCGCGCGGTATCTCCTCGCGCTCGTCGAACTCCGCCGCATGGGGACGGAGCCGCTTCTCCGCGAAATCGCGCGCGGTCTCCCGCGCCATCTTCTGGTCTTCGCTCAATTCGAAATCCATGCTAGCGCACCCCGGCCGGCTGGCGGGCGGGCGCCGGGGTCTTGCCCAGTTTCTCGATCACAGCCCGCACGGTCGCGTAGGTCTCGTCGGAGGTCTCGACGCCCCGGATGAGCTCGACCAGTTTCATGAGGGGGACCGGGTTCATGAAATGCATCCCGATGAAGCGGTCGGCCCGCGGGGAGGTCTTCAGGCGCCCCAGGGCGGCGTCGCGGTCCTCGGGCCGGATGGTCTCCTTCTTCACCTGCCGGTCCATGTTGGAGCGGATGACGCCCAGACCGCGGTCGACCAGTTCCTGCGACACGTCGATGAGGGTTACGTCGAACCCGGACAGGGCGAACACGTGCGCGATGCCGCCGCCCATCTGCCCGCTGCCGACGACCGAGATCTTCTTGATGCTCATTTTGGAAAGCCCCCTAAGGATTCGATCCGCTGCAGGAATGCGTGGTCAGTCTCGGACGAAATCGTGGTCCCAGCCGCCGCCGAACTCGATGGTCATGCTCCGTTTCCCGTCCCGGCCGCCGCCCCAATAACCCTCTTCCTTCTTCTGCCCGTCCTCCACCCAGCGCACCTTGCCCGAATCCTCGCCCGCGCCATAGACCACTTCGACGGGGCCGAGCTTCTCCAAGGGCGGGCCCCAGGCGTCCTTCTCGCCGTCCCACAGCCGGCCGGAGTAGGCGGCCGTGTCGCGGCCGGTCGCGGGCTCCCTCTTAAAGGTGGTGACGCCGTCGATGTAGCCGGTATGGACCTCCATCGATAGCTCGTACGGCTCGTTCTTCACGACGCGATAGCTCCCGTTGCCTTTCTTGCCGGGACCGTCGATCTTGCCGCTCTGGCCGGCCGTTCCCAGGGCCTTGAAACCGGTATTGATGGGGGGGATCTGCGCCCCCTGCAAAAAAGGCCTGAGTTGCGGCACGGCCTCGCGCGGGCAGGAGAGGCCGTAGAGCCCGCAAGCGGGCAGGGAAGCCGGCTCCACCAGACGCCGGCTGGGGAAATCGATGCCCGCCATGGGACGAGCGGAGCCGATGATGGAATGGGACGGTTCAAGAAGGGTGCGCATCTCCCCGGAGGGGAGCCAGGGCTCGGGAGAGCCCGCCGCCGCCGCGGGATGGGCGGAGGGTAGGATGAACGCGCAGAGCGTGACGGCCAGGGCGACGTGCATCAAGCGCCCTATTATAGCAAACCACCCCCTGAAGTTGCGTGGAACTTCCCACGAGCGTCGATCGCACCCAGCGTCGCTACGAGGGCCGGACGGCCCTCAAACCCTCAGACTTTAACCCCCGTGGGGCGGCTGGATTTGGTCCGAAAAACGCACCCTTGTCGCCAAAGGACCCGTCTGCTATACTGAAAATATGACCTACCGCTTCACGGCCGTCATCGAGAGAGATCGGGAGACCGGACTTTACATAGGGATCGTCCCCGGACTTCCCGGCGCGCACACCCAAGCCGCCTCCCTCGATGAACTGAGCAAGAACCTGGCCGAAGTCGTGGAACTCTGCCTGGAGGAGTCCTCTTCGGGAGGAATCCCGGAGTGTCCCGACGTCGTCGGAACCCAACTGATCGAAATCGAGAGATGAGCCGGCTCTCCATCGTCGATGCCAGGACCTTGGAGAAAATGCTCTTGTCCATCGGGTTCCAGAAGACGCGGCAGAAGGGAAGCCACGCATTCTACCGCCATCCGGATGGACGGACAACCACCATACCCCATCATCCCGGCCGTGATCTGTCCCGGCCGCTGATCCGCGAGATTCTGAAAGAGGCCGACTTGCAGCCCGACCAGTTTCACCAGCTTCTGCAATCCCTCTAAGCGTCCTCACCGGATCACCCCTTCGAGCGCGGGGACTGAAGGGCCCGGCAAGGACTGCGCCCCGCCGAGTTGCACCACAAGACCCCAC
Source organism: Elusimicrobia bacterium GWA2_69_24 (assembly GCA_001799695.1). Classification (GTDB taxonomy): domain Bacteria; phylum Elusimicrobiota; class Elusimicrobia; order UBA1565; family UBA1565; genus UBA10166. The sequence goes on from MGTY01000128.1 coordinate 19,321, forward strand.
CCGACTACCGCCAACGGACCCGCGGACTCCCGGGGAATCGTTCACCTGTCGGTGGACATTCTATCGAATTGATAATATGGGGGAATGACGGCGGCGCCATCGCGAGCGTGGATTATCCCGGGAGCGGTCTTCCTTTATGCCGTGCTGCTCTTCGGCTGGATGCACCGGCAAGGGGGCCTGAGCGAGCCGGAGGGCTACTACCACGCCCGGGTCGCCAACCTCCTGCCCGCGCATGGGCTCGCCCGGACCTTCGAGTGGACGCAGGCCAGCGATTGGAAGGACCGCTGGTCGGATGGGGACTTCCTCTATCACCTCCTCATGGCCCCCTTCGCCCAGGGCGCGGAGCCGATCCGCGGCGCGCTCGTGCTGTCCACGCTCCTGAGCGCGGGCGTCTTTTTGAGCTTTCACCTTTTCTTGCGCGGCGCCGGGGTGCCCGCTGCCTGGCTGGGCACGGCGCTGCTGTTCTGCATGGGCGGCCCCTTCTTGCTCCGGCTGTCCTTCGTCCGGCCGCAGATCCTGAGCGTGCTCTGCCTCATCGCGGCCCTGCACTTCCTGGTCCGGAAGGATTGGAGGGCCCTGGCCGCCGCCGGCTTCCTCCACTCCTGGAGCTGCGGCTTCCCGGCCGCGCCGCTGGCGTGCGTGCTGGCCTTCGCCGCAGGCCGCCGTCTCGCCGGGGGTGGGGGGGAGGCTTTGCCGCTGTGGCGCGACCCGGGCGCCTTCCTCGCCGGAGGGCTGCTCGGGTTGGTCCTCCATCCCTACACACCCCTGTCTTTGGACCCCCTGCGTTTTGGAGCCCTCTCACTCGAGCTCTCGCGCGGATCCGCCTCCTACTCGACCCTCTCCTTCCTGATGTCCTACCCCCTGCTCAACGCCCTCCTCCTCCTGCTCGGCGTCGCGGGCTGGCGGGCGGGCCGGCGCGCCTCGGGCGAGACCTTGGGGCTCCTGGCCGCCGCCTCCGCCGCCTACGTCATGACCCTCGCCTTTTCCCGCGGGGTCGAATACGCCGCGCCCCTGACCGCGGCCGCCTTGGCCTTCGCCTGGCGGGACTGCCTCGACGCGGACCCGGTGCGCGCCGTCCGGGACTGGGCCGCGCGCAGGAACGCCAGCCTGTGGACCGGGATGGCGGGACTCGTCCTCGTCCTGGCGGGGGTGCACGTCCACTCCCTGGCCTACGTGCTGTCTATGGATTCCCCGAACGGGCCGCCGCGCTTCCGGGAGGCGGCGCGCTGGCTGGCCGAGAACCTGGAGCCGGGAGAGACCGTGGTCAACCTGTGGGGCGACGATTTCCCGGACCTCTTCTACGACGGACATCGCCAGCGCTACCTGACCGGCATCGATCCCGCGGCGACGCTGCGCTGGGACCCCAAGGCCGCCATGCGGCTGGAGCTCATGCGCGCGGGACGCATCCCCATCGACGCCGCCTGGCTCGCCGAGACCTTCCGCGCGCGGGTCATGGTCCTGCGCGCCGCCCGCGCCCGGTTCTATCCTCAGCTGGCGCCCCCGGCGCCCGGCGGGGCCGGCGGCATCGGCGCGGCGCTGCGCGGCTGGCGGCCGGTCTACATCGACGAGGACGCCGCGGTCTACGCCCTCGCCGGGTCCGGCGGCCCGCCGCCCGAATCCCAAGTCCTGCCGACGATACCGGCGCTCCCCGGCGCCAGGCCGGCCCGCCAACAATCTGGGCCTTGAGTCCCAAAAACCCATAGGCCGACAGCCCCTTCCGCTGTCTAGGCCTTTGTGCTAAGATGATAGGGACTTCAGGCACCAGCCGCCCAGGAGTCTCGCCGAGGGGTGCAGGACCGGAGGTGTTATGCGAGTGACCGGAATCGTAAGCCTAGGTCTCCTGTTCGCCGCAGTCCAGGTCGTCGCTCAAGAAACTCCCCAGCAGCCCGCCGCACCGCAGTTCTCCGTGGCCGAAGTGAAGGCCGCGGCGCAGGATCCGATGCGCTTCACCGTGGATGACAACAGCGTCGAGATCATCCGGCTGGACCCCCCAAGCAAACCCGAAGTAGTGGACCCCAATCTGCCTCCGATCGGCATCCCCAAGCCCCCCTCGGGCTCGGGCGGCAACCCCGGACTGCCCCCGGTGACCCCTCCCGGCGGCGGCGGGATCGGCGATGACCTGGTCGTCATCGACAAGATCGTCAACCTGGCCAAGAAGATCTGGGACATCATCAAGGAGAACCAGCCCTCGATCGATACCAAGACCTGCTACGCCAACGCCATCCCCGACGGCATCACCTCCTGGACCCAGCTCCAGCAGTGGAGCCCGCCGAAGACCGCGACCTACGGGTTCTACGCCAAGAACATGTACGGCTCCAAGACCATCGAAGTCGTCTTCCAGGTGGTCCGGACCGACGGCGGCAACTACAAGGGGAAGGGGAAGTACCTCAACGGCGTCTCCGTGCAGCCCCTCAAGGTGGAAGCCTCCTGGGGCTACAAGTTCACGATGGCCGCCGAAGTCCCCAGCGTGGCCAACGTGGGCACCTCGGAAGACCCCATCGCCAGCATGCTGCTCCGTCTGAACTACAAGATCGAGACGGTGGTCAAGCACAGCGAGGGCACCTACGTGTACTACACTCAGGGCGACGGCGCCTTCCGCGAGATCGGCAGCCCGTTCAAGAAATCCGCGCTCTCCCCCAAGACGGGGAAGACCATCCAGGACCTCGCGGAGAAGCTGGAGAAGAATCCGGACTTCCTCCAGTAGCCGCGGTCGCGACTTACCGGCCAAAAGACCCCTTCCGGCCCCCGCCGGAAGGGGTTCTTTTCTACAATAGACGCTCCATGCGCGCCCTGGCGTCCGTGATCCTCCTGCTGGCCGTCCCTCTCCTGGGAGCTCCGCCCGCTCCCAAGCGCGACGCGTCCCGCCCCGGGGACGCCTCCCTCGAATACCGCCGCGGACGGCTGGAGGAGGCCCTCCGGCTGTTCCAGGACGCCGCGCGCGCCGACCCGCAGGCCGTCCGGCCTCTCCTGGACGCAGCGGTCGTACAGCGGGACCTCGGCAAGCACTCCCTCTCGCTCGCGCTCTTCCAACAGGCCGCCGCCCTGGAACCGGGGGACCCGGACCTCCGGGCCGCGCTGGGCTGGAGCGCCCTGCGCGCCGGCGACCTGAACACCGCCCGCGTCGCCTTCCACGCCGCCCTGAGCTCGGAGACCCATCACGAGGAAGGACTTTTGGGGATGGCGCGCCTGGAACTCGATTCCGGCCGGCCCAAGGATGCGCTCGCGGTGCTCGACCTCATGCTCCTGCTGCACCCCCACGCCACTTTAGGCCACCTCCTGCGCGGCCGGGCCTGCGAAGCCGTCGGCGCCCCGGAAGGCGCGGCCAAGAGCTATGAGGCCGCGGTGAACTCCGACAACACCTTCGCGGAGGCGCGCCTGGCCCTGGGCGGGATCTACAAGAAGCTCGGACGCGCCGAGGACGCCTGGGTCCAGTACACCAAGGTCCTCAACGTCGCCCCGGGCTACGCGGCCGCGGCGAAGGCGGCGGCCGCGCTGCGCAAACGCCTCACCCGCACGCCCGCCCAGATCATCCCCCGCAAGCGCATCCGGGACTTCCTGCCCGTCATCCGGGCGGCCGAGGGGCCGCAGGTCCCGGCCCTGCGCATAGGCATCGGGACCACCACCAGAGGGACTCCTGCCCCCAAGCCCTTCATCGCCTTCCTGTGCAGCGGGGAGTTCGAGATCGTGGACCCCGACACCCACAAGATCCTCCTGCGCGGACCGCCCAAGACGCGCTGGGTCGCCCGGCGGGCGCGCAAGGGCCAGGGCTACGAGCTCGTGGACGAGGACGGGAAGCACCGGGCGGCGTTCCGCAAGGTCATCGCGGTCCGGCCCGTCGATCAGGTCCGTCACTCCACCATCTTCCAGCGCTTGAGCCTGGCCGAAGGGACCGCCTGGGAATCGGAGGGCGACCGCCAGCTCAAGGGGTCGGTCGAGCTCCGCTCCGCCGGCAGACGGGGGCTCTACCTGATCAACGTGGTCACGCTCGAGGACTACATCTACGGGGTCGTCAACCAAGAGATGCCCGAGCGCTTCCCCGTCCCGGCCCTAGAGGCCCAGGCCGTCATCGCCCGCAACCACGCGCTGACCTCGATGCGCCTGACGCGCACCCACCGCAAGGACCGCTACCACCTCTGCGACGGCCAGCACTGCCAGGTCTACAGCGGCATCGCCGGGGAGACCGCCAAGGGCCGGACGGCCGTGGACGCCACGCGGGGCCAGGTACTCCGGTACGGGGGCAGGATCGCCTACACCCCCTACTCCTCCAACTGCGGGGGTCACACCCAGGACTCCGGCGAGGTCAAGGGCTGGACCAAACTCCCCTACCTCCTGGGCCGTAAGGATTCCCAAGACGACGCCCCGGAGCCGAAGAGCCCCTGGGAGCTCGACCAGTGGTTCAAGAGCCGCCCCGCCGTCTACTGCAACATCCCCCGCTATTCCCATCCCTCGCACTTCCGCTGGGGGCGGGCGTTCGCCGCCTCCGACCTGGCCCAGCGCGTCCGCCTGCGGGAGCGGCGGTTCGGCCGGCTCAAGGAGGTGCGCATCCTGCGCCGGAGCGTCTCCGGGAACGTGAACGCGGTCCAGTTCCGGGGTACGCGCCGGAACCTCCTCGTGGAGAAGGAGAGCTCGATCCGCATGATCTTCGGGCTCGGCTCCATCCGGAACACCGCCTTCGTGATCGAGACCGAGTTCGACTCCCAGGGCGTACCCAAGGAGTTCATCCTGCACGGCGGCGGCTGGGGGCACAGCGTGGGCCTGTGCCAGTACGGGGCGGTCGGACGCGCCGAGGACGGCCAGTCCGTCGCGGAGATCCTGGGGCATTATTTCCCGGGCACCCGCATCGAGAGCCTGGGGTATTAGCTCCTCCCAGCAATGGTAGAATCTTCCGCATGTTGATCCTCTTCGAACCGGGAGCGCGCGGCGCCGACCTGACCCGCGCCATCCGCCAAGCGGGGAAGCTGGGCCTGAAGGCGCGGCGGGTGCCGGGGCTGGACGCCGGGGCGGTCGCCATCCGCTGCGGGGACCGGTCCGGCGACCCGGGGGATTTCGAGAAGCTGCCCGGGGTGCGCCTGGTCGTCCCCGTCAGCCGCCCCTACCCGCGCGCCGCGCGGCGCCGCCGGGACACGGTCATCCGCCTGCAGGGCGGCCGCGTGCTCGTGGGCGGGAACCGCTTCACCGTCATCGCGGGACCTTGCGTGGTCGAGGACGAAGCTTCGGTCCTGCGCATCGCGCGGGCGGTGAAGAAGGCCGGGGCGACCATCCTGCGCGGCGGCGCGTTCAAGCCGCGCACCTCCCCCTACTCCTTCCAAGGCCTGGGCCCGGAGGGCCTGCGCATCCTGGCGGCGGCGCGGGAGGAGACCGGGCTCCCCTTCGTCACCGAGGCCCTGGATTCCCGCTCCCTGGAGGCTGTCGCCCGTCACGCCGACATCATCCAGATCGGGGCGCGCAACATGCAGAATTTCCCGCTGCTGCGCGAGGCGGGACGGCTGCGTAAACCCATCCTCCTCAAGCGCGGGCAATCGGCCACGGTGGACGAATGGCTCATGGCCGCCGAGTACATCCTTTCCGAGGGGAACCCCGACGTCATCCTCTGCGAACGCGGAATACGCACCATGTCCGGGCATACCCGCAACACCCTGGACCTCAACGCCGTATGCATCGCCCGCCGGCTCAGCCACCTGCCCGTCATCGTGGACCCCAGCCACGGCACGGGGCTGCGGGAGACCATCATCCCGCTGTCGCGCGCGGCCGCGGCCCTGCCCGCCCACGGGATCATCGTCGAGGTCCACGACCGGCCGCAGGACGCCCTCTGCGACGGCCATCAGGCGCTGCCGCCCGTCCTCCTGGCCGGCCTCATCCGGGACCTGCGCGCCATGGCGAAGATCTCCGGATACAGGATGTGAGAAAGCTCAGCCCGGGAAGCCGTCCCCTGAAGGGCACACTCGAAGTCCCGGGGGACAAGTCCATCGCCCACCGCGCCCTCATCCTGGGCTCCCTCGCCGAAGGGGAGATGCGGATCCTTTCCCTGCCCGCCGGCGGGGACGTCCGCTCCACACGCGATTGCCTGAGCCGTCTCGGGGCCGACCTGTCTCCCGACGGGGAAGCCCTGGTACTGCGCGGTCGCGGCCTATCCGGCCTGAAGGCGCCCGCAGGCCCCCTCGACTGCGGCAACAGCGGCACCACGATGCGCCTGCTCATGGGTCTGCTGGCCGGGCAGGGCGGAGAGGCGGTCCTGACCGGGGACCCCTCGCTCTCCCGGCGGCCCATGCGGCGGGTCTCGGAGCCGCTGACCCTCATGGGGGCCGCCTTCGAACTCGCCGAAGACGCGCACGCCCCCATCCGGATCCGGGGCCGCAGACCTCTCTCGCCCCTGGAGTACCGGCTCCCCGTCCCGAGCGCGCAGGTGAAATCGGCCATCCTGCTGGCCGCGCTCCAGGCCGACGGGGAGACGACTCTCGACGACCCTTTCGGTACCCGCGACCACACCGAGCGCATGCTCCGCTTGATGGGGGGGCCGGAGAGGGTCCGGCTGGAGGGGACCCGCATCACCCTTCGCCCCGGGCCCTTGCGCTGCCCGGCCGAACTGCGCATCCCCGGGGACCCGTCCTCCGCGGCGTACTGGGCCGCGGCCGCGTCGCTCATCCCGGGCTCCGCGCTGACCGTGAAAGGAGTCCTGCTCAATCCGACCCGGATGGGTCTCTTCGACGTCCTCCGGGACATGGGCGCCCGCTTGAACATCCGTCAACAGGCCGCTCCCTCCTGGGAGCCGGTCGGGGACATCCGCAGCGAGCACTCCCGCCTGGTCGGCGTGCGCGTCCCCGCCGCCCGGATCCCGGCGCTGGTGGATGAGGTGCCCCTGCTGGCGGTCATCGCCTGCGCGGCGCATGGGGAGACCCGCATCGAAGGGCTGGCCGAACTCCGCGTCAAGGAGAGCGACCGCCTGAAAGCCACGGCCGACGGGCTGAACGCGTTGGGGGGGGAAGTCCGCGTCGCAGACGACGCCCTCGTGATCCAGGGCCCCCGCCTCCTGCGCGGCGCCGCGGTGGAGACGCACGGCGACCATCGGCTCGCCCTGGCCTTCGCCGTGGCCGCGGCGGCCGCGGAAGGGACGACGACTTTATCGGATGCCGAGTGCGCGGCGGTCTCCTATCCCGGCTTCCTCGAAGCCCTGGAGGCCCGGACGGCATGACGCACCGGGCCGCGCCCTTGATGAAGCCCCTCATCCGCGAACTCCCCGGGGACCTCCTGACCCCGGTGGCGGCTTACCTGCGCCTGCGCGGGCGGGGGGCTTCCTTTCTATTAGAGAGCGGCGCCTCGGCCGGAGGGGCCGCGCGCTGGTCTTTCCTGGGGACCGGCCCGATGGAGACATTGGCGGTCCGCGGGGGGGAGGCCGTGGTCCGGGAGAACGGCCGTGAGCGAGTCATCTTCGGCAACCCTTTCGCCGCCCTCGGCCGCCGCCTAGCCGAACGCTCCGCCGCCCTGGTCCCCGGCCTGCCCCCCTTCGCGGGCGGAGCGGTCGGCTGGCTGGGCTATGAGATGGCCCGGCATCTGGAGCCGCGCGCCGGCCTCGCAACCCCGCCCGGCGATGAGGCGCGCTTGTGGGTGTTCCCGGAGGTCGTGGCGTTCGACCATGCCCGCAGCCGCATTTTGCTGGTCTCAAACCTTGGCTCGCGGCGCGGCCTCGATGCCCTGGAGCGCAGGCTGTCGTTGCCGGCGCGCGCGGAAAGCGCCGCTCGCCGAGGTGCGGGCGTGCGCGCGCTCATGCGCCGCGCGGACTACGAGGCGGGGGTCCGACGCATCAAACAGCACATCCGCGCCGGGGACATCTTCCAGGCCGTCTTGTCGGCGCCCTTCGAGACCGAGACCAGCGCCGGACCGGCCGCGGTCTACCGTGCGCTGCGGCGCCTAAACCCGTCGCCTTACATGTTCCTTTTGGAAGACGGCCCGGAGGCCTGGCTCGGGGCCTCGCCGGAGACCCTGGTGCGCTGCCGCCAGGGGGACCTCGAGACCCGTCCCATCGCGGGGACGCGCCCGCGGGGCGCGGGGCCCGAGGCGGACGCGCTCCGCGAGCGCGACCTGCGCGCCAGCGTCAAAGAGGGCGCCGAGCATCTCATGCTGGTCGATCTCGGACGCAACGACTTGGGGCGCGTGGCCCGTCCGGGCACGGTGCGCGTGCCGGTGTTCCGGTCGGTGGAACGTTTTTCCCATGTCATGCACCTGGTCTCAACCGTCACGGCGCGCCTCCGCCGGGGGCGCACGGCCTGGGACGCGCTGTCCGCGGCCTTCCCCGCGGGCACGGTGTCCGGCGCCCCGAAGATACGCGCCATGGCCATCCTGGGAGAGTTGGAGCCGGAAGCCCGCGGCTTCTACGCCGGGGCGGTGGTCTACCACGACTTCCATGGCAACCTCGACAGCGCCATCGCCATCCGCTCCCTGAGCATGACCCGCGGGCCCGGCGGCTGGCGAGTGCGGACCCAGGCCGGGGCCGGCATCGTGGCCGATTCCCGCCCCGCCGCGGAGTGGGGAGAGGTGAAGGCCAAGGCCGCGGCGGCGCTGGCGGCGGTCCGGGCGGCGGAGCGGGCATGAAGGTGCTCCTGGTCGACAATTACGATTCCTTCACCTACAACCTGTTCCAGATGCTCTCCGCTCTCGGGGCGTCGGTGGTCGTCCGCCGCAATGACGCGGTGAGCGTGCCTGACGCGCGGCGCATGGAGCCGTCGCACATCGTGCTCTCCCCGGGACCGGGCCGCCCGGAGGGAGCGGGCGCCTGCCTCGAACTGATCCAGCGGTTGGGCCCGCGGATCCCGCTCCTGGGCGTCTGTCTCGGACACCAGGCCCTGGCCTGCGCCCTGGGCGGCCGGGTGACGCGCACCAAGCGGCTCCTGCACGGCAAGCTCTCGGTCATCAGCCATGACGGCCGGGGGGTCTTCCGCGGGCTTCCCGGCGCGCTGCGCGTCGTGCGCTACCATTCTTTGGCCGTCGAGCGGCCCGGACTGCCGCGCGAGCTGGTGGTGACCGCCGAAAGCGACGACGGGGTGGTCATGGGCCTGCGCCACCGGCGCTGGCCCGCGCACGGCGTCCAGTTCCATCCCGAGTCGTTTCAGACCGAGTCCGGCGCCGAGATGCTGAAGAACTTCCTCCGGATGCGCAGATGCTCCTGACCGGACTCGCGGAGCGCGCGACCCTGGGCTTCCACCTGACCCGCGCCGAGGCCGCGGCGGCCATGGAGCGCCTCATCGACCCCGCCGCCGGCGACGCCGAGCGCCGCGCTTTCCTCTTGGCGATGAACTCCCGGCCGGCGTCGGCGGAGGAACTCGCCGGCTTGGCCGAGGCCCTGCGCGCGCGCGCCGTCCCCTTTCCCGCGGTCTCCCGGCCCCTGGTCGACACCTGCGGGACGGGGGGCGACGGCCTGCACACGATCAACATCTCGACCGGCGCGGCCTTCGTCGCCGCCGGGGCCGGCGCGGCCGTGGCCAAGCACGGCAACCGGGCGGTCTCCAGCCGGGCCGGGTCCGCCGACGTCCTGGAAGCGCTCGGCGTGCCGATCGGCCTGGAGCCCGCGGCCGCGGCGCGCAGCCTGGAGGAAGCAGGCTTCGCTTTCCTTTTCGCCCCGCGCTATCATCCGGCCATGGCGGCGATGGCCCCGGCGCGCAAGGCCCTGGGGGTGCGCACCGTCTTCAACCTGCTCGGGCCGCTGGTCAATCCGGCGCGGGTCCGGCGCCAGGTGGTCGGCATATTCGACGCCGGCCTGCTCACCATCTACGCCGAAGCCCTCCTGGCCTTGGGCTCGGAGCGGGCGCTGGTGGTGCGCGGTTCGGACGGGATGGATGAGCTGTCGGTATGCGGGACGACCCGCATCGTCCACGCCGATCCGGGAAACGGAGTGCGCGAGACCGAGATCACCCCGGAGTCGGTCGGACTCCAACGCCGCGCCGTGAGTGAGTTGGCCGGCGGGGACGCCGCGCACAACGCCCGGACCCTCGAAGCCGCGCTGGGCGGGGCGCCGGGCGCGGCGCTCGACGCCGTCCTCTTCAACGCGGCCGGGGCTCTTCTGGCGGCCGGCCTCGCCGACTCGCTCCAGGCCGGGCTCGACCGAGCCCGCGAGAGCGTGGCTTCCGGAGCGGCCATGGCCTCGCTCGACAAGGCGCGGAGGGCGCGGTGACGACGCTGCCCATCCTCGACCGGATACTGGAGTCGACGCGCCGCCGGGTCGCTGAGTCCAAGCAACGCGTCTCCCCGGAGGCCCTGCGCCGGAACTTCGGCGCCCGCGTGCCGCTGGACCTGGCCGCCGCCTTGTCCGGCCCCGGTCCCATGGTGGTGGCCGAGGTGAAGCGCGCTTCGCCCTCCCGAGGCGGACTGGCCCCGGGGCTCGATGCCGGAGCCTGCGCCTTCGAGTATCAAGACCACGGGGCGGCTGCCATTTCCGTGCTCACGGAGCCGGAGTTCTTCTCCGGAGCCCTCGCCGACCTCGATGCGGCGCGCGCGGCAGTGACCATCCCCATACTGCGCAAGGATTTCATCATCGACGAATACCAGCTCCTGGAAGCCCGCGCCCACGGCGCCGACGCCGTCCTGCTCATGCTGTCCATCCTGGACGATGCCGCGCTCCGGAGCCTGTCCGCCGCCGCCCGGGAGCTCGGGCTTTCGGTGCTGGCCGAGGTGCGCGATCAGCCCGAGCTCGAGCGGGCGCTGGCTGCCGGCGCCCGCCTCATCGGCATCAACAACCGCGATCTGAAGACCCTGCGGGTCGACTCCGCCACGGCCCTGCGCCTGGCCCCGGCGGCCAAGGCGGCCGGGGCCGTCGTCGTAGGAGAAAGCGGCGTGGATTCGGCCGCCGCGCTGGCGGCCTTGTGCGCCGGCGGCTGCGACGCGGCGCTGGTCGGGTCCCATCTGACCGCGAGCGGCCGCCCCGGGGCCGCCCTGGCCAAGCTCCTGGGCCGCGCGGTGGGGACCCGGGTCAAGATCTGCGGCGTGACCCGCGCGCAAGACGCCGGCACGGCCTCGCGGCTCGGGGCCTGGGCCGTGGGTCTGGTCTTCGTCCCCGGGTCGCCGCGAGTCCTGAGCCTCGCAGCCGCCCGCCGTGCCGCGCAGGGGGTCGGTCCCGGGGTCCTCAAGGTCGGGGTATTCGCCGATCAGCCCGAGTCCGAGATTCTCCGCGCAGTCTCGGAGTGCGGGCTGGACCTCATCCAGCTGCACGGGGCCGAGAGCGCCCCCCTGGTGGCTGCGTTGGGCGCGGGGCGCTGCGTCAAGGCCTGGAACATCGGCGGTCCCGAGGCCCTCGACGCGGCGGCCGCCTGCCCGGCGCGCTGGCTATTGGCGGACCGCCCCAAAGGCGTACCCGGTGAACCCGCGCTCAACTGGGGCCTGGCCGCCCGGCTGGCGGCGCGCCGCCCGCGGATCCTGCTGGCGGGCGGGCTCACGCCCCTCAACGTGGAGGCCGCCATGGAGCGTGTGCGGCCCTGGGGGGTCGACGTGGCGGGCGGGGTGGAGCGCTCGCCCGGGGTCAAGGACGCGGCGGCGCTGGGAGCCTTCTTCGCCGGCGTGCGCCGCGCCGATGAGGTTGCGGGCCTGCGATGATGTTCCCCGGACGCGAGGCCCGCGGCATCTTGACGAAGGCGACCCACGGGTCCATAGCGCAGACGAAGCCCCCGGGCACCGGACTGTGCCCGGGCACAGTCCACCAAAGCTCCGGCACCAGCACCATGGCGGCGCCGCGCTGCTGCGGCTCCTCCGCACCCCCAAGGGGTGCAGTATCCGCTAGAGGAAAGCGGAAATGAGCGCACCGGGAAGATTCGGACGCTTCGGCGGGCGCTACGCCCCCGAGACGCTCATGGGGCCGCTCCTGGAGCTCGAGGCGGCCTACCTGCGGCTCAAGGGCGAACCCGCCTTCCAAGCCGAGCTGGCCGCCCTGCTCAAGGATTTCGTGGGGCGGCCCACCCCGCTCACCAAGGCCGAGCGGCTGGGCGGCGCGCTGGGGCTCGAGCTGTATCTCAAGCGCGAGGACCTGGCCCACACCGGGGCGCATAAGATCAACAACACCGTAGGCCAGGTATTGCTGGCCCGGCGCATGGGGAAGACCCGGGTCATCGCCGAGACCGGCGCCGGCCAGCACGGCGTGGCCGCGGCCACGGCGGCGGCGCGCCTGGGCCTCTCCTGCACCGTGTATATGGGTTCGGTCGACATGGAACGCCAGGCCTTGAACGTGTTCCGCATGCGCCTCCTGGGCGCCGAGGTGCGGGCGGTGGATTGCGGCTCGCGCACCCTCAAGGACGCCGTCAACGAAGCGATGCGGGACTGGGCCGCCAGCGTGAAAGACACCCACTACGTCCTGGGCTCGGCGCTCGGTCCCCATCCCTTCCCTACCATCGTGCGCGATTTCCAGGCCTGCATCGGGCGCGAGGCGCGGGCCCAGATCCTGGCTCAGGCCGGCCGCCTGCCGGACCTGGCCGTGGCCTGCGTCGGGGGAGGCTCCAACGCCATCGGGCTGTTCTCCGGGTTCCTGGGCGACACGGGCGTCGCGCTGGTCGGCGTCGAAGCCGGGGGAGTCGGCTTGGGACCCGGCCAGCATGCCGCGCGCTTCGCCGCCGGCCCCGGCGGCGGCAAGCCGGGCATACTGCACGGGACCTTCACGATGCTCCTGCAGGACGCCGACGGCCAGGTGCGGCCCACCCACAGCGTCTCGGCGGGGCTCGATTACCCGGCCGTGGGTCCCGAGCACGCGGCCCTGGCCGAGAGCGGGCGGGCGCGCTACGAGTCGGTCTCCGATGCCGAGGCCCTGGCGGCGTTCGACCGGCTGGCGCGCGAGGAGGGCATCCTGCCCGCTCTGGAAAGCGCCCACGCCGTGGCCTGGCTGTGCCGCCAAGCGCGGCGACTCCAGTCCCAGCTCGTCGTCCTCAACCTCTCCGGGCGCGGCGACAAGGACGTGGAGACCGCGCGCCGGGCCCGCGGGTCCCGGGAGGGCGTCGGTGGGTAAGGAACGCATAGAAGCCGCCTTCGCCCGGGCCGCCGCGGCGGGCCGCGCCGCCTTCGTGCCCTATATCACGGCCGGGGACCCCTCGCTGGACTGGACGGGGCGCTACCTGGACCGTCTGGCGGAGGCGGGCGCCGACCTGGTGGAACTCGGCGTGCCGTTCTCCGACCCGGTGGCCGACGGGCCGGTCAATCAGCGCTCCGCCGAGCGCGCTCTTGCGGCGAAGACCACGCTGACCGGGGTCCTGGACCTGGTGGGGCATAAGCGCGCGGCCGGCTTCTCTTTGCCCCTGGTCGTCTTCACCTACGCCAATCCGGTCGCGGCCTTCGGCTGGCAGGCCTTCGCGCGCCGCGCGGCCGACGCCGGCGTCGACGCCGCCCTGGTCGTCGACCTGCCTGTCGAGGAGGCGGGGGAACATCGCGCCGCCTGCGCGTCGGCGGGATTGGCCGCGGTCTTCCTCGCCGCTCCGACGACCGACGACGCCCGCCTGGCCGCCGCGGTGGCCGCGTCGAGCGGGTTTTTGTACTGCGTGGCGCGCCTGGGAGTGACGGGAGCCGCGACCTCGCTCGCTGCGGGACTGACGGCGGATATGGCGCGCTTCAAGCGCGCGGCGGGAAAGCTGCCGGTGGCGGTCGGCTTCGGAGTGACCACGCCGGAACAGGCCGCCGCCGCGGCCCGGCTGGCCGATGGAGTCATCGTGGGCAGCGCCCTGGTGCGTCTCCTGGAAGGGAAGGACCCCGAGGCGAACGGAAAAGCCCTCGGGGATGCGGCAGCGGCCTTGGCCGCCGCCTTGGAGCGTCGATGCTGATACTATTGGACGCGGACCATTCGCGAGAGCAGTTGGCCGTCGTCGTGGCGCGAGTCGAGTCCTTGGGCTACAAAGCCCATGTCATCCCGGGAGCCACCGGGACGGCGGTCGGCATCACCGGGAACTCCGGGGCGCTCGACCCGCGGGACTTCGAGGTCCTGGGCGGAGTCAAGCAGGCCATCCCGGTGACCAAGCCCTACAAGCTGGCGGGACGGGACTTCCAGCATGCCGACACGGTGGTGCAGATCGCCCCCGGACTGGCCATCGGGGCGGGGCGCTTCATCGTGATGGCCGGCCCTTGCGCGGTGGAGAGCCGGGAGCAGACCCTGCGCATCGCGCGGTCGGTCAAGGCGGCCGGCGCCCATGTCCTGCGCGGCGGAGCCTTCAAGCCGCGCACCACTCCCTACGCGTTCCAGGGCCTCGGCGAGGAAGGCCTCAAGATACTGGCCGAGGCCCGGGCCGAGACCGGGCTTCCCGTCGTCACCGAGGCGATCGACCCGGCTTCGCTGGAGCTGGTCTACAAGTACGCCGACATCGTGCAGATCGGCGCGCGCAGCATGCAGAACTTCTCTTTGCTGCGCGAGGCCGGGAAGCTCGACAAGCCGGTCCTCCTCAAGCGCGGGCTCTCGGCCACCGTGGACGAATGGCTGCAGTCGGCCGAGTATCTCCTGGCGGAGGGGAACCAGCGCATCATCCTCTGCGAGCGCGGCATCCGCACCTTCTCCAGCCACACCCGAAACACCCTGGACCTGAACGCGGTCCCGGTGGTGCAGAAGCTCTCGCACCTCCCGGTCATGGTCGACCCCAGCC
>MGTY01000129.1 GCA_001799695.1 Elusimicrobia bacterium GWA2_69_24
AGGATCAGGTTGGGCAAGCGAGCCTGTCGATAGAGGGCGAGCTTGTTCGCGACGTAGTCTGGCGTCCAGAAGCCCACGATCTCCAGCAGCCAGCGTCGCGCCGCGTCGGTGCGGTGCTGCAGGGCGAAGTCGGGGAAGATCAGCGTGCTCCCGACAGGCACCGGTTCCGGCTCCCGCACGACATCCCACTCCGGCGCAAGACGGCAGAAGTCCCGAGCGAAGTGCTCCTCGAGCCGGCTGTCGTAGCGGCGCGGCTCCACGGCCGGGAAGATCGGATCCCCGGGCCGCAGCTCCAGCGCGAGTCGTCGCCCCTCGAGCACACAGTCCCCCACCAGATGGAAGCGCCGGCACCATGGGAGCAGCGGCACGAGCTCGCCGAGCGCGCGACCGTAGAGCCGGGTGTGGCGGAACAGCGCGAACGGCCCCGAGAGATCCAGGACGGCGTCCCCCGCACCGGAGCGGCTGGCGACCGTGCAGATCAGCCCCCGCCACTTCGCGTGGCGGACCAGGGCCCGGCTGTTTCCCTCGGCCTCGATCCTGACGGAGGTGGCGCGGGAGAGGAGCGCTTGCACCAGCGCGAGATTCGTGCGCAGCGCCAGCTCGGCTGGCGACAAGATCGGCAGCGGCGCGATGAGCCGTTCGCCGGGCAGGTCGGCGAACAGAGAGTCCTGCAACTCGTCTGCCGTCACTGCCAGGGTGGCGGCCACTGACGAGAGGACGGTGGCGCGAGGCTCCTTCGTCCGAGCCGCCTCCGCGAAGACCAGTGCCCTCGCCCGCCGGGGCGGGACCGCCGCCCTCCGATCGCGTCCCCGCCGGAGCCTTGCAAGAACCTGGATCGCTTGCTTCCGCCTTGTCGGAGGACTTTCGAAGGACGGCGGGTCCCGCAGGCGGGCTTCCAGCTCACGCTGAGGCCGGCCGATGAACCGTTCGTGTTCCTCGAGGAGAGCGCGCAGCCAGGGATGATCGTGCTCGCCGAGGAAGCGAGGCACCACGAGAACGCCGACCGCGCTATAGCTGAGCAGACCGTCGGGCAACAAGACCCTGGCGTCTCCTGTGCGCCTGGCCCACTTCCATCGTGTTGCGTGTCACGAGCTCGTAGACGAGGGCGCGTTTCCCCTCGCCGGGCCGCAGCAACCGGCCGACCCGCTGCACGTGCTCGCGCTCCCCGAGAGCGCCGCCGACCACCATCGCGACATCGGCGTCGGGGACATCGAGCCCCTCGTTGAGCACCCGTGCCGACACGAGGGCTCGGAGGTCACCGCCGCGGAAGCGCTGGAGAACATCGTCGCGCTCTTGGCGGCCGATGTCGCAGGTCAGCGGCATCACGAGGTGCTCGCGTGCGATGGCATAGGCCGTCTCGTTGTCAGCGGTGAAGATGAGTACCCGGGAATCCGGGTGGCGTGCCAGCAGGGCGTGCAACGCCCGGCGCTTGGCCTGGGTGAAGGCGACCAGCCGTCGGGCCTGGCGCCACGCCGCGAGGGCGCGGCGGCCCTCTGCCGTGCGGACCGCCTGGACGGCGAAGTCCGCCCAGGCGGCGTCCGGCGCCGCACGCTGGAAGTCCCCGTAGGCGCGCCTGAAGAGCGATCTCAGGCTTGTATACGCCGAGCGTTCCTCCGGGGTCAGATCGAGATAGAGCGTCATCGCGTCGAAGCTGGCGAGGAACCCGCCCGCCAGGTCGCTGACAGCAAGCTCGAAGACGGTCGGGCCCATGAGCTCGGCGAGGCGGGTGGCCGCCGCAGCGCTCCGGGGTGGAGTTGCGGTGAGGCCCAGACGGGCGCTGGCGATGGCCATCTCCAGCGCCTCATCATGGACGCCGCCTCCGAAGTGGTGCACCTCGTCGACGATGAGGAGACCGAAGCGGTCCCCGAATTGGCCCATGTGCCGATACGCGCTCTCGAAGGTGGCGACGGTGAGTGGCGCCAGCCGGTGCACCCCGTCGCCATAGCAGCCGACGACGCCCCGATAGACGGCGCCGATCTCGCGGAGCCATTGATGGAGGAGGACCCGGGTCGGGACGAGGCACAGCGCCGGCAGCCGCGTCCTCTCCATGACGGCGAGAGCAACCCGGGTCTTGCCGCTGCCTGTCGGGAGCGCGATGACACCGCGACGATGCCCCAGTTCCCAGGCGGCCAGCGCGGCCTCCTGGTAGGGTCGCAGGTCGACCTTCAGCCACGCTTCCGGTACGTCCTGGGTCTGGTGGACGAGGATGTCCTGGAAAGGTGCTCCGGCTTCGAGAAGCCAGCTCTTGAGGGCAGGGTAGCTGCTGGCGGGGGCGCGATGGGCGTGAACGCGATGGTCCCAGAGAACTCCGGGGGCCTGGGCGAGATCGAGGTCCGCAGGCGGGTCGGTCAGCAAGATGGTACCTCGGTCGAATCGCAGCTTCATCACCAACGCGCCAAGGGTTCCAGGCTCAGGCATTGTCCCGTCCCTTGATACCGTGGGCACCGGGTCGCGCCAATGCCCAAAGATAGATACACGGCATCGTGGCCGGCACCGGCCTCTCACACGGCAACCCGACCCGCGGCCATGGCCACCACGCTGTCGCCAGCAGTTGCCGTATCCCTCTCCGACGCGGAAAACCGCGGACCATGTCAAGGGTGTCGGCATCCGCCTGATTTCGTGCGGCCTTCAGAGAGCGCACCGGATGTTCCGTCCGGTGACGGCGACGTCGAACGCCCAGGGTCCGGGAGGGGCCGTCCAGTCGACGCGCTTGGTTACACTTTGGTGACACGCTCCCGCGTCACACGATGGGGTCGCGTTCGGCCCGCTCGCGCCTCTCGGCACGGGATCTGCGAAGCCGTCGGCTGGCCCCCGTGCTATCCCGGTCCATCGTCTTCGGGTGGCTGGCCGTCAGCGGCGGCGCGAGACTGAATCGCGCGACGGGGGGACAGCCATGGGAAAAGTCGACGGCGAGGAGCTCGCGCAGTTTCGCGCGTGGGTCATCGAGGTCGACTGGGTGCGTGGGACCGCCAGGTCGAGCGTGATGTCCGCCACGGGAAGCTCGACGCGCTCGCAGAGTAGGCGCGTCTGGTCTGTGCGAGCGGTCACGCGTCGGCCGGCGTGCCCAGCCGTACCCCCATCTCCCGTGCGAGCTTCTCGGTGCGCTCGACCCCCCTGGGCACGCGCATTGAGCTGAACAGGCCACGGGCCTCGCGGAGATGGGTCCGGGCCGCGTCCTCTGCGCCGCGGGCGAGAGCCGCCAGGTGTATGTGGGTGTCAGCCACATACCATTCCCAGCCAGGCGAGCATCTGGCCGCACGAGGGGGGAGCGGCTCGCTCCCCCCTCGTGGCGCTCGCGCCTACGCGCCGAGGCGACCGACGATCGTGACCGAGGAGACGTTCTGGCTCGGGAAGCCCCCGAGGTTGTGCGTGAGACCGAACACGGGGTCGCCCGTCTGCCGCTCGCCGGCACGGCCGCCGAGCTGCAGGTACATCTCGTAGAGCATGCGCAGGCCGGAGGCGCCGATCGGGTGGCCGAAGCACTTCAGGCCGCCGTCGATCTGGCAGGGCACCCGGCCCGTCGAATCGTAGAAGCCGTCGAGCACGTCGCCGATGGCCTTTCCCTCCGCCGAGATGTTCAGGTCCTCGAGGGTGACGAGCTCGGTGATCGAGAAGCAATCGTGCACGTCGACGAGCGACACCTGGCTGCGCGGGTCCCTGATGCCGGCTTCCTGATAGGCACGCTTCGCGGCGATGCGCGTCGTCGCGAAGTAGCTGCCGTCCCACTCGTCGTACTGCAGCTCCTGCCCGTTCGACACCGCGATCTGCAGCGCCTTGACGCCGATGAGGTCCGTCTTGCCGAGACTGCGCGCGATCTCGGGCGTCGTGACGATGGCGCACGCCGAGCCGTCTGACACGCCGCAGCAGTCGTACAGGCCGAGCGGCTCCGCCACCATCGGCGCGTTCAAGACGTCGTCCTCGCTGATCCGGTTCCTCAGGTGCGCCTTCGGATTTTTCGACGCGTTCTCGTGGCTCTTCACCGAGATGTGGGCCATGGCGCGCTTGAGATCGCTCCGGTCGACGCCGTGCTTGGCGCGGTACGCGGTGGCAAGCTGGGCGAACGACCCCGGTGCCGAGAGGTTTGGCCAGTAGAGATTGTTGAGGTTGCCGCGGCCGCGCTGGGGCAGCCCGCCGTAGCCGGTGTCCTTCAGCTTCTCGACGCCGAGCGCGAGCGCGATGTCCACCGCGCCCGAGGCGACGGCGTAGCAGGCGCCTCGGAAGGCCTCGGTGCCCGTGGCGCAGTAGTTCTCCACACGGGTGACCGGGATGTAGGGCAGGCGCAGCGTCATGGCCAGCGGCACGCCGGACTTGCCGACGTGCTGGTCCTCGATGGCGGTGCCGAACCACGCCGCCTCGATCTGGTGGCGCTCGACGCCGGCATCCTTCGTCGCCTCCTCGAAGGCCTCCACCATGAGGTCCTCGGCGTTGGCGTCCCAGCGCTCACCGAACTTCGAGCAGCCCATGCCGAGAATGACGGCTTTGTCCTTGATTCCGGTAGCCATGGGAAGTCCCCCCCGTCTCAGCGGTCAGTCGCGATCATTCACGCCGAGGTGACCGGCGCCGCCTTCCAGAAGTACCGCACGAACCCCCGGGCCGCATCCACGTCCTTGATGCGGAACGTCATGCGCATCGGGGTGCCGACGTCGACCTTGCCCTCGTCGACGTCGGTGAAGTCGCTCATCATCCGGCCGCCGCCGTCGAACTGGATCATGCCGTAATACGCGGGCGGGTCCGGGCAGTACGTGAGCCGGTCCGCCGTGTACGACATCACGGACGCCGGGCGGTCGGCGAAGGGCTGGTCGTCCTGGCTGTCGAGGGCGTTGCACTGCGGGTTCACGCAATAGCGACCCCGGGGATACTGCGCCGTTCCGCAGGCGCGGCACCGACCGCCGATGAGGCTGGTGATCATGTCCCGGTTGCGGTAGAGCAAGCTGAGCGGCGTGCCCTTGTCCGCCTCCGCCCGCATGCCGCGCTCCAGCGCCACCAGGTCGTTGAACGCGAGGTACCGCTGGTAGATCGCCTCTTCCTTGCGCCGCGCGAGCGATCCCTTCACGCCACGCCGCGCGGGCAGGGCCGTGATCGCGTCGGTCACGCGGAAGAGCAGCGCATCGCAGCCGCCGTCGAAGGCGGCGACCAGGATGAGATCCCCCGGCTTCGCGTCCTCGAGGGCCTGGACGAGCATGACGAGCGGATGGGCCGCGCCGGTATCGCCGCACACGGCCGCGAGGTTGTCACGCACGGCGCCGTCGGTGATGCCCACGCGCTTCCCGACCCCCGGGATGACGCGTGAGAGCGTGGACGGCAGGCA
>MGTY01000130.1:0-6472 GCA_001799695.1 Elusimicrobia bacterium GWA2_69_24
CCCCCGAAGGTGAAATCCCAGGTGCCCGCCTGTATGTCCCGGCTCAAGGTCGCATCCGGGCTCTTATGCACTTGCAGCGTTATTCCGGCGCGCTCCATCTGCTTGGCCAGGATCTTGGCGGAGCGTTCGGTCTGATACTTGATGATGACCTTCAGCCGGACCCCGTCGGGATAACCGGCCGCTTTAAGCAGCCGCCGGGCTTCCTGCGGATCGTACGGATACGGCTTGAGCGCCGGATTGTGGCCTATCTCGCCCGGCATGGTGAGAGTGGCCAGCGGGCGCCCGTTGCCGAGGAGGTCGTAGCGGATCAATTCCTCCCGATCGATGGCCAGATTGAGCGCCCGGCGCACGCGCAGGTCCGACAGCGGGCCGGTGCTGATGTTGATGCTCCCCCCCACCGTGTAGAAGCTCTGCTTCTTCACGATCCGGGCCACCCGGCTCTTCATCACCTGGAGCGTGTAGGTCCCGGGAAGCTCCGTGACCACGTCCACATCGCCCTTGAGGAGCGCCTCGACCTGGCCATCGGGAGGCAGGAAACGGAAGGTGAGGCCCTTGAAACGGGGACGCCCCGGCGCCCAATACCGCTCGTTGGCCTGCATGGCGATCTGTCGGCCCTTCTCCCAGGCGACGAAGCGGAAGGGTCCGGTGCCGACCGGATGTTCGGCCGCGTAGGCCTCGCCGCGCTCCGCGAAATAGCGGGGCGGGCTGATGAGCACAAGCGCGGCCAGCCAATTGATGAGGATGCCGTCGGGGTACTTGGTCTTGATGCGCACCGTGAAGGGGTCGACCACCGCGACGCCCTCGATGGAGTTGAGGAACCCCGCCGCCGGGAAGCCGGTCTTGGGATCGAGGTAGCGCTCGATCGAGAAGCGCACGGCCTCGGCATCGAAGGGCTCGCCGTTATGGAACGATACGCCGCGCCGGAGCTGGAGTTCGAGCGTCTTCGCGTCGCGCCAGGACCAATCGGTCGCCAAAGCGGGCTGTATCCGGCCCTGGTTGTCGATGCGCGCCAGACCCTCGAACATCTGCTGGAGCAGGGTGTAGTTCTTCTCGACGAACTGCTTGGGCGGGTCGAGCGTGGCCGGGTCGGCCACGTCGTCGGACACGACCAGGATATCCCGGCGCTCCAAGGCCGACAGCGGGGAGGCCGCGGCGGCGAGCAACGCGCCGGCCAGGAGCCAGCTACTTATGGCCGATGATCGCCGTCGAGGGATACAGGCTGTCGACGGCGATCCGCTCATGGGATATGTCCCGGAAGCCCTTCTCGCGCAGCCAACCCGCATATTCCTTGAGAGTGTAGACATTTCCCCTGCCCGTAAACACCAACAGATGGACAGCCAGCATCGCTGAGAATCGGGGAGAGGTGAGGCCGGGATCCGAGACGTAATCATGGATCACGAGCCGGCCGCCCGGACGCAGGGCCCGGTGGGCCTTCTCCACGAGCTTGAGGTTGTTCTTGCGGTCCTCGCAATGGGTCACGTTCGATATGAGGGCCAGGTCGAACTCCCCTTCCCCGAAAGAGTCGGTCAGGAAGTTCGCGGGCCGGTAACGGAACCGGTCGGCATGCCGGTGCCGCTTGAGGAGCCCGCGGGTGACCTTCAGGGTGCGCGGCAGGTCCAGCAGGACGGCTTCCAATCGCGGATTGCGCTCGACCATGGCCGCGCTGTAGACGCCGGGGCCGCAGCCCACGTCCAGGGTGCGTCCGACGCGCCCCAGGCCGAGCCGGCCCGCCAGGTCGCGGGCCGGCAGGCGGGCGACGTCCCCCATGGCCTTGATGTAGTCCGCCGTGAAGGCGTCCTTGTGGATCCACTCCAGGAGAGATATCCGGGGGCGGCCGGACTTGACGACGCCCTTGAGCGCCGACCAGGCGTCCCAGGTGGCCTCCTGGTATTTCAGATTGCTGCCCCGGTATTCCGGGCTCGAGGAAACGAGGAGACGCTTCGCGAGCCGCGCGTTCGCGTAGCGGTTGCCCCGCTTGACCAAGAATCCCAGCGCCGCGTTGGCGTCGAGCAGGAGACCCACGGCCCGACGATCGAGCTGGAGCCTCCGGGCCAGCGTTTCAGCCGTCGCGCAGCCCCGCGCGATCCAGGTGAACAGGTCGTAATGGAGCGCGACCATGAGGCACTTGGAGCTGCGGTAGGCCAAAACGACCTCCAGGAGCTTATTGTGATCGTCTGCTAGGTTTGTTCTCATAGTGGTCATCAGGAGACGGCGGCCAGCGCGGGCCCGGGGACCGCGTCCGCGAACTCCCGCCGGATGGCCTGCACCCGCGCCCCCATGGGCGGGACCGCATGGAGGTCGGTGGCGACCTCGATCACGCAGGGCCGGCGCAGGCCCAGCGCTTCCCGCAAGGCCGGCGCCAGTTCCCCGGGCCTCTCGACCAGAAAGGAGTCGGCGCCCAGCGCCTGGGCGATGCGCCGGATATCCAGCCGCTCCCGGAAGATCGAACTGCGGAATTTGCCGTTATACAGCAGCCGTTCGCCGTGGTAGATCATGCCGTGCCCGCCGTTATTGACCACCACCCAGACGACCGGCACGTCGTGCTCCACGGCGGCGTGCACTTCCATCCCGTTCATGGCGAAAGCCGCGTCCCCCACCAGGGCGACGACCGGACGCTTCGGGTCCGCGAGCTGGCCGCCGATGCTGCCCGCCACCCCGTAGCCCATGCTGGCCAGCCCCATATTGACGAAGAAGCAGTTCTCCCCGTAGACCGGAAAATGCCGCCCAGCCCAGGCCCGGATCGTCCCATTGTCCACGAACAGGGCCGCGTTCCGGGGCAAGGCCTCGCGCAGTTCGCGCAGGATGCGCCGGGGATGGAGCGGGCCGGCCGCCGCCCCGGACGGTTCGGGCTCCTCTGCGGCGTGGGAGGCCGCAGGCCAGCCGGCCTCGGGTCGCCGCGGGAAGGCGCCGATCGGGGCCTTTTGGAAGTCCCTCTCCATCTGGAAGCGGAGCTCGCTCAACACGGTCCCCGCGTCGCCGACCAGCGCGACATCGACCGGGAAGTTCTTTCCGATCTCGGCCGGGTCGATATCGAGCTGGAGCAGCGCGGACTTCCGCGCGAGCCGCTCGTCCCAGCCGCAGGAGGACGCCTCCCCCATGCTCGTCCCCACCACCAGGAGGACGTCGGTCTCGGGACCCGCGACGTAATCCCGCACCCGGGGATCGCCGGACTGGCTGAAGAGGCCCAGCGCGAGGGGATGGTCCTCGGGGATGACGCCCTTGGCTTTGAAGGTCGTGGCCACGGGTATGCGGAACCGCTCGGCCAACTCGCGCAACGGTCCCCAAGCCCGGGATAGATTGACCCCTTGACCGGCCAGGATGACGGGACGTTGGGCGGCCCGCAGCCGGGCGGCCGCCTCCTGGACCGCGGCCCGGTCGAAGGTCCGGGTGGGGAACCGGTAAGTGGCGCTGGGCCTGAACTCGTCCGGCACCAGCTGCGTGGCGAAATTGCAGGGAAGATTGATATGGACGGGACCGGGACGGCCGCTGGTGAGCAGGCGCAAGGCCTTGCGGATGGTGAACCCCGTGGAGTCCGGATGCGCGATCATCGTGCTCCACTTCGTGACGGGGCGATACAGGCTCACCGTGTCGATCTGCTCCGGGCTGCTTTCCTGGAACGCCCCCCGGCCGAATTGGTGGGTGGGCACCTGCGCGGTCAGGAGCAAGACCGGTATATGGTCCGCGCAGGCCACGGCGATGCCGGTCAAGGCGTTGGTGGCGCCCGGTCCGGTCGTGGTGCAGCAGACCCCGATCCGGCCCGAGACCCGGGCGTAGCCGTCCGCCATGAAGGCCGCGCCGCCCTCGTGCTTGGTCAAGATCGGCTTGATGACCTGACGATCGAACAGGGCCTCATATAGGGAAATGATGGGCCCGCCGGGGATGCCGAAGATGTACTCGACGCCCTCCTGCTCCAGGTACCGGAGCAGCAGACGGATGGCGGGAATAGCGGGTGTGGGCACGGGCGGACCCTCCTGCTTCAGCGCACCGGAATGGGGACGGCGCTCCCCTCCAGCTCCAGCAGCTCCGCGGCCATCGCCCGCAGCGCCGCGGTGGGCAAGGGCTTTTGGAAGAAGCCGTCCGCGAGATCCTTGAGCAGCGCCTCGGTCTGCGCCGGCAAGGGTTCCCCGGTGATGGCCACGATCATGATCGGCTTGGTCTGCTCGCTCGATTTGAGCACCCGGCAGACCTCGAGCCCGTTCACCTGCGGGATGCGGATGTCCAGGATGATCAGGTCGGGAGCCTCCTTGCCTATAGCCATCAGGGCTTCCAAGCCGCCCACGCAGGTCTGGATCTCGACCCCGGGCAAAGAGCTCAGGGTCCGCAGAAGCATGCGCTGAACCGGAGGATCGTCCTCCACGATGAGTATCCTCTTGGCGCGCTGCATGAGGTCCTCGGGGATGGGCATGTCGAACCGCTCCATGAAAGCGAGCAGGTCCGCCAAGGGGATGCGCCGGTGCCCTCCCGGGGTGCAATGAGCCTTCAGCTTCCCTTTATTGACCCAGTTGATGACCGTCGTATGGAAGACGCCGCAGACCTTGGCCGCCTCGAAAGTGGTGAATGTGCGTTCTGTAACATTCATAAGTATTGTAATCTTAGTAACTTTGAGCTATATTGTCAATCAGGCTCAAGCCATGCAGCGCATCCTGGTAGTCGACGATGAGCATTACGTCCGGGACGTAATCGCACGGACCCTGAAGATGCACGGCCTAGCCGCGCTGCCGGCCTGCAGCACGCAGGAGGCACTCGCAGCCCTAGCCGGCCAGCAATTCGACGCAATCCTCATCGACATCGTGCTGGGCCCCGAGAACGGCTGGGAGACCCTGCGGCAGATACGCCAGTCCAACAACGTGCCGATAGTCATGATGTCCGGCGTCTGCGTGGACGATGATATCCGGCTCGACGCCGAGAAACTCGGCGCTCAAGACGTCCTTCCGAAGCCCTTCACCGCGGACCAGCTCATGAATTGCATCGCACGCCTGCTGGAGAGCAAGCCGGACCGGTGAGCCTGCCCGGGATGGGGCCGGGTTGGCCGCGCTCTTGCCGCGGGCGTTTTATCCCGCTACACTTACTTGCCATGGAAATGATGCCGGACGGCTGGTACAAGCAGCTCTCCATCACCTTCGCGGACGGGTCGATGGAGATGCTCCATATCCAGCGCAAGCCCACCGGCACGCACATCCCTCTGATGCTGGAAGCGCCGGAGCCGTGGACCGACCTGCCCTTCCACAAATGCCCCTGCTGCCCGCTGCAGGACTTCATGCGGACCTGTCCGGCGGCCCTGTCCTTGCAGACGACCCTGAGCAAGCTACGGTCGCGGCAATCGTTCGAGAAGGTGAAGGCCACGGCGATCGACGAGCAAGGCCGCTCGCAGACGGTCGAGTGGCCCCTGCAGGCGGTCGGCGGCACCCTGGTCCAGCTCGCGGTATTCGCGAGCGGCTGCCCGGTGGGCCGCAAGCTCAAGCCCTACCTGGCCGGCCTGCCGCCCTTCGTCAGCTCGCTGGACCTTTCGCGCCGCATCGCCACGATGATCCTCCAGAAACATGGCGGCTCGCTGGAAGCCTCGCGGGCCGAGCTCGCCGAGTCGCTCGCCCCGCTGCACGAGGTCTTCGCCCATCTCATCCGCCGCTTCCGGAGCGACGAGAAGAACAAGACCGAGGCGGGGGAGGCCGATGGGATCGCCGCCATCCTCGGCCGCGATGCGGTGCCCAACGCCATCACCCAGGTGGACGCCTTCGCCCAGATCCTCGCCCTGAAAGCCAACTCGCTTTTCGGCGAGCTCTCCGTGGAACTCGGCTGGACGCCGGGGGTGAAGCCCGGCGCCAAGCCGTCCGCCGCCGCTCAGCCCGCGGGCCGGCAGCCCGCCGCGAAGTTGCCCACCGCCCAGCAGTTCGAGGTCCCGCAGCCCGCCCCGCGCGGCCTTTGGCAGCGCCTGCTCGAACTCTTCCGCTGATCTTCCCCGCCGGGCATTCTTCGGCGCGTCCATTTGCGAAGTGAGTCATGAGTCCGATTACATTCGTCACCCCGGCGAAGGCCGGGGTCCAGGCGCCAGAACAGGATGTTTTGAATCCGTCCCGCACGCTGGCTGCTGGCTGGCGCCGGTATGACGGCTAGCCCGAACCTTCTGGGCGACTGTGCCCGGGCACAGTCCGGGGTCCAGGCGCCAGAACGGGATTCTTGGATCCGTTCCGCACGCGGGATACCGGCTGGCGCCGGTATGACCGCTTTCTAAATGTAAAGAAGCGTTGGGTACACTACATTGGGATGGTGGAGGCGCGCTAGGCGCGTAAGGAGCCCCTCAGGTCCCCGAGGCGGGAGGTCCTTTTCCTGGTCCGGCTTGGGCCGCACGGCCCAGGGGCCGGACGCGGTTTCCTGTTACCATTGCCATAGGGGTTGGAAATCAATAATATGGACATTTCGCCGGAGGCGATTTTGGAGCGAGCCGAAGCGATGCGAGGCGCGCAGGCCTTTAGGC
>MGTY01000130.1:6501-11116 GCA_001799695.1 Elusimicrobia bacterium GWA2_69_24
GCGCCGTCCCTCGGCGGCGCGGGACTTGCCGGCCTCGCGGCCGGCAGTCTCACCCGCCCCGCGGCCAGCGCTGCCCTGAGCGCCGGCGGGATGCGGTTCGGGCTTGCTCCGATCCTCCCCCTGCTGGTCCAGCCCCGGACGGTGGCCGGACCAGGCACCGCTGCCGCCGCGCCGACGGCCGTCATCGCGGAGGCCGCGAGACCAGGCCTCCCGGCCGCGGGCCGCCCCGGTGTCCGAACCGAGGAAGGACACGGTACGGCGCCGACGCGGAAGACCGGCGAGGCTCCGCCTGCGCTCGCAGGGGCGCGGGAGATCGCGTCCCGACTGGGCGACGCCGCGCAAGAGCCCTCGCCCGCGGAACAGGCCGCCCTGCTGGACCGGTTCTTCTCGGGTTCGCAGAAGACGAAGGAGGGAGAGGACGCTTCCATCGTGCGTTCCGAGGACGCCTGGGTGCCTCAAGGCGGATTCGAACTGCCGCAAGAAGCGTCCGATGCGCTGCACCTGGCCGCCTTCGCCCTCGCCGACCAGGAGACCCTGGCCTTCCTGGCGCGGGAGGAGGTCGCCCCCACCCCGGACCCAACTGGAGAGTTGCTGCGGCGATTCGCCGCCGGCTCCGGCCGGAAGCTCTCGCCGGAGCGCCTCCAGTCCCTCCGCGCACTGTTGACCGCTCCGGGACCGGAAGGCCCGTCGCCCATCGCAGCCTTGGTCCAGCAGGCCGAGCGCACGCTGACGGTACGGGACCTGATGTCCACTTTGGGGGAGGTCCGCGGTCTTTACGCGCGCTTCTTCCCCGCTTTCTACCGCGCTTTGCCGATGAGGATGTCGTTCAAGCCGGACGCGGCCTCCGGCGGCTCGTTCCAGATCCCCAGCGAGGGCCCCGCGGAGATCGCGCTCGAGGGACCGGACCTCCCCGTCCCCGGACGCGAAAGGTCCCGCGTAGCGCCGCCCTTCCCAGGGGTCCCGCGCATGGACAGCCGGCTCATGCGCCTGGTCACCGCCTTCCACGAATACGCGCACGCCCTGTTCTACGAACGCACGGGCGCCAAACCGGACCCGGCCAACGGCTTCACCGCCTTCGACGCGGTCAACGAAGGCTTCGCGGTCATGCTCGAGCTGCTCATGATCGACAAGGCCCTGGCCGCCCGCGAAGAGCTGGGCTGGTCCGAGGCCGACGTCCAGGACCTGCGCACCTGGAAGAAGGGGCGCTTGCGCATGCTGCACGGACGCAACCACTACACCGAGGGCACTTTGCGCTTCTGGCACGGGATCTACCGGAAGGGCGGTGAAGGCGCCGTCCTGGATACGCTGGACCGCCTGGCCCCGGAGCGCCTGCAGGGCGTCCCGTTGGGCCACCCGGTGTTCGTCCTGGCGGGAGGAGAGCCCCGCCTGGCCGAGGCGTTCACCCGCGGCGCGCCGCTGTGGGAAGGCTGGCTCGCTTTGACCAACCATGTCGCGGCCGGCTCCCCGCTGGCCGCCGCTTCGCGCGACGCGGCCCTTTCGGCCCTGGGACTCATCCGGCCGGCCGCCCTGGCCCGGTTCTTCGAGGTACTCCTCAACACCCGCCGGCCCAACGTACTGAACGATTTCCTCATGTCGCCGCGCCCCCTGGCGACGCTCCAGCGCCTGGCGCTCTTGTCCCCCGCCGCGGCCGAGCGCCTGGTCGGCTTCCTGCTCGAGCGCCTGCCGCGCGTAAGACCTTCGCTCGTCCTGGCCCGCGGCCCCGCCTGGATGGAAGCCTTCATCCAAGCCCTGGCCGTCCTGCCCATGACGGACGGACAGCGCGCGGGTCTGCGCGGGATGGTCGAGACCTGGGCGAGCGACAGGATCAGCGGCGAGAAGCAGGCCCGGGCCCGCCGGGCCGCGTCCGCGGGACTGCCCCTGCTCATAGCGGGGCTGGGCGGCTCCGGGCTGGACGCGAAAGCGGCGGACAAATCCCGGGTCGCCCCGGTCCCGGTCCGGCCGGTCCGCCTGAGCCGCTCGGAGAGCGGCTATGTCGGTCCGGGTTCGGTCGTCCTGCGCCCGTACGAGGGTCCCCGGGCCAAGCGCGCGGGAACGACCCTGCTGAACTTCCCGACCTTCCACCGAGCCCCGCTGGACCATCCCATCGAGACCTTCGGCCTTTACAACTGCGCGGCCCTGGTCATCAGCGACCGGCGACAGGGCCGGCATTTCATGGCCCATATCACCGAGGACATGCCCGCTCGCGTCCTGGAGAATGTCCTCCGGGAGGAAGGGATATCCTGGCCGGACGCGGAGGTCACCATCCTGCCGGGGGCTGACGTCGGCACCAAGCGCACGGTCCGCCATATCCGCGCCGCTCTGGCCGGCCTGGATAGGGCCGCGGCCGGCAGGGTCCGATTCGTGCACTTCCCGGTCAAGCCGGGCGACGAGGCGAATTTCTCCATCATCTCCCACGCCGGGAAGGTCGCCTTCGCGAAGACCGGCAGATTGGGCTCCTTCAAGCTGGGCGGGAAGTATTTCCAGGGAGTTTTCCCGCGGTAGCATGCATAGCCCCGGCGACAAGGCCTGGCGCTGGGCCCTCGGGACCCTCGTCGTCGCAGGGACCCTCGCCGCCTTCGCCCCCTCGCTCGGCAACGGCTTCGTGGATTGGGACGACGGGATCTACATCCGCGACAACCCGTTCATCCGCGGCCTGACCCTCGCCAACCTGCGCTGGATGCTGACCTCCGTCCGCGGCGGGCTCGGGCTGCCGCTCACCTGGCTCAGTTTCGCGGTCGACCATGCGTTCTGGGGACTCGAACCCGCCGGCTACCACTTCACCAACGTCCTCCTGCACGCGGCCGCGGCCCTCGTGTTCTACGCCGTGGTCCTCCAGCTCCTGGAAGCCGCGGGGGACGGTTCCCGCGGCGCCGTCGACCACGCGGTCGCGGCGGCCGCGGCGGCGCTGTTCTTCGCCGTGCACCCGCTGCGCGTCGAGTCGGTGGCCTGGGCCACCGAGCGCAAGGACGTGCTGTCCGGGATGCTGTGGCTGGCGGCCGTGTTCGCGCGGCTCAAGGCCGCGCAGGGGCGCGGCCGCGCGGGCTGGGAGGCGGCGGCGCTGACCGCGTTCGCGCTCGCGCTGACGGCCAAGATCTCCGCGGTGACCCTGCCCTGCGTCCTCCTGATCCTGGAGGTCTATCCGCTCCGGCGACTGCCCGCGGACCCGAGACGCTGGCTGGCGCCGCCCCTGCGGCCCGTCTGGCTGTCGGTCCTGCCGTATTTCTTCCTGGCCGCGGGCGGCCTGTCCCTGGCCGCATTCGGTCTGGCCGCCAACACCGCGGAGGCTGGCATCGGCGGAGCGCAATGGGGCCATCGGGTGCACGCGCCGGCCTGGCGCATCGGACAGAGCCTCTACGGCCTTCTTTTCTATCCCATGAAGACCCTTTGGCCCTTCCCGCTCTCGCCCTATCATCCCCCGCAGACCTGGTTCGGCCGCTGGTCCTGGGAATCCGTCGCCTGCGGGGCTCTCGTCCTCGCCGCGGCCGCCGCCATATGGCGATCCGGGCGGCGCCGGCCCGCGGTCCCGGCGGCTTTCGCCTGTTACGCCATCATCCTGTCCCCGGTGGTGGGGATCATCCCGAACGGCATACCCGCCAGCGCCTGGGAACATCACAGTTATCTGCCCTGCCTGGGTTTGGCGGTCCTTTTCGGGGCCTTGGTCGGACAGGCAGCCTCTCTTGGTCGGCCGCAGCGGACCGCCGCCCTGGCCGCGACGAGCCTCATCCTGGCCGCTTTGGGCGCCGCTTCCTGGCGGCAGACCTACATCTGGCGCGATTCCAGGACCTTGTGGACGCACACGGCGATGCAGGCGCCCGACTGCCCCCTGGCGCTCAATAACTTCGGCGTGACCGCGGGGCAGGAAGGACGCTGGGAGGAGGCGGTATCCCGCTTGAGCGCCGCGGTCGCGTCGGCGCCGCGCTACCTGCGGGCCCGGGAGAACCTGGGCGCCGCCCTGGTCCGGCTGGGCCGGCGCGAGGAGGCCATCGCGCTCTGGCGCGCCGGCCTGGCCCTGGACCCGTCGCGGCTGCTGCGCAGCCGCCTGGGCCGGCTGCTTTCCGAGGGACCCGCCGCGGAGCAGGCCGAGGGCGAGCGGCTCCTGCGCCAGGCTCTCTCCGGATGCGTCGATTGCGCCGAGACGCATTTCGACCTGGCGGCTCAGCTCGCCAGGCAGGGCCGCGTCCCCGAGGCGGAGGCCGCGTACGCGGAGGCCCTGCGCCTGGCCCCGGCCTACGGGCTGGCCCACAACAACCTGGGGCTCCTGCTCGATGGACGGGGTCGCGCCGCGGAGGCTGAGTCCCATTTCCGAGAGGCGCTGTCGGTCCCGGCCGCCCGGGCGCTGGCCCACTACAATTGGGGCAACTCGCTATCCAACCGGGGAGAATTGGAGCGGGCCCGGCGGCATTATGTCGAGGCGGTGAGGATCGCCCCGGGCATGATCCAGGCCGAATTCAACCTGGGCAACACTTTGGCGCGTCAGCGGCGCTATCGCGAAGCCGCCGCGCGCTATCGCTCGGTCCTGAGGAGGGACCCCCGCTTCGCGCCGGCCGGGGCCAACCTCCGGCAGGTTCTCAGGCTTTCCGGCTACTGACCGGCCCGCACGGGGCGGAAGCCGACG
>MGTY01000130.1:11172-20631 GCA_001799695.1 Elusimicrobia bacterium GWA2_69_24
CAGACGCTGCCCGACATGTCGCACAGGCCCTGCTCGGTGTTCCCCTTCGCCTTGGAGCAGACGGGCCAGGTCGAATCCTTGCCGCAGCCGTCTCCGCGGTCCGAGATCACGGCCCGCTCGCAGGTCGCCGCCTCGTTGCCCCAGGCATACTTCCAGTCCTTCCCCGCGCTCCGCGCCGCGTACTCCCACTCGGCCTCGGTGGGGAGCCGCCCTCCGACCCATTCCGAGAATGTCTTGGCCTGGTTCCGGTCCACGCAGTTGACGGGATGGTCTTCCTTCCCGCCGGCCGCCTGTTCCGGTGCGGGCTCTTTCCCGCGCTTGATCTTCTTCGCCACGAAATTCACCAGCTTGGCGGCCTTCCCCCGCCCCCCCCAGTTGCAGTTCCGACCGGCCTCCGGGGCCGTGCAGGCTCCCGCGTCCACGCAGGCCCGGTACTGCGCCACCGTCACCTCGGTCTTGGCCATCTGAAAACCCTTCACGCGCACCCGATGCGCCGGGGCTTCGTTATCCTTCCCCGTCCCCATGTTCAGCCTTCCGCCCGGAATCGCCACCCATCTGATCCCGGCGTCGGCCGGCGCCGGCTTCGGCGGCCCGGCCGTCAGCGACTCCAGCTTGGCCCGCACCGGACCCTGCGCCACGTACGGGGTAAGAGCCTTGGCCGTCTCGGGCGCCATCCCGGGGGAATCCGCATACGCCTCGGCGAATTGCAGGCACCAGCGGCTCTTGTCCTTCTTGGGCACGACGTCATAGGCCAGGAGGCGGGAGAGCTTCGCCCAATCCGCGTCGCGCGCCCCGATGAGCTTCTGCTGGGCCTCCGCCGCCCCCTTCTGCTCCGCCAGATAGAGCTCCCACTCCTCGGCCCTCTTCTGCGCCACGGCCGCGTAGGCCGGGGCCGCCTTCGCCAGGGCCCGCCACTTGGCCGCCTTAGCCTCCGGCGAGGACTCCCCCTTGTCGAACTTGAAGGCTTCGTCGTATCTCCCCAGCGCCTCCACGTCGATGCTGCCCAGGTCGATACCGGAGAGCTTCGCGGACATCTCCTTGGGCGCCTCCGCCCGGGGCACGGACGGCAGGCTCGACACCTGGAAATCGATCCCCGTCTTCGCCCCCTCCCGGTCTATCCGGGCCAGGTTGGGCGCGGACTCCCGTCCCACCGCCAGGACCGCGTCCCCCGCCCCGGCCGCGAGCTCGGGCGTCTGGGTCCGGTCCTTGGCGAGCATGAGCGCCTTGGTCACATAGTCCACCAGGCCCGACGCGCTTACCTTCCCCTTCGCGTCCGCCGCCCAACCCCGCAGGGCGCCCAGAGCCAGATAGCTGAACGCGGGCCGCGACTGGGAGGACCGGGGCAGGGGACCCGCGAACTGGTCCGCCTTGGCCGCGGTCATGAGGATGGTGCGCGCATCCGAAGCCCCCGCATTACGGGCCAGGATCACCAGCGGCTGCAGCCCCTGGATCAGGGCCTTGCCGGAAGCCGAGCGGCCGCTGAAGCAGGCGTCTATGAGCACCACGGTCTTGGCCTGCTTGCCCTTGGACAGGATGCCGAGCAACTCGTCCCGGGACAGGCTGCGCGAGAACAAGCTGTCCGCCCGCTGCTGGGCGTCGACCCCCACCAGGACGCCGTCCTTGCCGTCCTGGGCGGGCGCGCCGTGGCCGATGAACACGAACCAAAGGGTCCCCCCGGGCCTCACGGCCTGGGCTTTCTCCGCCGCGGTCTGGCGCATCAGCTCGAGCGTCGCCTCTTCATCGCGCAGGAGCGCGACGTTCTCGGAAGGGATCTCGAGCGTCTCGGTCAGGTAGGCGTGCCAGTCCTGCGCGTTCTGCCGCGCACCCGGGATGCGCTCCACCTTGAAGTAGTGTTCCACCCCCACGATGACGGCCGCGTCCTTCTCGCCGCCTCCGGTCGCCTTGGGCGGGGAGGACAGGTCCGGCCAGCCGTCCTCGGCCGCGGCCGCCCCCGAGACGAGCGCGGCGCACAGGAGCAGCGCCGAAGCGAGGCATCCTTTCCTCATATCGTTGAGTATAGGTCCCCCCCGCGTCCCGGTCAATACTTCTTTGGTCCCGGGGATTAAGTTGTTTAAGTTTCTCCCGGACAACTTAAGAAACTTAATCCCCGGGACGGCGGGTAACAGCGGTGTTGCCGCCGGTAACAGGGCTGTGAATTGCACTCCGCGAGGAGCGCGGCTATGCTCTGCCGTGGGGGAAACATGAACGCGAAACCAGCCTTGGCGGCCTCCGTCGCCGGTCCGTCCGTACTCGTGCTCCTGCTCGTACTCGTCATATTCATCTCGGAGGGACCGCTCGGGTTCCGGCCGTTCCTCAACCTGGAGGCCTTAGCCATCGTCGTACTCGGCACCGCCGCCCTGATGGGATCGGCCTATCCCCTGCGGGAGCTCTTCGCCCCGCGCTCCGCGGCGGCGGCGGCCTATGCGGCGCGTTGCTCGGTCGCCATGGGGCTGCTGGGGACCGTTTTCGGGATGATCCTGGTGCTGAGCTCGGTCGTCGACATCGTCGAGGTCCCCCGCCGGATCGCCCTGGCTCTCACCAGCCTCCTCTTCGGACTCTTCCTGTCCGAGGCCGTGTTCTCGCCCATGGCCGCCCGGCGGCGCCGGCTCGAGCGCTAGCGGACCTCCCACTCCTCCAGAGGGCCTCTATGGGCTATGATATATTGTGGCCATGCGAACACCGGTCCTGATAGCCTGCCTCCTTTTGAGCCTCCCCGGCGCCCGATGCGCCTGGGGGGCGCGCCCGCTGGCGGACGCCGCGGTCCGCGGCGCGGTCGACGACGTCGCCCCGCTGCTCCCGGCCGACAGCCGGGTACTGGTAGTCGACCTTTGCGACCTGGACAACCGGATCTCCTACTTCGGCAGGTTCCTATCCGACAAGCTGCAGATCGAGCTGTCCTCGCGCAAGCTCCCCCTCACGGTCATCGACCGCCGCCGGATCGACCTTGCCACGGAAGAGTTCCAGCTCCAGCAGAGCGGGATGGTCGACGAGTCCTCGATCGCCCGGATGGGGAAGATGCTGGGCGCCGGCGTCATCGTCTATGGGACGGTCACCGACCTCGGGGAGTCCATCGACATCTCCCTCAAGGCCAAGGACCTGCAGAAGGGGACCATCCTCGGCGGCTCCTCGCGCCAGATCCCGAAGACCGAGAAAGTGGCCTCCCTGGTCAAGGAGGTCCTGCGCTCCGAGAAAGACCGGCAGGCGGAGCTCGAGCAAGAGCGCAAGCGCCTGCTGGAGTTCTTCGAAGAGGAGAAGAAGGCGCGCATGGCCGTCATCGAAGCCGAGATCGCCCGGAAGCGTACCGAACTGGAAGCGCTGGACCGCGAGATCCGCTCCAAGTCGGAGACCCTGAAGGACTTCGAGGCCAAGCGGGCCGAGATCGGCAAGCTCCAGGCGGCCATCGAGGCCATCCACGCCGAGATCGACAAGACCAACCAGGCCGTCCCCGGGAAGCTCAAGATCGGCATGCGGGTCGCCGAGATCACTCAGGCGCTGGGCGAGTCCCGGGTGAGCCCGGGCGCGCCGGACTGCCTGGTGGCCGGGAAATTCTTCCTGCTGCTCAACGGGGACAGCCTCTCCAAGGTGGTCAAGAACGGCTCGGCGGGACACGCCGCGGCCGGACGCCTGCGGGTGCAGATCGACGACTGCGACTCCGCCAGGGCGTTCGGGAAGAACGTCGTCGGTTATTGAAGCCCGGCCGGGGCCTCAGACCCCAGGGACCCGGTCGAGCCAGTCCACGTGCTTCCAGCGCCGGTGGCCCCAGGTCCACTGCTCGGGGTGGGCGCGGATGTAGGACTCGACCTTGCCCGCGATGAGCTGGGTCGCGGCCGCGGGATCCGCGGCGGCGTCCCCCAGCTCGAGTTCCGGATCCACGAAGACATGGACGATCCCCGCCTCGTCGCGCCAGGAGGAGCCGGGCACGATCGCCGCGCCGGTCTTGCGGGCCAGGACCGCGATGGCGCCGAGCGTATCCACGCGGTAGCCGAAGAAGCGCGCCGGTATGCCGCCGATGTCCGGGGCCGCGTACTGGTCCATCGCGAAGACGACCGCCGCGCCGCGCCGCAGGGCCCGCAGGACCATGGGCAGGGTCTTAGGGGGCAGGGCCGACTGCACTCCGACGGAGAGGCGGGCGCCCACGATGGCCCGATGCAGCCAAGCCGGGGTCAGGTTGCGGGTGACGATGGTCATATCCATCCCCTGCAGCCCCGCCTGCGCCCCGACGATCTCCCAGTTGCCCACGTGGTTGCCGGTGAAGAGCACTCCCTTGCCCTTAGCGTGGGCCTTCTCCCAGTTTTCGCGCCCGCTCAGCTCCGAGATCCCTTCGACGTAGCGCCGGAAATGCCCGGGGACCGGGGAAAACATGTGGAGGATCTCGAACGCCAGTATGCCGAAGTGCTCGAAGTTGCGCCGGAGCAGGACGCCGCGCTCCGCCTCGCTCAGCTCCGGCAGGCAGCGGCGCAGGTTGTCCTCGGTGACGGCCCGGTGCCGGCGGGCGAACAGCCCCAGCAGGCGTCCGAGCAGGCGTCCGGCCAGAAGTTCGACCCGGCGGGGAAGCGCCGTCGCGGCCAACGCGGCGGCGGTCACCGCCGCCCGGAACGGGATGGACTGCCAGAGGGGGACTTCGTGCCGAGCCAAGGGGACAGTGTAGCTTAGTGGGGGGTCACTTCAGGAGCAGCTTTCCGCCGAGCCAGCCGGCGAGGAGCCCCAGGATGCCGCCGACCAAGGCCCCGACGGGTCCGCCCACGAGGAAACCGATCCCGGCCCCGAGCAGGGCCCCGGCCGCCTTGGGGGCGTGCTCGAGCCAGGACTTGGAGCCCTTGCCCTTGGCCCCCTTGATGGTGTCCATGAGCTCGCTCTCGTCGCCCGGGGGCGGCGGCTGTACGGCCAGGTCCGGCGTCCCGCCGCCGATCGCGGGGGGGACGAGTCCCGAGCGCGCGGGGGTCCCGGCCCCGGGGTCGACCACGACCGGATCATGCCCCTGGGTACCGCCCGCGACGCCTCCGTCGAAAGCTCGCTGATTGCGCTCCGCCGCGCCCGCGGCGTCGCCCAGGGCGTTTTCAGCCTGCCGGCGGGCGGTCTCCGCGTTCTCCGCGCCGACCGCGGTCCCCGTGGACGAGACCGGGGGGACGGGAGCCTTGGGCTGACGCGGTTTGCGCGGCGCAGTCGGCGGGAGAATCGCGGCCTCCCTCTCGCGGCGCTCGGCCTCGGCGAGCCTCTTCTGCTCCGTCTGGCGCTCCGCTTCGGCCTTGCGTTCCAGCTCCGCCTTGCGGTCGGCCGCGGCCTTGCGCTCGGCTTCGGCCAGGCGGGCCAATTCCTGCTCCGCGGCCGGCCCGTCCCGGCGCCCGTTGCGGGCGAACTCGGTGCCCAGATAATCCCTTAGGTCCTCCCGGTACTTGTCGAAGATGCCGGCGACGACCTTCTTGGTGTACCAGGTGAGCTTCCCGTTGTTCCCATCCAGGGCGTCCTGGACGGATTTGAGGTAGTCGCGCAAAGACTCGAAGGCGTCCTGCATCTTGGGATCCGTGCGGCCGAGCTCGCGCATGCCGCGCAGGCGGCGGGCGAGATAGGCGCGGATCGCCGGAGTAAGCAGGTCCGGGTAGCTGCGGTAGGTCCCCTCCAGGTCGGGATCGGGGGCGGCCTGGTCGCGGGAGGAGAATG
Organism: Elusimicrobia bacterium GWA2_69_24; assembly: GCA_001799695.1. GTDB lineage: Bacteria > Elusimicrobiota > Elusimicrobia > UBA1565 > UBA1565 > UBA10166. Next base: position 16,831 of record MGTY01000130.1, read on the forward strand.
CCGCCATGCGCCCGCGCCATTTGTCCAGCACCAGCTTGAGTTGATGAGCGTCCTTCTGAGCGGCGCGCGCGTCCCCGTCGAATTGCGCGTTGTAGTCGCCGCGGGTCAGCAGGGAGGAGAGGATGGCCTTCTCATCCTCCCGCAGGTAGCGCTCGATGGAGGCGACCAGGGCCGGGTCAGCGGCCCGGGAGGGCAGCGCCAGGATCCCGGACACCGTCAGGAGGAGCGCGAGGGCTGCTGATAACCGCATCTCCCGCAAGGATGCGCCCGGTTCCACCCGGAATCCAGGGTCTGGAGACCTAACCTATTAAGGAACATTGGACCCATGGGCGGTGCCCGGCGGGCGGGCTTTATGCTAGGCTCCACTGTCATGCAGGCCCAGTCCGGCACATTCAGGAGGTGTTCATGAAGCTCACGCTGTCCATCGTCCTTCAGTTATGCCTGTTCGCGGCCGGAGCCCGCGCCCAGTTCATGGGCGGGACGACCATCCCCGTAGGGGAGCCGGTGCCGTCCCAGACCGACCCGGACAAGAAGTGGGGCGCGTCCATGGGCGGGAACATCGGGGCGAGCGCCATCACCAACCCGGATACCGGGAAGACGGAGATCTTCAACCAGGTCGCCCTCCAACCGGAGCTGTCCCTTTACAAGCTGGGAGTGGGGCTCGACCTCTACCTGTATTTCGACTCCAACGGCAAGGTCCGCGGCGAGGACTGGGACCACAGTGAGGACTGGCTCTCCAAGATCTGGTACGTCCGCTGGGCCAAGAAGGGCGACCCCCTCTACGCCCGCCTGGGCGGGCTGTCGAACGTCACCATCGGCCACGGCTTCATCATGGGCGGCTACTCCAACCGGGTGCGCTATCCGGACACCCGGCGCGTGGGCGCGGAACTCGCGTTCGACGCGGGGTGGGCCGGCGCCGAAGGCATGGTCGGCGACCTCCAGAACGGCAGCGTCAACGGAGGCCGCGTGTTCGTGCGGCCCATCTACGGCTCGGGCCTGCCGGTGCTCAAGAACACCGCGGTCGGAGTCAGCGCGGTCATGGACCGCAACCCGGACGGGAACCGGGACGTGGACAGCGACCAGGTCGCCGTCTACGGCGCCGACGTCGAGCTGCCCATCTTCACCAACGACCTCATATCGGCCAAACTCTACGGCGATGCGGCCCAGATGGAGCTGGGCAAGTACTACACCGACCGCGGCGTGAAGAACCACGGGATGGGCTACGCCGGCGGCCTGCTGGGCAAGCTCCTGTTCCTCGACTGGCGCGCGGAGATGCGCTCGGTGGACCGGAACTTCGTCCCGAACTTCTTCGACGGCTTCTACGAGATCGACCGCTCCTCGGGCACGCACAAGGCGGCAGGGCTCGCGAACTCCGACACGCCGCGGCAGGTCGGGCCCTACGCCCAGGTCTACGCCAACATCCTCAACCTCATCAAGATCGGCGGCACCTACGAGAAGATGACCAACGACCCCCTGCAGATTTACCCCCGGGTGCGCGGCGAGGCCCGGACCGACCCGTCCCTGCTCATGGGCAAGGTCGACGCGGCGGCGACTTACGAGCGGCGGCACGTCTACAATGCGCGGCAGCTCGGCCATACGCGCAACCCGGACTCGGTGATCGCGGCCGAGATCGCCTATCACCCCAACGACAACATGCGCATCGTCGTGGTCATGAAGCAGACCTTCGACGCGTACGGGACGGCGGTCCGGACCACCCAGGTCCGGTCGGACGTGCGTTTCTAAGCGTTCCCCTGCAAGGGGGATTCCCGAAAAAGGCGGGGGAAACATTTCCCCCGCCTTTTTCGTACTCTTAGCTGTAGTGACGGAACCCCTCGCAGACGACCGCTCCCTGGTCCGCCGCTGTCTCGCCGGCGAGGACGCCGCGTTCGAGCTCACCCTCGACCTCTACCGGGACCGCGTCTTCAGCCTCCTCTGCCGCCTGGCGCAGAACCCGGCCGACGCCGAGGACCTGGCGCAGGAGACCTTCCTGAAGGCGTTCCGGAACCTGTCCCAGTACGACCCCTCCCGCCCGCTTCTGAGCTGGCTCTTCGCCATCGCGCACAATACGGCCATGGACTTCCACCGGGCGCGGAACCCGGCCCTGGTCTCCCTGGACGCCGAGGAGGCTCCTCTGGAACTTCCCGAACGGACCCCGCGCCTCGAACTCGCGGTCGCAGCCTCCCTCCGGAGCCGGGAAATCGAACTCGTCCTGTCGAGCCTTCCCCCCCTCTACCGGGAGATCCTGATCCTCCGGCATCAGGAGGAACTGGATTATGCGGAGATCGGCAGGATCCTGGAGCTCCCCAGCGGGACGGTCAAGAACCGCCTGTTCCGGGCCCGGGAGAAACTGCGGACCGGACTCGAGGCCGCGGGGCTGGGGGAATGCGGATGAAACATTTTCTCCCCGGAACCCGTACTTAGGATTGCAGCGATGAACGCCATGGACCGCGACCCTTCCGGAGATCCCCTGGGCAAAGCGCTCGCCGCGCTGCCCCGGCCCCGCCTCGGGCCGGCCTTCAACCGGAGGATCATGATGGCTCTGCGCGCCGAGACCGCCTCCCGCCGGGCTCCCTGGACCCTGCCGGCCGAGGCCTCGGCCCTCGCTCTCGCCTCCACCTGGATGGCCGCCGTGCTCTGGACCCTGCTCTTCAACTGGACGCCGGAGCGGACCCTGCACGCACTCTCACTGGCCATGCATCCCTCGGAAGCCGGGGCACTCCTCAAGCTGCAGCTTGCCAAGGGGCTGATCCTTTGTACGCAGTCGTTGTCTTTGTTCCGGACTTTATGCCCCTCCGGCTGCTTCAGCCCGGAACTCGTCCTGCAGTGGGCCTGCGCCGCCCTCTTGGCCGGAGCCATCCTTTTCGCCGTTTCGCGCGGACCCGAACCCCATGCCGCTTGGAGGAAGTCATGAAGAAGCCCCTGTCCAAGATTCTTGCCGCGGCCGTCTTCGCCGCCGGCTTGCTGACGCTCGCCGCTCTGCGGCCCACCGCCGGTCAGGCCGCCCGCATCTCGTTGCATGGGGATGAGCCGTTCCATGGCTCATACCACGTCCCGAAAGGACAGAAGGCGGTTGACGTCGTCGCCGACGGGCCCATCACCATCGATGGCGAGGTCAGGGGAGACTGCGTCTCCCTCGGCAGTTCCATCACTGTGAACGGGCAGGTCTCCGGAGACGTCGCGAGCCTGGGCGGCCCCGTATCCGTGGCCGGCGAGGTCGCCGGCGACGTCGCCTCCTTGGGGGGAGCGGTGGAGGTCTCGGGCAAAGTGGGGGGCGACATCGCCTCTCTGGGCGGGAACGTCCTCCTCCAATCCAGCAGCACGGTCAAAGGCGGGATCGCCTTGATGGGCGGCTCGCTCACGCGCAGGGACGGGTCGATCCTCGAGGGCTCGGTCTCACAGATGGACCTTTCGATGCTCAGAAATCTGACCCAGACCGCCGCGCGCTATGGCCGGCACGGCCGCTTTCCGGAACTGCCGGAGAAATACTCTTTCTGGGCGAACCTGGCCAGCCTGATCGCCTTCCTAGCCTTCCTGGCCGGGGTCGGGCTGCTGCTCGTCCTCCTCGCGGCCTTCCTCCCCAAACAGGTCGAGACCGTGGCCGCGGCCATGAAATCCGATTTCTGGCGCTCCGCGGGGATCGGCCTCATCATCCTGATGCTGGTCCTGCCCGCCCTGGTGCTTCTGGCGGTGTCCATCCTCGGCATCCCCCTCATCCCGATCGCCCTGCTGACCTTCGGCGCGGGGACCCTCGTGGGCCTGGCGGGCTTCAGCCGCGTACTCTCCGAACGGCTGGCCGCGGCC
>MGTY01000130.1:20674-30916 GCA_001799695.1 Elusimicrobia bacterium GWA2_69_24
CTGGTCGGCCTGGGAGCGGTCTGGGACACCCGCATGGGCACCCGTCCGGCGCCCCGCGGCCTCCCGAAGGCGGCCGAGCCCCCGGCCGTGACGCCGGGACCCGTCTGACCGGGGAGCCTCCGGTTTTGCTTTAATGGGGCTATGGAGTTTCTGTACCGCTTCAGCTTCCCGAACGGGACCTTGAAGCTCTTCCACATCGTCGTCGACGACGACACCTTAAGCCTCCAGCTGCGCCCCCGCGACCGCCAGCCGGACTGGACCCGGCTCGGCTTCGAGCAGTGCACGCACTGCCCCCTGGACGAGGGTGAACATCCCTACTGCCCCGCGGCGAGTGCCCTGGTGGAGGTGGTCGAGCAGTTCAAGGACTGCCGGTCGAGCCAGGCCGTGGACATCGAGATCCGCACCCAGAGCCACACTTACACCAAGCGCGGCCCGCTCTCTTTGGGGATGAGCTCGCTGGTCGCGGTCTGCATGCCCACCTGCGGCTGTCCCGTCCTGGACAAGCTGCGGCCCATGGTGTACACGCATCTGCCCTTCGCCACGCTCCAGCAGAACCTGCACCGCCAGCTCGCGACCTACATGCTGGCCCAGCACTTCCGGGCCCGGCGCAAGCTCAAGCCGGATTGGGAGATGAAGGGACTGGTGGGGCTTTCCGAGGACGTCCGGACCGTCAACCGCTGTTTCTGCCAGCGGCTGACCGCCGCCTGCCCGAACGACGCCACGGTGAACGCCCTGGTCCACCTGGACTGCTTCGCCGACAACGCCTCCCTGGCGATGAAGAAGAAAGGACTCGACCAGGTCGAGCGCTGTTTCGCGCCCTTCCTGAAGTAGGCCTCAGGGCCGCAGCGCTTCCAGGGTCCTCAGCCAGCGGCACTCGCGCTCCAGGTCGGACAGGGCGTCGTAGCCCATCTCCCGCAGAGGCCGGCTCTCGATGAAGACCCGGGCGCCCCGGTTCCTCCGGGCGGCGGGCGCCGCCGCCGCCAGGTCCGCGGTGAGCTGTCGGCAGTTTCCCAGCACGTCGTAGAGCATCCGCTTCTTCAGGCCGGAGAAATCGAAGCGCGCCCCCTCGATGCGCAGGCGCCGCTCCGGATCCCGCAGGACGAGGTCCAAGAACAGGATAAGCTCCGCCCCCGGCGCCGTCGGCGCGAGCGGAGGTTTCCCCAACCCCAGGCTGGTGGGCAGCCCCGTGGCCAGCGTGAAGCCGAGCTTGAGGAGCTTCTTGGCCGGCTCGAGGGCCTCTCCCGCCGCGGGCTTGGGGGCTTCGGCCTGGCGGAACCCCGCCGCCGCGATGAGGGCCAGGCGGGTCCAGGGCACGCGCCCCCCGCCGGCGCGGGTCTCGGGGAAGAGCCCGTCGGAGGAGAACTGCATGCGGAGCACCGGCTCGGCCTCGGGAAGCTCCGAGACCAGGCTGCCGGGGATGGCCGCCGCGCGCAGCCCGGCCCCGCTCAGCGCCGCGGCCGCGGCCGCGGCCTCCGCCTTGCCCAGCCGCTCCTCCACGATGCCCCAGCAGCGGCGCGCCGAGTGCATCATGTCCTGGAAGGGGACTTGGCGCGCCGCGGCCAGGGCCCGGGCGATGTCGGCCGGCCGGAGGTCCGCCTCCTCGGCGATCAGCACCGAGTAGAACGCGGGAGCCTCCGCCACGGCCCTATTGCCGCCTCGCGATCTGGCCGAACTTCGCGTAAGGCCGCGCGGTCGGGGTCCGCATCTCTTCGAAGAGGATCTGGGATATCCGCATCCCGGAGCGCAGGACCACGGGGAACGGAGCGAGGTTCACGATCTCCAGTACCTGGTGGTTGGAACTGCCGGGATGGACGAGCGCGGCGGTGATGTGGATGATGAGCCCCATCCGCGCGTAGCGGGACCGCCCCTCGAGCTTTCCGATGATCCCGGGGGGCAGGGTGATCTTCTCGACCGTCTTTCCCAGGCACAGCTCTCCCGGGGCGAGGGTCTTGCAGCTCGCCCGCTTCATGTGGAACGCCTCCGTGAACGGCGTCCGGCTCAGGTCCACGGGCTTCCCCATCAGCCGTTTCTTGAAGCTGTACCACTCGTCGGAGAGGGTCAGGTCCACCGAGGCGGGACCGATCTGGGACGGATGGAGCGGCTCGATCCGGATGAGCTTCTTCTTCAGGCAGGCACGGATGTCCACGTCGGAAAGCGCCATGGGACTTCCCCCGGTGCACCGCCCCTTCGCGGCCGCGAGCCGTGCGGCCCGTATTGTAGCTTTCCTCGCCCTCTTTGTTTCCGCTATCATCTCGGCATGAACCGCCGCGGCTTCTTCCGGCTCCTCCTCGCCTCGGGCTCAGCCGCGCTCCTGGATGGACTCCCCGGCCGCCGCTCATGGGCCAAGCCGCCCCCTGGGCCCGCCGCCCTCCCGGACCTGGTCGCCGTCAAGGACGGCTCCCCGGTGCAGATGTTCGAGGCCGGCATCGAGGCCCTGGGCGGCATGAAGCGCTTCGTGAAGAAGGGGACCCTCGTCCTGGTCAAGCCCAACATCGGCTGGGACAAGACCCCCATCGAAGGCGCCGACACGAACCCGGACCTGGTGGGCCGGGTCGTCCGCGCCGCTTACGATGCCGGGGCCAGGGAAGTCGCGGTCTGCGACCACTCCGTCGAGACCGAGAAGTCCTGCTACGAGCGCTCCGGCATCGAGAAGGCCGTCCGGGACAACCAGGGCGTCATGCATACCGCCTCCCGGCGGAGCGACTACCGCAAGGTCCCCGTCCCCGGGGGAAAAGTGCTGAAGGAGGTCGAGGTGCACCGGCTGTACCTCGACTCCGACGTGGTGATCAACGTCCCCATCCTGAAGAGCCACGGGGGCGGCCGGATGACCGCCTCTTTGAAGAACCTCATGGGCGTGGTCTGGGACCGGAGCTACTGGCACCGGCACGGCCTGCATCAGGCCATCGCGGAGTTCCCCCTGGTGCGCAAGCCCGACCTCAACGTCGTGGACGCCTACATCGTCATGATGGAGAACGGGCCGCGCGGCGTCTCCTCCGAAGACCTGCTGCTGAAGCGGATGCAGGTGCTCTCCCCCGACCCCGTCCTCGCGGACACCGCCTGCGCGAGGATGCTGGACATGAAACCCGAGGACGTCTCCTATCTGCCCTTGGCCCAGGCCCTGGGTCTGGGGAGCATGGACCTGGCGAAGCGTTCGATCCGCAGGATCTCCGTCGCCGGCTGACCGCCGTGATCGCGCGCATCCGCCTGCAGTTGAGCGCCTTCTTCTTCCTGCTCAGCCTGGCTTCCTTCTTCGCCTGGGGCGGCGACCGGCTCACCGCCTTTTTCAACGCCCTCCACCCCTTCCCGTCTTTGGCGCCCCTCGCCCGCTTCGACCTGCCCCCGACCCTCCTCCTCACCGCCGCGGTCCTCCTCCTCCCCCTCCTCGTCGGCCGGCTGTACTGCTCTTATGTCTGCCCGGCGGGCTTCCTGCAGGACCTGGCCGCCCGGCTCACCGGCCCCTGGAAGATCCGGCCGCGCGCCGCGGCGGGGAGCTGGTCTTTGCGACTGTTCCTGCTCGCCCTCGCGGCGGGCCTGCTCGCCCTGCGCTCCCCCGCATTCCATTACCTCGACCATTTCTGCAATCTGGGGCGGGCGTACTCCCTGCTCCTCGTGCTGCTGGATTACGCGCCCTTCGGCCCGGCCGCGCTGCTGGGACTGTCGTTTATGGCCGTCCTCGGCGCGGCTCCGGCCTTCCGGCCCCGCTGGTTCTGCGGCACGCTCTGCCCGACCGGAACGCTCTACGCCCTCCTGCAGAAACGCTCGCTGTGGAAGGTCTCGGTGCGGGAGGATTGCGACTCCTGCGGCGCCTGCGCCGCGGCCTGCCCGGCTCTCTGCATCGACAGGGGCAGGATCGACCCGGAACTCTGCATCCAATGCCTGGAGTGCACCGGGGCCTGCCCCCGGGGCGCCATCGGCCTGCGGCGCTCGCCGGGCCGGCGGGCGGACGCGGCCGGAGCGCCTCCTGCCGGAGGCGAGGGCCGCAAGCGCCTGCTCCGGTCGGCCCTGCTCTGGTTCACCGGGTCGCTCTGGGCCGGGATGTTCCGGACCATCGGGGCCCAGGCGGCTCCGCCGGTCCTGTCCACGGTCGTGCCGCCCGGCGGCAGGTCCGGGAGCCGCTTCGCCGAACGCTGCGTCGCCTGCCAGACCTGCGTCTCGGTCTGCCCCACCGGGGTCCTGGTCCCCTGCGGGCTGCAGCGAGGTTCTCCTGGCGTGGCCGCGGTCAGGCTGGATTTCATGAAGTCCTACTGCTCCTACGAGTGCAACGCCTGCCTAGCCGTGTGCCCCAGCCGCGCCATCTCCTACTATCCGCTCGAGGTGAAGAAGACCATCAAGATCGGGTCCTCCGCGCTGGACACCAAGCTCTGCATCCCCTACGCGGACAAGAAGGACTGCGCGGCCTGCCACGAGGTCTGCCCGACGGGCGCCGTCGAGATGGTGAAGCGCGAGAGGATCTTCGCGCCGGAACTCCGGAAGGACTACTGCATCGGCTGCGGCTCCTGCCAGAAGGCCTGTCCCACCCAGCCGGTCAAGGCGATCGTCGTGCTTCCGCAGGAGATCCACTCCTTCGCGTTCAACCCCAAGCAGCACGGGCCCGGCGCCGCGCGCCGTCGCCTGCGCATCGCCGCCGCGAAGAAGACCGAGTTCCCTTTTTAGGGTCTTCCCGGCGTCAGGTGCCCCTGGCTCCAGTCGGCCGGATTTCGCGAGCGGCGCATACGCCTAAGGGCCGAGCGGTCCGGACGATTGGGGCCAGGGGCACCACACTAGCGGGCGACCATGAGCAGGCCGCGGCGGGCTTCTTCGAACTCCGGCTTCAATTGCAGGGCCTGACGGAAGTACCTCTCGGCCTCCGGGTAGTTCCCGCGATAGTAGGCGGACAGGGCGTACTGGTATTTGAAATCGGCCCGCTTCTCGCGCCACAGGGTCGCGGCGAGATTGAAGGAAGACTGCGCCGCCTCCGACTCGATGTCCGCGTTCAGCGCGGACTGGAACCACTTCATCGCCCCCTTATAATCCCCCTGGTAGAAGAGGTTCCGGCCGATGCGCAGGCTGTAGGCCAGGTCGTTCTTGGTCCGCGCGGCCGGAACCGGCGGCTGTTTCCCCTGCCGGCGGGGCGGCGGAGGCAGGTCATCCTCGGGGAAGACGGCTTCCGGCTCTTCCTCCTCCGGCGCCTGGGCGGCCGCTTTGGCCGCGGCCTTCGCCGCCAGCAGCTCCTTCTCCGGACCCAGCAGCGCCTGATCCAGGGAGACCTTCTCCACGCGCCCCTTCGGGGCTGGCGGCTCCGCCGGCTCCGGCCGGGGAGGACGCGTCCCGGGAGGGTCGGCGATCTGAGGGTCGAGCAGGCGGCTGACGAAGCCGCTGTAGTCCCGGGGCCTGCCCTTCTTCTCCTCGGCCCGGCCCTTCTGCCGCAGGTCCAGCATCATGACCATGTTGATGAGGGACTCGCGTTCAGCGGACGCGTCCAGATACTGCAGCTGCCGGGCGCTCCAGGGACGGGAAGCGTTGCCCCCCCGGGCTGCCATGGTCGCGAGATAGTCGAGGTCCTCGTCTTCCGGCGCCAACGCCCGGGCCTGCTTGACGCGCATCCCCGAGACCAGGAAGTCGTAGCTCTGCAGTTCCTCCTTCACGAGCACCTTCAGCCCGAGGAGGATGACCCCGTCCAGTACGACGTGCTTCGGGACGCCGGCGCGCGCGCTCTGCCAGCTCTCCACCGCCCCTTCCAGGTCGCCCTCGAAGAAACGGTCGAACCCCTTCTGCGTGCCCGCGGGGAAGGGCGCGGCCGAGGCGGCCAGGGACGCCGCCCCGGCCGCCCACAGCGCGAGGAGCAGGGCTCGGGGACTCATCGGCTCTTCTCGGGGTCCATCAAGGTGTCGATCTCGCGCAGGTATTCATCGCCGATGGGATCGGGCTGGTCCAAGGGGCTCGTCTCCCCGGCCCGCCGGCCCTCCTCCTCCAGGCGCCGCAGTTCGGTGCGGGCATCCGGGATCCAGAGCCCCATGCCTTCGTAGCGCGTGATGATCCTATGCAGGATGGCCATCCGTTGGGCGCGGGTGAGGGAACCCTCCGCCGAGATCTTACGATACCATTGGAAAACGTGCTGGTACATCCGCGCCGCGGGGCTCTGCGGCCCCTTGTCGTCGATGCCCACGGCATGGCGCTCCTCCATCTTCTTCATCCGGTCGGCCCAGCTCTCCTCCATGCCTCTCTCGAAGATCTCCCGGGGGGTCTGCCCGCGCAGGGATATGCCGAACCAATGCCCGGTCTGGAAATCCCCGTACGGCTTATAGGCGTAGGCGATCTCCCAGCGCTTCCCGGTCAGACCGAGCCCGGCGGTGATGCCGCCGGCGGGGCCGGAACGCGTGGTGAAGCCGCCCCGGACCGCCACGGCCGCGCCCAGGGCGTCCCCCATGCGGAACTCCGCCCCCAAGCGCACGTTGGGATTGGTCTGCCGCGTCTTGACCAGGTCGGCGGACGCCACCAGGCGCCGCCAGGGGCTGAAAGCGGCTCCCCAGCGGATGGTCAGCGGCAGGGGCGACCTCTCCTGGCGGAACCGGACGCCCTGGCCCATGTTCTGGGTCGCCATCCCGAACTGGAACCGGGGGAGCTGCCAGAGGAGCCCCCAGTCCCCGGCCACGGCTTGCGCGGATTCGTCCTCGATCCGCTGGCGGAGGAACTTGACGCTCCCGCCCAGCACGAACTGGTCGCCGACGCGCCCCGCCGCGGACATGACGCCGAGCCAGTCCCCCGCCGTATACTCCTCCCCGGCCTGCGTGGTGCCGTACCGATCGACTTTCTCGAATGTGCCGTAGTCCACGGAGACCAGCCCGGCGCCGGCGGCCCAGCGGTTCCCGAACCGGCGCCCCGCCGCCATGTAGTACAGGCGGAACCCGTCCAGCCACATGTTCTGCATGAGGGTCGCTTCGGGCCGCTCGAGCTGGATGAGGCCCGCCGGATTGGAGAAGACGGCGTTGGCGTCCTCGGAGAGCGCGGTGACGGCGCCGCCGAGGGCGGCCGACCGCGCCCCCAGGTCCAGCATGAGGATCTGCGCTCCCGAACTGCTCTCGGCGCGCGCGGGGACCCTGGCCCCCGCCGCGATCAGCAACAGGCAGAGTCCGGCTCGGACGGTGCGCGCGGAAAGGGCTTCGGGGGCTCCCATCGCCTCACGGAGTCGGAAGCACCGCCTCGGCCGGCATGTTCAGGCCTTTCACCTCGCCGCGGCTCAGATCCGCGCGGAATGAATAGACCAATTCGGCGTTCGTGGCGGGATCACGGATGCCGGCGAGGAAATCGACCCGGTAGCTGCCTTCCCGGATCTGGGAGACCTCCCAGCGCTGGGAGCGCCTCCCCTTAGGGGTCGACATGGACGCCAAAAACGCCTTGACCGTCATCCCCTGGACCGCAGGGGAGGATTGCACCCGCTCCAAGGCGGCGCGGCATTGCGCGGAATCCGCGCCGTCGCTCGACGCGCAGTCCTTCGCGGCCGGAGGACGGACCGCGGAGACGGGCGTGGGCGCGGGTACGGAGACGGCGGGTATCTCGGACGGGATCTCGGCAGCGGGCCCGGCCGGCCCGCTCCCCCGTTTCCAACGGACGGCGAATACCCCCCCGATCACGAGGATCACCGCGCCCAGGACCATCCCGGCCCGCCGCCGGCGGCCCTTGGCGACGGCCGGCGCGGCAGCCGCTGCCGCGGCGGCAGCCGGCGCCGGGACGGCGGACACCGGCATCGGGGGCGGGACCGGAGACTCGACCGGAGGCGGGACGGCCGCCGGGGACTCGAGAAGCGCGGCGGGCTCCAGCCCCGCGAATTCTGCCGGGTCGAAGGCGGGGACCTCCAGGACCGCCGGCGGCTCCAGAGATTTCCGGGGCGGCGGGGGAATGAATTCCATCCCGGCGAATACGTGCCTGACTTCGACCGGCTTCTCCTCCGGAACGGGCTCCGGGGCCGGAGGCGGGGGTTCCGCTGCCGGGGCGGGAGGTTCCATCCCGGCTTCGAGGGCCGTGGGCAGGAACTCGATCTCTTCCGCGGGTTCGGGCGACGGGGGCTTAGGCGCCTCCACCGGCTCGGGCTGGTCCAGAGAGAAGGATAGCGGAGCATCCGCATCGCCGGACAGAGACAGACCTTCGGACAGACCGCCCAAAGACCCCTCCGGCTCCGTCCCGACCGCCCCGGAGAGCCCCAAAGATCCCTCCGCCGCCTCGGACGCGGCAGGCGCGCCCAAAGCCTCTTCGGGCGCGGGCGCGGGAGCCCCGGAGAGCCCAAGACCGTCTTCCGTTCCGGCGCCGAACGAGGCCCCCAGGCCCAGTCCGCCCTCTTCCGGCGCGGGAGCCGAAGCGGCTGGAGGCGGCGACGCGCCCGCAATGGGTTGCTCGAACGCGGAGAGCAGCCGTTCGACCTTGGTTTTTAGCCGCGGCTTGGGCTGGCGGACCGCCTTCGCCTGCAGGGTCCCTTTCGGCCGGAAGTGGGTCAGGAACCAGTCCAGCAGGGCCTCGGATACCCGGCTTTCCTGCTCCGAAGACTCCGTCTTCCGCCCCACGGCCTGACGCAGGTCGCGCACCTGGGAGCGGATATGCTCAAGGTCGCTCTGCAGGGCCTCGATCTGCCGGCCCTTGCGGGCATTCCCTTCCCGGAGGTCGTCGGAGAGCTTGCGCAGGCGTTTACGCTCGGCCAGGAGGTCGTCAAGTTGGCGGTTCTTGCGCAGGAGCTCCATGCGCAGAGAGGACATCATGTGCTCTTTCGCCCCCCCCTCGGACTCCTTGCGGGCGATGGCGTTATGGAGCTCGTCGATCTGCTTCTGGGCCTCGTAAAGCAGGAATTCGGGAGGCGTCCCCAGGTCCCGCGCCAGCGCCGTCCCCAGGCCCATGGGAGGGAGCGCCGCATCCGGAGAGGCGGAAGCGGGGAACAGGTCCCGGAATTCGGCCACCTGGTCCGCGCGCAGCCAATCCCCCTCTCCGCCGGCAAGATCCTCCTGGCATACGGGAGTCGTGGGATTGAAGCCGGGCAAGGCCAGGAGCTCGGCCTGGGAGAAGGGACCCAGCGTCATGTTCTTAAGGTATACCCAATACTTCTTCATAGATTCAGGGATTCCGACGTACTCGGCGAGGAAAACGGCTCTTTCGAGCCGTTCTAAGTATAACAGGGGGGTAGAGTGGGCGCAATAACGAAAATATTACAAATGCCGATTTTTACGAGGTTTTCAGCGGATAATGGAGAATTTGCCGCGGCGCAGGAGCCTGCCGTCGCTCCCGTCATGGGCGGTGTAGACGTACACCCCGCTGCCCGCCAGCTGCCCGTAGCGGTTGCGGGTATCCCAGAAGACCTGGGCGCGAGAAGTCGCCCCCGAGTATTCCCAGACCAGTTCCCCGGTCACGGAAACGACCTGTATCCTCGCGGTCTCGGTCAGCCCGGTGAAGATGATCCCGTGCCAATTCGGCGGATCGTCGTACAGCCCCCCGGAGCCGGGCTTGTACGGGTTCGGGTAGACCTTGATCTTCCCCACGTTGGAGGGGGGCGAGATCCTGGTCAGAAGGGCCAGGACGGCGAAGTTCTTCGTGGTGGCGGTGATGCGGCGCAGCGCGGGGTCCACGACGGTAGGGAGATTCTCCCACGCATTCAGGCCGATGTCGTAATAGGACAGGCAGAGGTTCTCGACGTCCAGCCCCACGATATCCTCTTCGCGGTACTGCATCCGTATGGTGACGCTCGAGGTCGGCTGTCCCACGGCCGGGACCACCGAAAGCTCCATCGCCGCGCCGGCGAAGAAGAGGGGGGTGGGATCGGGGATCAGCGTCGGACTCGCGACCGTGAGCGTGAAATCCGCCGGGAACGCGCCGGCGGGGATCTCGATGCGGATCTCCCCGGCCCGGCCCGTGGCCACCGCCGTCTGGTCGAGGGAAGCGGTGATCGCCTGGGCGTAGACGACCTCGAAACCCTGGGGCAGGGTGTCGCTGGCCCCGTCGGGATGCGTCACCGTGATGTCGTAGAAGCCGATGGCGGTGTCGGCGGGGATGTCGATGTTGAAGCCCAGCTGCTCCGGGTTGTACGGAGCCGCCCCGTTGAAGTCGATCGAACCGGTGGAGAAGGAGACCACGTCGCCCAGGATGAAATTCTCCCCCTGGATGGTGATGACCTGGAAAGCCCCCCCCTGCTGTCCGCGGCCCGAGGAGTTGACTATGGGCGGCCCGATGAATTTAGCGGTCAGGAAATCGGCGGGGTTGACGCTGTCGTTGGTCTCGCCCACCGCC
>MGTY01000130.1:30942-125860 GCA_001799695.1 Elusimicrobia bacterium GWA2_69_24
GACCGCATGCCCCGCGTCCGCGGCCCCGCTGTCCAAGGTGGCCGAGGAGATCAGGGCCAGGGTGGGACTGAACTTGACCGTCAGGAGGTCGCCCGGTCCGCCCAGGTCAACCGTCCCCACCACGCAGGCGTTGTCCTGGAAATCCATAGCCACGCCCTCGGCCGCCTCGTTGCCGCCCATCTGGAACGCCCCCGTGGTCTGGAGCGCGAGAGCGTCGTCGTACTTGGCCACCAGGACATCATAAGTGGATCCGCCGTCCGCGCTGGTCTTGCCGGCGACGATCACCTTGCCGGCCGAATCCAGGGCGATCCCCCGGGCCTGATCCTCCTGGGCGAGATTGTCGAGCCGGTGGACGGCCTGCACCGTCCCGAGGTCCGGAGAGAACTTGACCGTGAGGAAATCGAAATGACCCGCGACCTGGACCTGACCGGTCACCAGGATGCTGCCGCCCGCGTCCACGGCCACGCCGAAGGCGATGGCCTGCCACCCGCCCACGCCGCCGTTGTAGAGCACGCTCGCGGTCTGCTGGAGGCTCGGATTGTACTTCACCACCGAGAAGTATCGGGTGATGCCGACCAGGCTCTCGCCCGCCACGATGACGTTGCTGCTGCCGTCGACGGCCACCGCATGGGCCCGGTCGCTGGAGCCGCCCGCCGTGAAGGTCGCGGAGGAGATGAACCCCAGGTCGGGGGTGTATTTGACGGTGACGAACTTCACCGAGTTGCTGCTGCCCGCCACGACGATGTTCCCCGAGGGGTCGACCGCGACCGCCTCGGCGCCGCCGCCGCCCGAGAAGAAGCTGTGGGAGGTGACGAAGACCAGGTCCTTGGTGTAGCGGACGGTGTGGAATTCGTCGCCGGCCTGACCCGTCACCACGATGCCGTTATTGGCGAGGGCGGCGGCGGCCCGCGCCGCATCGCTCCCCCCCGTATCGTAGGCGGTCGAGGAGCGCTGGACCAAAGAGGTCACGGCCCGGGCGGGAGCCGCGACGGCCAGCGAAAGGAGCAAGCCCCCGCAGAACGCCGGCAGGGACCGTCGGATGCATGCCATTGCGTTGGATTATAGCGCCTTTCCAGCGCCTCAGTTGGCGAAGCTGAGCTCGTACTCCTTGTATACGTGGGACATCTCGATGCCGGTGCCCTCGAACTGCTCGATCATCTTCTTGAGGATCTGCTGCAGGGTGGCCTTCTCCACGCCCGAGCGCTTGAGCCGCTCGTAGTAAGCCAGGCTCTTGCGGAACTCCTCCTCGGTGGCCTCCGACACCTTCTTCGGGATGCGGCGGGTCTCCTCGGCGGACTTGCGGTCGAGGAACTTGCGCAGCTGGTCGTTGCCCGGCTCCAGCTTGAGGGCGCGGCGCCAGGTCTGGCGGGCCTCCTCCTCCTTACCCATCGCCCAATAGGCCGAGCCGGTCCGGGTCAGGGCCATGACGTTGTCCGGCTCCAGCCGCAGGACCTCGTTGCACTTGTTGATGGCGGAGACGTACTTGCCGTCGTAGATGAGCTCCAGGGCCTCCTGCAGCATCTGGTCGGGGAGCGTCACCCCGGGCAGCGGCTTGGTCTCGAAGGCTTCCAGCGGGAAGGCCTTGTTGATCATGTCGCGCAGCTGCAGGATGCGGGCGTCGTCCGGCCAGCGCTGGTACGCGTAGAGGGCGGCGGTCACCGCGGTCTTCTTGTCGCCGCTCATGTAGGCCGCGATCGCGGTCTGGACCAGGCGGGCCTTCTCGTCGTTGCCATCCACCCGAGGATAGATGCTGGCCACGACCTCGGCCTTCGCCATCAGCCCCTGCAGGTCCTTGATCTCCTCGTCGGAGGCCAGCCCGAGGTCCGCGCCCTTGATCCTGTCCAGGCCGCCGCGGTAGTTGCCGCCCAGGATGTCCTTGCGGGCCTGGGCCAGCGACTGCCGCGCCTTGAGGCGTTCGTCCACGGACGGCGGCTGGACCTTGGCCCTGACCAGGGACTTGGCCTCCTCGTCCTCGGCGCCGGCCCCCTTCTGCGGCTTGGCGCGCATCTTGACCGGGCGGCCCCAGGTGAAGAGCAGCCCCAGTTGATGCGTCCCCATCGTACCGGAAAGCCCGCTCAGGGGCATGGTCATCGAATAGTCGAAGCGGAACCTCCGGCCGTTGTAGCCGAAGCCGAAGGCCAGGTTGCGGTAGTCCCGTGTGCCCACGTTGAGCCCCGCCCGCATGGCGAAGGTCTTGCGCGCGGTCAGCCGCTCCACGCCGAACTTGAACTTGGTGTCCGCGCCCGCGCGGCAGATGCCCGCGTTGAGGTCGGTGCTGCCCATCCGGGAGTTCACGCCGAGGTCGATGCGGCGGTCGACCTTGTTGACATGCTTGATGCCGAGGTCCGGCTCGTTCATGTTGGCGATGGCGAGTCCCCAGGTGAGGGACTGCGCGAGATACTTCATGCCCAGGTCGAGGCCCATGGCGCTCTTGCTGCCCCCGGACTTGAGCACGGGGTTCTGGGATGAGTATTCGTCGGAGCCGTACTTGACCGCGAGGTTGCGCAGGTTGAAGCCCCAGTGCAGCTTCTGCCCGGAACGCCGGGCGTAGCTGAGCCCCATGGCCGATTCCGTGTACAAGCCGGCCAGGGCGAACTGGTCCCAGGCGAAGGCGAAGGCGCCCCACTGCGTGGGCGCGCCGATGGCGACGATCTGCCGCCCCAGCGCGCTGCCGTCGGTCAGGCCGACGTACAGCTTCTCATAGGTCGTATACATCTGCCACTGCGTCATGGAGGCCAGCGCGGCCGGGTTCAAGAACATCCCCGCCAGGTCGTCGCCCTGCGCCACGGTGGAGCCGGCCTGCGCCGAGGTCCGGGGGGTGGCCGGCATATCCTCGAAAGCGGCGAAGGCCGTCCGCACGGACAGGGAGAGGAGGAGGACGGCCGCCGTAAGGATGGGATACATCCCTAATAGTATAGGGGCCGCTTTCCGACAGCATTGTAAAGAAGTTGTAAATTGTTGGCTAGTGGGCGACCACCACGGTCCCCGTGATGGCCTCGCCCCCGGCCTCGAGCTGGTAGATGTAGACGCCGCCCTTGACGATGGAGCCCCCGTCGTCCTTCCCGTCCCAGCACAGGCTTTGGGAACTCACCCGGGTCACGCTCCGGCGCACCCGGGCGCCGGTGATGTCGAAGAGCTTGACGGTCGCATCGTCCCCCGGGCCGTCGAAATACCAGCAGGTCTGGTTGATCACGGGATTGGATTCCGCCGGGGAGAAGATGCGCGGCGCCACCTTGGTGAAGACGAACGACGTCGACACGACGGCATAGCGCACCGCGTAGGTCCCCAGCCGGCGGGTCGTGATGTACGCCTCGCCCTCCTCGATATCGTTGACCGCGCCGAGCTTGACCCATTCCACCCCGGTCCAATAGAACAGGCAGAGCTGCTGGTTCCCCGCGGGCTTCGCCGCGGACCAGAACCGGGAGGTGCTCATCTTCCGGGCGTTGTCGAGGGAGATCTTGATCCGGATGCCTTCGTAGCTCTTCTTGAAGCTGAATTCCGTTATGTAGCTGCTGCCGTCCTTGATCTGGATCTTGTAGGCGGCCAGGAAGTCGGGCGCCGGCTGCGGCGTCAGGACGAGCCGGCGCGTCACCCCGACGGCGGCGCCCTCCTGCATCTCGTCCACCGCGGCCTTGGGCGCCTCCACCCAGGCGACGTTGTCCTCGGCCAGATAGACGGCGCCCTGGTCCGCGCCGAAGGTCTGGGAGACCTGCACCGCGCTCAGGCCCCGGCTCAGATAGTCGTCGAAGGTCCAGGCGCGCACGCGGTAGTAGGACGCGGCCGCGGTCGAAGCCGGGATCGCGTACGCGCACGTGCCCGTGGCCGGGACGAAGGCGAAGGCCTCCCACACCGCGTCGATGGCCGCGGTCCGCTCCAGCTGGTAGCCCACGAGCATGTCCTGCAGGTCCTCGCCGTTCTCGCCGGTCGCCACCGTGCTCCAGGTCAGCGAATAGGTGGAGATGGTCACGCTGGTGACCGTTATCGTGGCCGGGTCGGCCGGCACCAGCCCCAGGCCGACCAGCACCGCGGCCGTCGCCGCGTTCGCCGTATAGGTGGAATCCCCCAGGAAGTACGCGTAGAAGGAGTAGGCGCCGGTCGAGAGCGGCGCGGCGAAGAACGCCTGCGCCTTGCCCAGCGAGTTCGTGACCGCGGTACTCGACGAGAGGCCGAAGGAGAACTTGATGTTCCGGCCGGAGATGACCTGCCGGGTCGCCTTGTCGATCAGGGTGGCCGCCGTGGCGAAGGTCATCCCCTTGGCCGCGCGCGTGCTCACGGCCGTGAGCTCCGTGGCGCTGATCCCGCCGCCCTCCTCCCCGGTCTCGCCCTGGCCGCCGCCGAGCTCGACGATCACGTCCGCCGAGGCCTGGCTGGGCCCGTAGAGGAAATCCCCGTTGAAGCGCGCGGTATAGGAATACGTCCCGCTGGAGGCCGGCGCCGTGAAGGGCGCGGTGGCCACTCCCAGCGCGTTGGTGAATGCGGTCCCGCTCGAAGCCAGGAACGTGAAGACCACGGCCCGGCCGCTCAGCGGCAGGGTCTCGGAGCGCAGGGTCGCCGTGGCGATGAAGACGGCGGTCGACTGGGTGAGCACGCTCAGCGCCGACATGTCGCTCGGGATCTGCCCGACCGTCACCGTCTTGCTGTCGGTGCTCGCGTTGAAGAGCGCGTCCCCTCCGAATTCCCCTGAGAGGGTGAAGGTGCCGGAGGCCGCCGGGGCGGTGAAGCTCGCGGTCGCCAGCCCCACCGCGTCGGTCACCGCGGTCCGCGTCGCTCCCAGGAAGGTGAAATTGACCGTCATCCCGGCGATCGGGCTCCCGTCGATGCTCTGATAGAGCGCGGCGCTCGAGACGAACACCTTTGTGGCCGTAACGGCCA
Source organism: Elusimicrobia bacterium GWA2_69_24 (assembly GCA_001799695.1). Lineage (GTDB taxonomy): Bacteria > Elusimicrobiota > Elusimicrobia > UBA1565 > UBA1565 > UBA10166. Next base: position 35,815 of record MGTY01000130.1, read on the forward strand.
CACCCTCCAGGACCAGCACCGTGCCGCCGCTCTGCCCCTGTCCGCCGGAACCCACGACCACGTTGGCCGTCGCGGTCGCCGGCCCGTTGACGGGGTCGCCGCCATAGCTGACCTGATAGGGATAGGTGCCGGTGCTGGACGGGGCCGTATAATCCGCCGTGGCCACCCCCGACCCGTTGGTGACCGCGCCCTGGGTCGAACCCTGGAAGTCGAACGCCACCGTCCGCCCGGCCAGGGGCGCGCCCGTGATCAGGTCCTTAAGGGTCGCGGAAGCGGTGAAGACCGAGAGCGCCGTGGCGATGATGTTCAGCGCCTGCAGGTCGGAAGGCCGGCGGGAGATGGTGACTTCCGCCGTGCGCTCGGAGGGAGCGTAGATCCCCTGGCCGGCGAAATGCGCGGTGCAGGTGTACAGGCCGGAAGACGCCGGAGCCGTGAAGGCCCCCGTGGCCACCCCCAGGGCGTCCGTCACGGCCGCGGCCGTCGAGCCCTCGAAATAGAATTCCAGCGGCAGGTCGGGCAGCGGCGCCCCGCTGGTCAAGGTCGCCGTGGCCCGGAACACCTCTCCGATCAACCCGCTGATCGCGGGCATCGTGAGGTCGGAGGCGAGGCTCGCGATGGTCAGCGTCCCCGTCCCCGTCGCCGCGATGTAGATGGCGGTGCCGGCGAAAGAGGCTGTGAACTCATAACTCCCCGTCGAGGACGGCGCGCTGAAGCTCGAAGTCGCCACTCCGTTGACGTCGGTCGCGGCGGTCTTGGAGGAGGCCAGGAACGCGAAGCGCAGGCTCATGGACTGGAGCAGCGCCCCGTTATCCACGTCCGTCACCGTCGCGGTCGCGGTGAATACGCCGGAGGCCAGGGCCGTGGCGTCCAGCAGGTCGATGCGCATGTTGCGCTTGCCCACCAGGACGTCGGCGTTCTCGCTGCGGGCCCCGTAGCTGGCGTCCCCGGCGAAGGCCGCGCTGTATTGGAAGGTCCCGGCGCCCCCCGGAGCGGTGAAGGCCGTCGTGGCCACGCCCACCGCGTCGGTGACCGCCGTACGGGAGGAGCCCTGGAAATCGAAGACCACCGGGATCCAGGGCAGCACCGTGCCCAGCGCCGCGTCCCGGGCCGTGGCCGTGGCCGTGAACAGGTCGCCGATGAGGACGTTCACGGTCACGGGCACCAAAGACACCGGCCGCTGCAGCACCGTCACCGTCGCGGTCCCGCTCCCGGCCGCGTACAGCTCAGTCGCCGGGGACACGGCGGTCAGCGTGTAGGCGCCGGAGCTCGGCGCCGCCGAATAGTTCACGGTCGCCAGTCCCTGGGCGTCGGTAGCGGCGGACTTGGTCGTCCCGCGGAAGCTGAAGGTGATGGTGATGCCGCTGCGCGGCGCCCCGCTCAGGCCGTCGGTGAGGGTGGCCGAGGCCTTGAACAGCTCGTAGGCCCGCGTCAGGGGCGCCGGCACCATCAGCACGCTCGGCCGGGGTTGGACGGAGACGCTCGCCGTCGAAGATATCCCCGCGTAGGTGCCGTCCGCCGAGGACTGCGCCAGCAGGCTGTAGGTGCCCGAGGAACTCGGCGCCGTGAAGGTCGCCGTCGCGATGCCCAGCCCGTTGGTCGCCGCCGTGTACGAGGACGTCAGGAAGTAGAACTCCACCGCCCGTCCGGGCAGCGGCGCCGTGGTCTGACGGTCGGTCAGCTGTACCGACGCCTGGAACTGCTCCTGCGCGGTCACGGCGACGGCGTCGAGCACGCTGGTCATCAAGCGCATGCCGACGGCCAAAGCCGCCTGGCCGTCCGCCGCGGCGTAGCGTGGGGTCTCTGCGAAGGAGGCCAGGACCGGATAGGTCCCCGAGGAGGACGGGGCGAAGAAAGTCGTGGTCGCCTCGCCGAGCGCCGAGGTCACGGCGGTCTGGGTGGAGCCCTGGAACCAGAACGAGAGCGCCTGGCCGGAAACCCCCGAGCCGTTGGCCAGGGAGATCAGGCGCGCCCGGGTGGTGAAGGCGTTGCCCGCGTCGGAGGTCTCGTCGAAGACGATGAGCGCCGTCGGCTCCCGCACGATCGTGACGGTGCCGGTGTCGATCCCCGACTCGTAGAGGTTGTCTCCGGCGAAGGAGACGTTGAATTCACTGAGCGCGGCCGCGGCCGGCGCCGTGAAGGTCGTGATCGCGATCCCGGCGGCGTCGGTCAAGGCCGTCTTGGTGAGTCCCTGAAAGACGTAGTTCAGGGTGCGGTTGGGGATCCCGGCGCCCGACTGCTCGTCGAGGAGCTTGGTGCGGGCGCTGAACACGTTGTCCACATAGGTGGTGACGTCGAACGCGGCCACGGAGGCCCCGCGCAGGACGATCTTGACCTGCGCCGTATCCTGGCTGGGCGCGTAGGTCAGGTCCCCGTCGAACTGTCCCATCGCCGCGAAGTTGCCGGAGGAAGTCGGCGCCGTGAACATCACCTTCGCGAGTCCCTGGGCGTCGGTCGTCGCGGACTTGGTGGAAGTCAGGAAGGAGAACAGGATCGGGCGCCCCACGACCGGGAGGGTGAAGATGTCGATGAGCTCCGCCTCCACCTCGAAATCCTCGAGGACGACCCCCTGCACGTCGCGGACGATCATCTTGGTCAGGATGCCGACCTGCACGTGCCCGGTATCCAGGCTCACCGCGTAGGTCTGGTCTCCCAGGAAGGTCGCCACGTAATCGTAGAGGCCGGTGTTGATCGGCGCCGTGAAGGTGGCCTGCGCCACGCCGTTGGAGTCGGCGATCCCCTCCATGATGGTGGGCAGGGCCTCCCCCCCCCAGAACTTGAACTGCACCGTCGCCCCTTCCAGCGGCTGGGCGGAGCCGATGTCCCGCACCGTGGCCGAGGCGACGAAGATCATGCTCGCGATGGCCATGAAATTGCGCGCGGTGGTGACGGTGGGACGCAGGTCCACGCTGACGCTCACGGTCTGGGTGCTGCCCACGTAGGTGGCGTCGTCGTCGAAGCGCGCCGTGGCCTCGTACGCCCCGGCGATCGCCGGAGCGGTGAAATCCGTCGTGGCCTTCCCCAGGCCGTTGGTCTGCACGGTCTTCGTCGTCCCCGCGAACACGAAGGAGACCGGCTTGTTGTTCAGCGGCGAACTGGTCTGGAAGTCGCTCAGGGTCGCCTCGATGAGGAACGTGTCCAGGGCCGGGGTGACGACCGGCGGCGACATGAGCGAGGTCGGCCGCGGGCTCACCGCCACCGCCGCGAAGCTGGACTGGGCGACATAGGTCGCTTCGGCGTCGAAGTCGACGGTGTAGGAATAGGCGCCCGAGCTGGGAGGCGCGTCGTAGCTCACCGTGCCCGTGCCCGAACCGTTGGTGGAGGCGGTCTTCGTGGTCCCCAGGAAGACGAAGCGCAGGGTGTGGCCGGGGAGGGGACTGCCGCTGGTGGTGTCGGTCAGCGTCGCGACGGCGTTGAAGGCGTTGTTGGCCAGCACCGCCGCGTCCACCGGGGTCAGGGTCGTGGGCCGGGGCTGCACCAGGACCGTGGTCTGGCTGCTGGAGCCCACGTAGGTCCCGTTGCCGGCAAAGGAGGCCAGGTAGGTGTAGGTCCCGGACGCCGCGGGGGCCGCATAATCCGTGGCCGCCTGCCCCAGGGCGTCGGAGATCATCATCTTCGCGGAGGAACGGAAGTCGAAGTCGATGGTCAAAGACTGGATGCCGGTCCCCAGGCCGAAGTCGCGGATGACGCTGGTGGCGGTGAAGGTCGCCAGGGCCAGAGTCGTCACCGGAGAGGTCTCCAGCAAAGTCGCCCTCTGGACGGAGGTGATCACCCCGTTGTCCGCGCTCGCGCCGTAGGTCGGCGTTTCCGCGTGCGCGGCGGAATACAGGTAGGTGCCGGAGGATTCGGGAGCCGTGAACTCCGCGGTCGCCTTGCCGCCCGCGTCCGTGAGCCCGGTCTTGGTCTCCCCCTGGAAGACGAAGGTCACCGTCTCGCCGGGCACCGGGGCGATGAGCAGGTTGTCCACCAGCGTGGCGGTCGCGGTGAACACGTTCAGGGCGCTGGCGAGCATGTCCTCGGCCACCAGCGTCGTGGGACGCGGCACCACCGGGAGGGTGGCGCTCGACTCCGCGGCCGCGTAAGGCGCCCGGATATCGTAGAACGCCGAGACCTGGTAGCCGCCCGAGGAGGCCGGCGCCGTGAAGGGGTACACGGCCAAGCCGGCGCCGTCGGTGACCGCCGTCTGCGTCGCGCCCAGGAACACGAAGGACACGGTCTCCGCCCCCAGCGGCGTCCCGGAGAGGATGTCGCGCAGCGTCGCCGAGGCGACGAACACCGTGCTGGCGAACTTGTTGGTGAAGGGCTTGAGGTCGAGCGAGGTCGTCCGGTAATTGACCACCACGTCGTTGCCGGCGTCGGCGCTGCCCACGTAGGTCGGCGTGGGGGCGAAGTCCGCGGTATAGTTGTAGGTCCCGGACGAGGTCGGAGCCGTGAAGGTGTACACCGCGATGCCGGCCCCGTTGGTAGCGGCCGTCCGGGTCTGACCCTCGAAGACGAAGGTCACGGTCTGCCCGGAGATCCCCAGATTGGTGAGGCCGTCCCGCAGGGTGGCCGTGGTGGTGAAGACGCTCAGGGCGAAGACGCCCGGGATCGGGTCGGCCGTCAATGTCGTCGGCCGCGGGTCCACTCCCACGCCGTTGCCCGGCGCGCCGGCACCGTCGTAGGTCGAATCCGCGGCGAAGGCCGCATCATAGACGTAGGTCCCCGAGGAGGGCCCCGCGTTGTAGGTGTAGGTCGCCACGCCCGACCCGTTGGTGGTGCCCAGCCGGGCCTGGCCCTCGTAGCTGAAGGTGACCGTCTTCCCGGAGACCCCGGTCCCGAGACGGACGTCGGTCAGGGTCGCGGTGGCGGTGAACACGTCGTTGGCGTAGACGTTGGGGACCGCGATGGCCGCCATGCTGGTCGGTCTGGGATCCACCCCGACCGGGTTGACGTTGTCCAGGCTGGCCACATAGGTGGCGTCGGCCGCGAAGTTCGCGGTGAAGTTCTTCGGCCCGGTCGAGGGTCCGGCGTCGAAGGTGTAGGCGGCCACGCCGGCCCCATCGGTGGCCGCGGTCTTGGTCAGGCCGAGATAGACGAAGCTCACGGTCTTGCCCGCGAGCGCGGTGTTGCCGAGCCGCACGTCGACGAGGGTGGCGGTCGCCGTGAACACCTCGTTGGCGAACACGTTGGCGACCGCGTCCGCGGTCAGCAGCGTGGGGCGCGGGCTGACCGTGGCCGCCTTGGAGGCGTCCGCGCTGGCCACGTAGGTCGCGTCCCCCGCGAAGGCGGCCGAGATCGTGTAGGCCCCCGAGCTCGCTCCCGCGTCGAACGTAGCCGTCGCCTCGCCGGACCCGTTGGTCGCCGCGGTCTTGGTCTCCCCTTTGTAGACGAAGCTCAGCGTGCGCCCGGCCACGCCGCCGCCCGCCCGGACGTCGCTGAGGGTCGCCGAGGCCGTGAACACCTCGTTGGCGTAGACCCCGGCGTTCAGGGCCAGGAGCCCGCTGGGCCGCGGATTGACCAGCACCGTCCGGCTCGTGTCGCTCGACAGCATGTAGGTAGAATCCGCCGTGAAGGAGGCGGAGTACGGATAGGTGCCCGACGAGGGTCCGGCGTCGAAGGTCGCGGTGGCCATGCCCGCGGGGTTGGGCGCCCCGGTCGTCCCGCTCTTGGTCTCGCCTTTGTAGACGAAGGAGACCGGCTTGCCCGCCACCAGGCCGTTGTCGAGCCCGTCGCGCAGGGTCGCCGACGAGGTCAGCACTTCCAGCGCGTAGACCGTCGCGTCGAGCGCGCTCAGCGAACTGGGCCGGGGCGTGACCGTCACGGTGCGGCTGTTGTCCGAGCTGGCGACGTATTTCGCCTCCGCGGCGTAGGCGGCGCTGTAGCCGTAGGTCCCCGAGGAGCTCCCCGAGTCGAAGGTGGCGGCCGCCAGGCCCGCGCCGTCGGTGACCCCGGTCCGCGTCGTCGCCTTGTAGACGAAGGTGACGGTCTTCCCGGAGAGCCAGGCGCTGTTGAGGGCGTCGTTGAGCGTCGCGCTCGCGGTGAACACCGCGTTCGCGTAGACCCCGGGCACGTCCTCCGCCGTCAGGGCCGTCGGGCGCGGGTCGACCAGCACCGTCTTCGAGTTGTCGGCGCCGCCGCCGTAGGTCTCGTCCCCGGCGAAGTCCGCCAGATACGACTTCGTCCCGGAGGACGCCCCGGCGTCGAAGGTCGCCACGGCTTGGCCGGCCCCGTTGGTGCTCCCGGACTTGGTCTGACCCAGATAGGTGAAGACCACCGTCTTGCCCGCCACCCCGATCCCGCTGAGCCGGGTATCGCGCAGGGTCGCGGTCGCGGTGAACACCTCGCTCGCATACACCCCCGTCACGCTGATCGCCGTCAGGGTGACCGGCCGCTGCTGCACGGTCACGGTCTTGGCCGCGTCCCCGCTGGCGACATAGGTCGCATCCGCCGCGAACGCCACGGAGGTGGGATAGGTCCCGGAACTCGCCCCCGCGTCGAAGGTCTGCACCGCGATGCCCCCGGCCCCCGTGACCGCGGCCTTGGTCTGCCCGGCGTAAATGAAGGACACCGTCTTCCCCACCACGACGCCGCCGCTCAAAGCGTCCAGGAGGGCCGCCGTGGAGCTGAAGACCTCGTTGGCGTAGATCGTCACGTTCTGCGCCGACAGGGTCGTCGGGCGCGGCACCACGGTCACGGTCTTGCTGGTGTCGCTGCTGGTCACGTAAGTGACGTCCGCGTTGAAGGTGGCTGTATACCCGTAGGTGCCGGAGCTGAGTCCGGTGTCGAAGGTGTAGGCGGCCACGCCGCCCCCGTCCGTGGACCCGTTCCGCGTCTGCCCCGCGTACACGAACACCACGGTCTTGCCCCCGATGGCGGCATTGGTCAGCCCGTCCCGCAGCGTGGCCGTGGCCGTGAACACCGCCATGGCGTAGACGCTGGGCATGCTCACCGCGGCCAGCGAGGTCGGCCGGGGATCGACCGTCACCGCGTTGCTCAGGTCGCTGATGGGGCCGTAGGAGGAGTCGCCCGCGAACTGCGCGGTGTAGTTGTAGGTGCCGGAGCTGGGGCCCGCGTCGAAGGTGGCGGTCGCCATCCCGGAGGGAGCGGGCGCGCCGGTGGTCCCGTTCCGGGTCGTGCCGCCGTAGACGAAGGTCACGGTCTTACCGTCGACGGGGTTGCTGGTCAGGGTGTCGGTCAGCGTGGCCGAGGCGGTGAACACGTTGTCGGCGTACACCGCCGGCACCGGCACGCCCGCGAGCTGCATCGTCCGCTGGCTGACCGGCACCTCGTTGACGAGGTCCTGGGACGCCACATAGGTGGCGTCGTCGACGAAGCTGGCGGTGTAGTTATAGGTCCCCGAACTCGTGCCCGCGTTGAAGGTGTAGGTCGCCACCCCGGAGGCGTTGGTCGTCCCCGTGCGCGTCGTCGCCGCGTAGACGAAGGCCACCGGCTTGCCCAAGATGCCGGCGCTGTTCAGGCCGTCGGTGAGCGTCGCCGTGGCCGTGAACACTTCGAAGGCGTAGACGGCGGCCACGGGCTGGGCCGCGAGCGCGGTGGGGCGGGGGATCACCCCCACCGTCTTGGCGTTGTCGGCGTTCCCGGTGTACGAGGAGTCGGCGGAGAAGGTCGCGGTATAGGCGTAGGTCCCCGAACTGGAGAGCGCATCAAAGGTGAAGGCGGCCACCCCGGAGCCGTCCGTGGTCCCGGTCCTGGTCGTCCCCTGGTACACGAAGGCGATGGGTTTGCCGCCGATGACGGCGGTGGTGATGCCGTCGCGCAGGGTCGCGGTCGCGGTCCAGACGCTCAGCGTGTAGACGTTGGTCGCGCTCACCGCCGTCACCGTCGTCGGCCGCGGCGTCACGCTTACCGTCTTGGTGTTGTCCAGGCTCGCGCCGTAGGTCGTATCGCCGGCCCAGGACGCCGTGTAGCCGTAGGTCCCGGAGCTCAGGCCCGCGTTATAGGTGATGACCGCCACCCCGGAACCGTCGGTGTCCGCGGTCTTCGTCACCGATTGGTACACGAAGGATATCGTCTTGCCGGAGACCCCCGCGTTGGCGAGGCGGGTGTCGCGCAGCGTCGCCGTGGCGGTCCAGACCTCGTTGGCGTATATCCCCGGCATGCTCACCGCCAGCACCGAGGTCGGCCGCACCTGCACCGTCACCGTCTTCGCCGCGTCGTTGGAGCCCGCATAGGTGGTGTCCCCGCCGAAGGTCGCGGTGTAGCCGAGCACCCCCGAATTCGCCCCTGCGTCGAAAGTCGCCGTCGCGACGCCCGAGCCGTCGGTGGTCCCATTCTTGGTCTGCGCGTTGTAGACGAACGCGACGGTCTTCCCCGCCACCCCCGCGTTGGCGAGGCGGGTGTCGCGCAGGGTCGCCGTGGCGGTGAACACCTCGTTGGCGTAGATCGTCACATCCGCCGCCAGCACCGAGGTGGGCCGCAGCTGCACCGTCACGGTCTTCGCGTTGTCCTGGCTGCCGTTGTAGGTCAGGTCCGCGGCGAAGGTCGCGGTGATCCCGTAGTTGCCCGCGGTGGCGCCCGCATCGTAGGTCACGGTCGCCACCCCCGCGCCGTTGGTCGTATTGGTCTTGGTCTGGCCGCCGTACACGAAGGAGACGATCTTGCCGGAGATGCCGCCGTTGGTCAGCCCGTCCCGCAGGGTCGCCGTCGCCGTGAACACCTCGTTGGCATAGATGGTCACGTCCGTATTGGTCAGGCTGGTGGGCCGCGGGTTCACCGTCATCGTCTTGCCCGCGTCGTTCGACGCCACATAGGTGGCGTCCGCGGCGAAAGTCGCCGTGTAGCCGAACACCCCGGAATCCGTGCCGGCGTCGAAAGTCTGAGTCGCCACGCCGGAAGCGTTGGTGGCCCCGTTCTTGGTCTGCCCCGCATAGACGAAGGAGATGGTCTTTCCCGAGACCCCCGCGCTGTTGAGGGTGTCGGTCAAGGTCGCCGTGGCCGTGAACACGTTGAGCGTATACACCGTCCCGCTCACCGCGACCAGCGCCGTAGGCCGCGGGATGACCCCCACCGTCTTCGCGTTGTCCGCGCTGCCTACGTAGGTCGAGTCCGCCGCGAAAGCGGCGGTGTAGCCGTAGGTCCCCGAGCTAGTCCCCGCGTCGAACGTAGCCGTGGCCACGCCCGCGGCCGTCACCCCGGTCTTGGTCTCGCCCTTATAAACGAAGGAGATGGTCTTCCCGCTCACCGCCGCGCCGCCCAGGCGGTCGTCGGTCAACGTCGCCGTCGCCGTCCAGACCGTGAGCGTGTACACGTTCGCCGCGCTCACCGCCGTCAGCGTGGTCGGCCGCGGGGTCACCGTGGCGGTCTTCGCGTTGTCGCTCGAAGTCCCATAGGTCGTGTCCCCCGCGAACGTCGCCGTGTAGCCGTAGGTCCCCGAACTCGTGCCCGCGTTGTAGGTGTTGGTCGCCATGCCCGCCGGGTTCGGGGCCCCGGTCGTCCCGGTCTTCGTTTCGGCCTTATAGACGAAGGAGATCGTCTTCCCGGCGATCGCCGTGCCGCCCAGCCGGGTGTCGGTCAGCGTGGCCGACGCGGTCCACACCTCGCTCGCGTACACCCCCGCCTGGCTCACGGCCAGCAATCCGGTCGGCCGCACCAGCACGGTCGCCGTCTTCCCTCCGTCGTTGGACGCGGCATAGGTCCCGTCGCCCGCGAAGGTCGCCGTGTAGCCGTACACCCCGGCGGTGGCGCCCGCGTCGAAGGTCGCCACCGCGATGCCCGCGGTCATCACCCCGGTCCGGGTCGTCCCCGCGTAGACGAACGAGATGGTCTTCCCGTTCACCGCCGACCCGCCCAGACGGTTGTCGGTCAGGGTCGCCGTGGCCGTGAACACCTCGTTGGCGTAGATCGTCACGTTCACCGCCGTCACCGTGGTCGGCCGCTGCTGCACCGTCACGGTCTTCGCGTTGTCCGCGCTCCCGGTGTAGGTCGAGTCCGCGGTGAAGGTCACCGTCGAGCCGTAGGTGCCCGAGCTCGCTCCGGCGTCGTAGGTCGCGACCGCCACCCCGGCCCCGTCCGTCCCGGCGGTCTTGGACACGCCCTGGTAGACGAACTCCAGCGTCTTCCCGGTGGCGATGACGGCGCTGGTCAGCCCGTCCCGCAGCGTGGCCGTGGCCGTGAACACCTCGTTGGCGTAGATCGTCACGTTCGTGTTCGTCGTCGTCGTCGGCCGCGGGTTCACCGTCATCGTCTTCGCGTTGTCCGCACTGGTTACGTAGGTGGCGTCCGCGGCGAAAGTCGCCGTGTAGCCGTAGGTACCCGAGCTGGAACCCGCGTTGAAGGTCGCGACGGCCAGGCCCGAGGCGATCGTCGCCCCGGTCCTGGTCTGCCCCGCATAGACGAAGGAGATGGTCTTTCCCGAGACCCCCGCGCTGTTGAGGGTGTCGGTCAAGGTCGCCGTGGCCGTGAACACGTTGAGCGTATACACCGTCCCGCTCACCGCGACCAGCGCCGTAGGCCGCGGGATGACCCCCACCGTCTTCGCGTTGTCCGCGCTGCCTACGTAGGTCGAGTCCGCCGCGAAGGTCGCCGTGTAGCCGTAGGTCCCCGAGCTCGCGTTGGCGTTGAAGGTGGCGGTGGCCACGCCCGAGCCGTCGGTGGTCCCGCCGCGCGTCGTCCCCTGGTACACGAAGGAGATGGGTTTCCCGCCCAGCGTGTTCGTATTGAGGCTGTCGCGCAGGGTCGCGGTCGCGGTCCACACGCTCAGCGTGTAGACGTTGGCCGCGCTGACGGCGACTACGTTCGTCGGCCGCGGGGTCACGGTCACGGTCTTCCCGGCGTCGCTGGCGGAGGTGTAGGTGCCGTCGCCCGCGAAGGAGGCCGTGTAGCCGTAGGTCCCGGAGCTCGCGTTCGCGTTGTAGGTCATGACGGCCACGCCCGACCCATCCGTGCCCGCGGTCTTGGTGACGCCCTGATACACGAAGGAGATGGTCTTCCCGGCCACCCCGGCGTTCGCGAGCCGGGTGTCGCGCAGGGTCGCCGTGGCGGTCCAGACCTCGTTGGCGTAGACCCCGGGCATCGTCACCGCGAGCACGGTCGTCGGCCGCTGCTGGACGGTGACCGCGTTGGCCAGGTCGCTCGACGCCCCGTAGGTCGCGTCGCCCGCGAACTGCGCCGTATAATTGTAGCTTCCCGAGGAGCTCCCCGCGTCGAAAGTCGCGACGGCCAGTCCCGAGGCGATCGTCGCCCCGGTCCTGGTCTGCCCCGCGTACACGAAGGAGATCGTCTTCCCGGAGACCCCCGAACCGTCCGCGTCGTCGGTCAGTGTTCCGGAGGCGGTGAACACCTCGTTGGCGTAGATCGTCACCGGCGGCGCCGTCAGGGTGGTGGGACGCTCCTGCACCGTCACCGTGTTCGCGTTGTCGCTCGACGCGACGTAGGTCGCGTCCGCGGCGAAGGCGGCCGTATAGTTGTAGGTCCCCGAGGACGGCCCCGCGCCGAAGGTCGCGGCCGCCAGGCCGCTGCCGTCCGTGGCGCCGGTCCGGGTCTGGCCCTGATAGACGAAGGTCACGGTCTTCCCGGAAACGAAGGCGCTGCTCAGCCCATCGGTCAGGGTGGCCGTGGCCGTGAACACGTAGTTGACGTAGGTCGCCGCGGCCAGGGCGTTGAGCGCGGTCGGGCGCGGGCTCACGGGCACCGCGTTGGCGTCGTCGCTCGCCGCGAGGTAGGTCGCGTCCGCGGTGAAGGCGGCCGTGTAGTTGTAGGTCCCCGAGCTCGACCCCGCGTCGAACGTCTTCACCGCGACCCCGGAACCGTCGGTCGCAGCGGTCTTGGTGACCCCGTTGTACACGAAGGCGATGGTCTTGCCCGGCACCCCGCCGCTGTTCAGCCCGTCCGTCAGGGTCGCGGTGGCCGTGAACACATTGAGCGTGTAGACCGCGGTCACCGCGGCCGCCGCCAGCCCGGTCGGCCGCGGCGAGAGCGTCACCGAATTCGTCAGGTCCGCGGTTCCCGCGTAAGTCGAGTCCGCGTTGAAAGTCGCGGTGTAGTTGTAGGTGCCCGAGCTTAGGCCCGTGTCGAAGGTCATGGTGGCCACGCCCGAGCCGTTGGTGGTCCCGTTCTTGGTCTGCCCGTTGTAGACGAAGACTACGGTCTTGGCAGCGAGCCCCGTGCTGTTCAAGGTGTCGGTCAGGGTCGCGGTCGCCGTGAACACCGCCAGGGTGTACGCGGAGGGGATGGCGTCGGCGGAAAGCCCCGTGGTCCGCGGGTTGACGGGCACCGCGTTGGCGTTGTCGCCGGAGGCCGCGTAGGTGCCGTCACCCGCGAAGTTCGCGGTATAGTTGTAGGTCCCCGAGGAGGCGCCCGCGTTGAAGGTGAAGACCGCCAGGCCGGCGCCGTCGGTCGCAGCGGTCCGGGTCAGGCCCGCGTAGACGAAGGACACCGTCTTCCCGCTGATCCCCGAGTTCCCCAGGCGGTTGTCGCGCAGGGTGGCGCTCGCCGTGAACACCTCGTTGGCGTAGACCCCGAGGACGGCCGCGGCCACCACGTTGGTGGGCCGCGGCAGGACGTCCACCTGGTTGGCCGGGTCGCTGGCGCCCGCGTACGACGCGTCCCCCGCGAACTGCGCGGCGTAGCCGACGGTGCCGGAGGAAGCGCCGGCGTCGAAGGTCATCGTAGCCACGCCCGCGCCGGCCGTCGCCGCGTTCTTGGTCTGCCCGCTGTAGACGAAGGAGATGGTCTTCCCGTTCACCCCGGCGCCCCCGCTCAGGTTGTCGCTCAGGGTGGCCGTGGCCGTGAACACCTCGTTGGCGTAGATGGTGACCGCATCCGCGACCACCGTGGTGGGCCGCGGCGCCACGTCGACGACGTTGGCGTTGTCGCTGGCGGCCACGTAGGTCGCGTCCGCCGCGAACGCGGCCGTGAAGTTATAGGTCCCCGACGACGCCCCCACGTTGAAGGTGTTGGCCGCCGCCCCGGCCCCGTCGGTCACCCCGGTGCGGGTCTGCCCGGCGTAGATGAAGGTGATGGTCTTCCCGGCCACGCCCGCGCTGCTGAGCCCGTCGGTCAGGGTGGCGGTGGCGGTGAACACGTAGTTCACATAGGTGTTGACCGCCGTCCCGGCCAGCGCCGTGGGGCGGGGGTTCACCCCCACGGAATTGCCCAGGTCCGTCGCCGCGACGTAGGTGGAATCCGCCGCGAAGGTCGCCGTGTAGTTGCGGGTCCCGGAGGAGGTCCCCGCGTTGAAGGTCTGGACCGCGACCCCGGCGGCGTCGGTGACCCCGTCCGCGGTCTGCCCCTCGTACACGAAGGAGACCGTCCTCCCCAGCACTCCGCTCCCCGTCCGCGTGTCGCTCAAGGTCGCCGTGGCGGTGAAGACGTCGAGCGTGTACACCGCGGCCGCCGCGATCGCCGTCAGCCCGGTCGGACGCGGGTCCACGGTCAGCACGTTGGTCGGGTCGCTCCCCGCGGCATAGGTCGCGTCCCCGGCGAATGCGGCCGTGTAGTTGTAGGTCCCCGAACTGAGGCCGGCGTTGAAAGTGGCGACGGCGACCCCCGACCCGTTCGTTCCTCCCGAGCGGGTGGTTCCCAGGTATACGAAGGAGACGGACTTCCCGGAGATGCCCTGGTTCCCGTTGAGATTGTCGGTCAGGGTGGCCGTGGCGGTGAACACCTCGCCGGCGTAGATGGCGATCGGCGGGGCGGTCAGCGTCGTGGGCCGCGGGTTGACCGTGATGATGGCCGTGCCGCTGCTCCCGGCGTAGTCCACGTCGCCGAAGAACTCGCCCGACAGCTGATAGGTGCCGGAGGTCAGGGGCGCCGCATAGGTGTTCGTCGCTATGCCCACCGCGTCCGTCTGCCCGCCCTTCAGGTCGCCCCGGAAGTTGAAGTTGACGATCTTGGTGGGCACCGGGTCCCCGCCCACGGCTTTCACCAGCGTGCCCCGCGCCTCGAAGTTCTCCAGGGCGAAGGCGGTCTTGTCGGAGACGGTGAGACTGGTCGCGAAGCCCGTCACCGTCACGCTGCCGGTGGAGCTCTTGGACTCGTAGACCACGCCGTCGTTGAAGGTGGCGGAGAAGGTCGAGCTCCCCATGGAGGAGGGCGCGGTGTAGGTGACCGACGCGATGCCGACGTCGTTGGTCCAGGCGGTCTTCCAGGAGCCCTGATAGTTGAAGGAGACGACGCGGCTGACGATCCCGCCTCCCGTCGCCACATCCGCCAGGATGGCCTGCGCGATGAAGTTGGTCGAGGCGCTGGCGTTGATGGACGGGGTGGTCATGATGGTGGGCCGCGGGCTCACGGTCACGATCGCGCTGCCGTTGCTCGCCAGATGGGTCGCGTCGCCCGCGAAGGTGGTGTTGAAGGTCCAGGCGCCGGAGGAGACGGGGGCCGCGTAGACCGTGGTGGCGTCCCCCAGGGCGTCGGTGGTCGCGGTCTGCGTGGTGCCGCGGAAAAAGAAGGAGATGCTCTTGCCGGGCACGGCCTCCGAGGTGATGGAGTCCTTGAGCGTGGTCTTCACGGTAAAGGTCGAGTTGACGATGACCGTGACCGGGAGGACGTTCTGCACCGTCGGATGCTTGCTCACCGTCACGGTGCTGGTGGCGCTGGAATTGGAGTAGGTCCCGTCGCCCTTGAAGGTCGCCGAGAAGGTGTAGGTTCCGCTCGATGGCGGGGAGGCGTAATTGACGGTGGCCACCCCGCTCCCGTTGGTGGTGGCGGAGTAGCTGCTGCCCCGGAAGTCGAACACCAGCGTCACCCCCGGGATCCCGCCGCCCGTGATCTGGTCCACGACCCAGGCCGTGGCCGCCACGGACTCGTTCACGTAGATGGAGACGTTGCTCGACCCCATCGCGGTCGGCCGGCGGCTCACGGTCACGGTGCTCACCCCGTGGCTCGCGACGTAGGTGTTATCCCCCAGGAAATCGCCGTCCAGCAGGTAGGCCCCCGAGGACGGGGGCGAGGCGTAAGTGCCCGTGGCCAGCGCCGTACCGCCCGTGATCGCCGCCAGGGTGGAGCCCTGGAAGGTGAAGCGCACGGTCTGGCCCGCCAGGTTGGCGCCCGTGTAGTAGTCCTTGAGGGTGGCGCTGGCGATGAAGAGCTGTCCGATGTTGGTCGCCTGGTCGAGCGCGACCAGGGAGGTCGGCCGCTTGGCGATGCTGATTGAGGCCGAGTTCCCGCTCGCCGAGAAGGTCGAGTCGCCGACGAAGCTGGCGGTGTAGGAGTAGGTGCCGGAGCTCGAGAGGCCCGAGTAGAGGACGGTCGCCACCCCCAGTCCGTCGGTGGCCGCGGTCAGGGTGGAGCCCCGGAACACGAAAGACACGGTCTTCCCCGCGACGCCCGTCCCCAGCGAGCTGTCCAGCAGGGTCGCCCGGGCCCAGAACCCGTCGTTGATGAGGATGTCGCGGTTGTCGGCGTTGATGGAGGTCGGCCGCAGCTCCACGGTCACCGTCCCCGTGCCGCTCGAGTTGTAATAGACGGCGTTCCCCGGGTAGGTCGCGGAGAAGGTGAAGGTCCCCGAGGCGGAGCCCGCCGCGTAGGTCACGGTGGCGACGCCCAAGGAGTTGGTGACGGCCGAGGCGGTCGAGCCCCGGAAATCGAAATAGAGCGCCGCGCCGGCGACCAGGCTCCCGTTCACGTTGTCCACTAGGGTCCCCTTCGCGATGAAGGAGTCGTTGACCTTGGTGGTCACGTCGGCCGCGGTCAGCGTCGTGCCGCGCTTGCTCGTGACCACCGTGGCCGTCCCGCTGGAGAAATCGTAGGTCGGGTCCCCGGAGAAGGTCGCCGAATAGGTGTAGGAGTTCGGCGTCCCGGGGGCGACGTAATTGACGCTCGCACTGCCCGCCGCGTCGGTCACGGCCGACATCGAGGAGCCCTGGAAGCTGAACTTGATGGTGCGACCCACGATGGGAGTCCCGGAGTTGTAATCGCGCAGGTCCGCGGTGGCCAGGAAGTTCTCGGAGATGGCCACCGAGCGGTTGTAGACCAAGGTCGCCGTCGGTCGGCGGCCGATCAGCACGGACGCCGTGCTGGAGGAGAACTCATAGGTCTGGTCGCCGGAGAACGTCGCGCTGAAGCTCAGGGTGCCCGAGGCGGAGGGAGCGGTGAAGGGGGTGGAGGCGATGCCCAGGGAATCGGTGGTCACCGTGGCGGTCGCGCCGTTGAAGGAGAACTTCACGGCCTGGCCCGGGACGGGGCTCCCGTCCACGGAGTCGCGCAGCGTCGCCTGGCCCCAGAACGCCGAATCGATCGTCGTCATGACGTTCTCGGCCGTCAGGTTTGTGCCCCGGCGGCCCACCGCCACCGCGGCCGACTTCAGGTCCGGGTCGTATACGTCGTTGCCGGCGAAGCTCGCGGTGTAGGAATAGCTCCCCGACGAGGTCGGCGCCGTGTAGGTCACGCTGGCCACGCCCACGGAGTCCGTGGTCGCGGTCAGCGTCGAATTGCGGAAGACGAACTCGATCTGCTGTCCCGCGATGGGCGTCCCTTGCGAGGAATCCAGCAGGTCCGCGCGGGCGTAGAAACCCTGGCTGACCGCCACCGTGACGTTGTAGACCACCACCAGGCTTACGCGCCGGGAGATCACGACGGCCCCGGTCCCCACGGACGCGGAGTAGGTGTTGTCCCCCGCGAACTCGGAATAGAATTCGTAAGTCCCCGAGGAGGCGGGAGCGCTGAAGGCCGCCGTGGCCGCGCCCACCGAGTCCGTGGTCGCGCTCGCGGTGGAGGCCTGGAAGGTGAATTTGAGCGCCTTCGCCGGGAGGAGCGCCCCGGTCAAGGAGTCCTTGAGGACGCCGCGCGCGTAGAAAGTGTCGCCGATCTTGGCCAGGATGTCCGAGGCGAGCAGGTTGGTCGGCCGGCGGGCGACCTCGAGCGCGGCGTTGTCCGCCGCCGGCTCGTAGAGGGGATCTCCGTCGAAGAGGGCCGTGTAATAGTAGCTGCCCGAGGAGGCCGGCGCGGTGAACGAGGCGGTCGCGACCCCCAAGGCGTCCGTGGTCACGGTCTTGGTGGACCCGCTGAAGATGAGGGAGACGGTCCGCCCCGCGAGCGTCCCCCCGTTGGCCGCGTCGTTGAGTGTCGCCTTGGCCACCCAGCCGTCGCTGATGGCGGTCAGGACGTTCTCGGCCGTGAGCGCGCTCAGGCGCCGGGTCACGTTCACGGTCCCCGTATCCGAACGCGTGTCGTAGAGCGTGTCGCCCCCGAAGAGGGCCAGGTAGGTGTAGGTCCCGGTGGACACGGGCGCCGTGAAAGTCACGGAAGCCACGCCCACCCCGTCCGTCACGGCCGTCCGGGTGGTCCCCTGGAAGGAGAACAGGATGCTGCGCCCCACGACGGCGGCGCCCGTGGCCGTCTCCTGCAGGCGGGCCAGGGCCCAGAAACCGTCCCCCGCCCGCACATCGATATTGCTCACCATGACCGAGGTGGGGCGCAGGATGACCCGGATGGTGGCCGTACCGTTGGAGGCCGAGAACGTGTCGTCCCCAGGGAAGGCGGCCGTATAAAGGTAGGTCCCGGTCGAGAACGGCGCCGTGAAAGTGGCGCTGGAAACGCCCTGGGCGTTCGCGAAAGCGGTGATCGACGAGCCCTGGAAGGCGAAGGTGACCGTGGCCCCCGCCACCGGGGTGCCCGCGATCGCGTCCTTGACCTGGGCCACCGTCGTGAACGAGCTGCCCGCGTCCACGTCCTGGTCGGAGACGAGCATCACCGAGAACCGCGTCACCGCAGTCAGTTGGCCGGAATTGCTGGAGGGGTTGTAGGTTATGTCGCCGGAATCGAAATAAGCGTAAATCGGATAATAGCCGATGGTCGCCGGGGCCGTGAACGTGGCGCTGGCCACGCCGAAGGCGTTCGCGGTGACGGTCCGGGTGGAACCCTGGAACACGAAGCGGATGGATTTGTTCGCCACCGGGTTCCCGGTGAAGCTGTCCCCCAGCATGGCCAGGGCCGTGAACACGGTGTTGAGGTTGGCCTCGATGTTGGGCACCGCCAGATAGGTGGGGCGGAAGGCGTTGGTGTGCCCGGCGCTCGAGGAGCTGAAAGCGTAAGTGGCGTTGCCTCCGAAGGTCGCGTTCCAAGGATAGTAGCCCGCGGCCTCGATGGCCGGGAAGGTCGCGAAGCTCTGCCCGGAGGCGTTGGTCGTGGCCGAGCGCGTGGAGCCGCTCATCATGAAGATGACGGGCAGACCCGGGACCGGGGTCCCCAGGTTGGAGTCCTTGATGTCCGTCCTCATGTTGACCGGGTCCAGGGCCAGGTCCCAGGAATCGTAGGCGACCGCCGTGGTCGGCCGCGGGTAGACGCTCACCGCGGTCACGCCGGAGTTGGCGGGCTCATAGGTCTGGTCGCCGGCGTAGGACGCCGAATACGTGTAGGTCCCGGAGGTCGTGGGCGCGATATAGGTCACGGTCGCGACCCCCAGGGCGTCGGTGACCACGCTCTTGGTGGAGCCCAGGAAATCAAACACGACGGACATGCCGGGCATCATGCCGCCGCCCACGTAGTCGCGCAGGTCGGCCCGGGCCGTGAAGGTGTCCATGGCGATGGTCAAGACATCGTAGGAGATGAGCTGCGTAGGCCGGCGGTAGACGCTGCCCGTGGACGAGCTGAAGCTCGGGGCATAGGTCTGGGTGCCGGCGAAATCGACGTCGAGCCGGTAGCTCCCCGAGCTGGGGCCGCAGGCGAAGGTGGCCCCCGCGTTGCCGAAGCCGTCGCTCTGCGCGGTGCTTGACGCCCCCTGGAAGGAGAAGGTCACGCTGCTGGCGGCCAACCGGTCTCCGGTGGCCCCGTCCAGCAGGAGGGAGCCGAAACCGATGGAGCTCAGGGTGTAGCACCAGTTGCCGAAGGCGGTGAGGCTGGTGGGCCGGCGCACGATGGTGATGGTGGAGCTGCCGGCGCTCGCCACGTAGATGGAGTTCGAGGCGTAATTCGCGTCCAGGGTGAAGTTCCCGGAGCTCGGCGGGGCCGCGTACGTCACGCTGCCGATGCCGATGACGTCCGTGTTCGCGGACAGCGTGGAACCGAGGAAAACGAAATCGATCCGCTCGCCCTGGATGGGATCTCCGGAGTTGCGGTCGATGAGCTTCGCGGTCCCGGGGAACGGATCCAGCGCGTAGGCGGTGGCGTTGAAGGGAACCACCGCGGTGAAGCGCAGGCCGATGGCCACCTCGCCGATGTCGGAAGCGGGGTCGTAAGTGAGCTCCCCGTCGAAGGAGGCTGTGTAGGTCAGGACCTCGGTCGAGGAGGAGGTCGTGTAGGCGGCGGAGGCGACTCCCAGCTCGTTGGTGAGCGCCGTCTGCGTCGAGCCGTCGAAGACGAAGCGCAGGGTCCTGCCGGAGAGCGGCAGGCCGGTCTCCGCGCTGGTCAAGGTGCCCTGCACGGTGAATTCCGCCTGGACCGCGGCCGTGACGTCCTTGGCCGAGAGGGACGTGGGATGCCGCGAGACGACGACGCTCTTAAAGTCCGACTGCCCCAGGTAGGTGGCGTCGCCGTCGTAGCGGGCCTCGTAGCCGTAGGTCCCGGTCGACGCCGGCGCGGTGAAGGAGGCGGTCGCGACCCCCACCCCGTTGGCAAGCACGGTCTGCGTGGTCCCGTTGAAGACGAAGGAAACGCCGGCCCCGGCACGGGGGCTGCCGGTCGCCTGGTCGGTCAGGGTGGCGCTGGTCTTGACCACCTGCCCGGCGATGACCGCGGCGTTGAGGGCGGCCATGTTCACCGGCCGCCGCGCGGCCCCGAGATAGGAGAACGAGCTGACCGAGAGATACAGCTCGTCCCCCGCGAAGTCCGCGGTGTAGGAATAGGTCCCGGAGGAGGCGGGGGAGTCGTAGGCCGCCGTGGCGACCCCCACGGCGTCGGTGACCGCGTCCTTGGTGAGCCCCTGGAAGGTGAAGCGGACCGTGCGCCCCTGGATGCCCGCCCCGTTGTGGAGGTCCGACAGCGTCACGGTGGCCCGGAAGACGTCCCCGATGTTGACGCCCGCGTCCCGCGCGAACATCACGCTGGTGTGGCTCTGCACGGTCACGGGCTGGGTGTCGCTCTGGAAAAGGAAGGAACCGTCCCCCGGGAAGGTCGCGGAGAAAGTGTACGGCCCGGTGGCGTTGGGGGCCGTGAAGCCCACCGTGGCGAGGCCCGTCCCCGAGGTGGCTCCCGACTGCTCCCCCCCATTAAAAAGGAAGGACACGGCCCGGCCCACGATGGGGTCCCCGGTGCCGCTGACGGTCAAGGTCGCGCTGGCCGTGAAGACGTCTCCCCAGCGCACGGTGACCGGCTGGCCCGAGAGCACGCTGAGCCGCGTGTCCACCGTCACCGTCCCCGAGCCCCAGGAAGCCGCGTAGGTCACCGCCCCGGCATAGTCGGACTGCAGGGGATAGGTCCCGATGCCCCCGGGGGCGACGAAGGAGGCCGTGGCCACCCCGAGGGCGTCGGACACCGCGGCCTTGGTGGAGCCCGCGAACGAGAATACCAGGGTCTCGCCCGCGAGCGGGGCGCCGCCTTCGGCGGTCAAGGTGGCCGTGGCGGTGAACACGGTCGAGGCGTTGGCCCGGATGTCGGCCGGCATGGCGATGCTCGTGTTGCGCCGCACGGCCGTGACGGCGGCCGTGGCCTGACCGGTCGCGTAGGTGAAATCGCCGTCGTAGGATGCGGAATAGACGTAGGTCCCGGACGCCGTGGGCGCCGTGAACGCGGTCGCGACGATCCCGTCCCCGTCCGTCACCGAGGTCTGCGTAGAACCCTGGAACACGAAGCGGACGGTCCGGGCCCAGAGGGGGTCCCCGGTCAACTGGTCGGTGAGGGTGGCCTGGGCGTCGAACGCCATCCCCACGGTCGTGGAGACCGCCACGGTCTGGATGCGCACCGGGCGCATGGCGATAGTGAGAGTGCCGGTCCCGCTCTTGGCCGAGAAGCCGGCGTTGCCGGAGAATTCCGCCAGATAGGTATGGGTGCCGCTCGAGGAGCCCGCGTTGAACATCGTGGTCGCGACCCCGGCATCGTCGGTCACGCCGTCCTGGGAGGCCGCTTTGTAGGTGAAATGGATCGTCTCCCCGACCACCGGAGACCCGTCCGCGGAGGCGATCAGCGTCCCCTTAGCCTGGAAATCCTCCAGGAGGTAGGTCCCGACGTTCTGGGCGATGAGCAGGGTCGAGCGCTTGGTCACCGTGACCACCTTCGTGCTCTGGGACTGGCGGTAGGTGGCCCCTCCCGCATAGGAGGCGGTGTAGTTGTAGTTGCCGGCGTTGGTGGGGGCGGTGAAGGTGGATTCGGCCATGCCCAGCGCGTCGGTGAGCGCCGTGTTGCTCGACCCCTCGAAATAGAAGGTGATGAGCTTGCCGGGCATGTCCTCCAGGGTCTCCACGTCCACCAGGTTGACCTGCATGGTCACCGTGCTGCCCGTGAACGCGGTGGTGTTCAAGGCGATGAGCACGGTGGAGCGCTGCTGCACGGTGACCGTGTTGTTGACCGAGGAGGCGTCGTAGTCCACGTTCCCCGCGAAGCTCGCGTCCAGGGTGTAGGACCCGCTGGTGGCGGGGGCGGCGTAGCTCACGGTCGCCACGCCCGAGGCGTTGGTCGCCGCGGTCTTGGTCTCCCCCCGGAAGACGAAGGACACCGTGGCCCCGGAGAGCGGCGCTCCCGTGGGGGAATAGGTCAGGGTGGCCTGGGCGTCGAAGGTCTTGGCCTGGCCCCCCGTCTCTCCCGTGGCCGGCGTCGTGACGGAAGGCAGGTTCAGGGTCGTGGCGCGGTTGAGGGTGATCGTGTCGGAGACGCTCAGCACGTTGCCGGCCTGGTCCAGGATCTCGATCTCCACCTGCTTGATGCCGGCGCCGGGCAGGAGGTTCCAGGTCCGGGAGGAGGAGGCTCCCTCATACCCCGTCCAGGCGTCTCCCAGGTTGCGGTAGCGAACCTTGTCCACACCCGAGATGGCGTCCGCGAAGGTCATGTCCAGGCGCACGGTCGCCGAGGTGGTGTAGGCTTCGCCGTTGGCGATGAGGATGGACCCGGTGGGGGCGCCCTGGTCCAGGGAGTAGGAGCCGGAGAAGGTGTAGGTGCTGTTGCCCGCCCGGTCCTCCACCTGCGTGTGCAGGTACCAGGTCCCGGAGACGTATTGGACCCGGTTGACCGTGGCCGCGTTCCCGAAGACGTTGTTGTCCCACACGGACCAGCCTCCCGCCGGCGTGCCGGAGGAGGCGCTCCATTGGTGCCGCAGGCGGCCCAGCCCGGCCCCGCCGGTGTCCAAGAGCGACATGTCGACCGAGATCTCCGTGTTCCTCCAGGGGCTGGAGGAGGGCGAGAAGGAGGCCACGCCCGGCCGCAGCTGGTCATAGTAGAAGGGGCCGTAGGCCGCGGTGAAGCTGGGGACGTCGTCGCCGTTGTAGGAGCGCAGATGCAGGTAGTACTCCCCCGACGAGGAGGGCGAGAGGGGCAGGGTGCCGATGGTCCACTGCGTCTCCGAGCCCGTCCAGGAGTGGGTCGGCGAGGTCTCCCAAGCGTACCGATAGTACTCCAGGGCCCCCGCGCCGAACCCGGCCAGGTTCGTGAAAGTGAACACCGTCCCCGCCACGTACCAGGTTCCGGTGGAGCGGTCGCCGGAGGCGCTGGGGACCGCCCCCAGGGTGCGGCGGTTGTCCAGGGCCGAATCCGCGCCTCCGACCGTGTTGTAGGCCCGCACGTAGCGGGAATACGCCGTATTGGCCGTCAGCCCGGGCTCGATCCAATAGGTCGCGTCCGAGGCCAGCTGCTGGAGCTGGACCCCGATCGAGGTGAAGACGCGCAGCCCGTCCTCCTGGTACTGTCCGGCGGAATCGTCGGTCCAGCCCCACTGGATCTGGGAGGTGGACACCGCGGTCCCCCCGAATCCGAGGGGCGTCCGGGCCGCCGAGGTGTAGGTGAGGGTGATGCTGCTCAGGGCCGCCGTGTAGAGGGGGTCGTTCGTCCCCAAGTCCGCCCGGTACTGCTGGTAGCGTCCGGTGAGGGACTGCCCGAGCACCGCTCCCGAGGAGACCTCCACGAAGGAGGCCAGGAAGACGTCGGTGTCATGCGAGCGCGCGAGGACCTTGAGCGTCGCATCCGCCGGGACCGTCGCGACCCAATCCAGGCGGTCGAGCCGGCTGCCGTCCGCCGCGAGGTTCAGGATCCGCGAGGTGAACTCGCCCGGGGTATCGTAGCGCCCCTGCTCGGCCCCGGTCGCCGTGTGCGACGGCTCGGGGCTGGAATACTGTCCGACCAGGAGGGCGTCGTAGTCGTAGTCGCGCAGGTTCGTGGTCCCGGCCCCGGCCTCGATGTAGATGTACGGGTCGCTGAAGGAGAGGCCCGCCCCGCTGTAGACCTGGCTCCCGTCGTAGACCACCTTGGTGGTGGACGGACCGAGCAGGAAGTCCACGTCGTGGAACCCGGCCGAGGTGTTGCTGGGGGCGACCAAAGAGAACGGGATGTAGGAGAGGGCCTTCTCCACCTGGTAGGTCGGGGTGGCGGTCGAGTGGATGATGCGCAGGCGCAGCCACTCCGCCTCCAGGGCCGAGAACGAGGCGCTGGTCGGGCACAGGGTGATGTCCGAGGTCCGATTCGACTCCACCGTCGAGGCCTTGACGCGGATGTGGTAGCGGCGGCCGCTGGAGAAGTTGTGCTTGCCCACGCTGCGCAGTCCGTAGTAGTCGGCGGCGCTCGCTCCATAGGTCAGGCGCAGGGCGTCGCCCTGGAGGTTGCGGACCGAGCCCGCCTCCGGCGCGGCGGACTGGATGTTCGACCACTTGCCCGAGTCGGGCGCGGAGCCGTCCGTGCCGTCGAAGGGGTCGGTGAAGACGAAGGTGTTCGCCGCGCTCGAGACGTCGGAGGCGCCGGAGTTGCCGTAGTACATGTAGAGGGTAACGCTCGAATTGGCCGGGATGGAGGGGACCTTCACCCAGATGCGGGTGGCCGTCGTGCTCATCCCCCGCTCCACCCAGTGGTAGATCAGGGTCGTCCCGTCGCTGGTCGTGAACCGGAGGTCGGCGCCGTCCGAGCGCAGGCGGCCGGCGGAGATCAGGCCCGCCGTGTCGAAAGTCAGCAGGATCTGGTAGTCCGTGAGGGCGGAGCCGTTGGTCGAATCGAGGGTGATGGTCCGCCGGTGGTTCCAGTCCGCGTCGTACCACGCGGCGCCGCTCGGCGCGCTCAGCCCCACCGCCCGGCCCGCGTAGTCCAGCCGGACGTCCGCGGCGCCGCCCGAGCCCGAGCGGTAGGTGGTCGCGAAGGTCCCGGCGTCGAAATCCGTATCCGAAGTGTCGGTCTGCGTCCCGGCGGCCCCGGCGAGGCCCGGCGCGCTGAGGCAGGCCGCGGCCAGGACGAAGCCGCGGACCCTGCTCTGCAGCGCCGGGGGAGTCGGTCTCATTGCATCCTGTGGCTCTTCTGCGCCTTCAACACGGCCGCGCGCGCCCGGGCCATGAGGATGGGCGGCGACACGGGCTTCAGGAGATAGTCGTCGGCGCCGAGGTCCAGACCCTCGACTTTGCTCTCCGTCGACATCATCGTCCCCGTCAGCATGATGACGGGGATGAGCCTCAGGACGGGGTCCTGGCGGAGGGACTGCAGCACTTCGAATCCGTTCGGGCTCAGCTCCCCGAGGTTGAAATCCAGGATGATGACGTCCGGCCGGCGGGCCTGGGCCTCCGCCACTCCCGCCTCCCCGCTGCTGGCCGAGAAGAACTCCCACTGCGGGTCGATCTCCACGATCTTCTTCATCACGCGGCTGAGATTCGCGTCGTCGTCGACCATCAGCATGCGATACATGGCACGGGCTCCTGGACTCCGCCTGCTACCAAGGAAAGTATAGGCCGCATTTCGCCTTCCCATTGTAAAGAAGTTGTAAAAAAACGCTGTTCAGCGCACGGTCGTCAGCTTGTAGCCGAGCGGCCGTACCGTATCGATCCGGCAAGACGAGGGAGAGAGTTTCCTGCGCAGATGCGACACGTGCATGTCGATGGAGCGCGTGCGGAACTGGTCATCCGTGTCCCACAGATACCGCAGCAGATAGCGCCGCGGCAGGGTCCGTCCGGCCTTCTGGATGAACAGGTGCAGGAGCTGATATTCCGTCCGCGTCAAGGTCTCTTCCCGGTCCCCGATCCGGATGCGGCGGTTCTCCGCGTCCAAGGAGATGTCCTGGAACACGAACTGCCCCCCGCCCCGCCCCAGGACGATCCGGCGCAGGATGGCGCGCACGCGGGCGCGCAGCTCCGCGTCGGGGATGGTGAGGGAGAGGAGCTCGTCGGTCCCCCGCTCGAAGGCGGCGAGGGTGGCCTGATCGTCGAGCTCGGCGGCGATGGACACCACGAAGAGGGTGTTGAGGGTATCCGTCTTGCGGACGTGGTCCAGCAGCTCGTACTCGCGCCCATCGGCGGAGCCCAGCTCCAGGACCACCAGGTCGGGCCGCTCCCGGCGCCGCAGCACGGACTTCGCGGCCGGGACGCCGGGGGCGGTCCGGATGTCCGCCCCCAATTCCAGCAGCGCGCGCCGCAGCCGCTCCTGGAAGGGCCGCCGCCCGACCACGAGGATGCGCGGGCCCATTAGGGCCTGTCAACCAATAATATGAACATTTTGGAGGCTCGATATTGAGCGGATTCCTAGGCGCGAGGAGCGCGCATAGTGTGAACTATGCAAGCGACGAGCAACGACGAAATCAGCCGATAGCGAGCCTCCCCGAAGGGCCGGGGTGCTTTTGGGCTGCGCCTTTGCGCTGCTCGGCTTACATGCTCTACGAGCATGCGCGCCTCGCATCGCTTCGGCTCGCTCCAAAATCACCTCCGGCAAAATGCTCATATTATTGGTTGACAGGCCCTTGCATCAGGAGCTCTCGACCCGGGTGTTGGGAAGGGTGAAATGGAAGGTGCTGCCGCGGCTCGCGGTGCTCTCGGCCCAGATGCGGCCGTGATGCGCCTCCACGACCTCCTTGCAGAAGGCCAGCCCGATGCCGCTGCCGCGGATGCGCTCCCCCGGGGCCTTCTTGTCCGCGACCTGGAAGAAGCGGCCGAAGAGCTTCGGGAGCTGGTCCTCGGGGATGCCGATCCCGGTGTCGCGGATAGTCACGTGCACCGCGCCGGACTCCACCCCGGCGCCCAGGTGGATGCTCCCCCCCTCCGGCGTGAACTTGAGGGCGTTGAGCACGAGGTTGCCGATGACTTCGGAGACCAGGTTCCGGTCGCAGAAGGCCTCCACGGGGTCCGCGGGCATCTGCACGAAGAGGCGGACGCTCTTCTCCTCCACCACCCGCTCGAAGAGCTGCCGGGTCTCCTCGCACAGGGCCCCGACGTCCGTCTTCTCGAATTTGAAGTTCATGCGCCCGGCGCGGATCCGTTCCAGGTCCAGCAGGTTGTTGACGAACCGGGTGAGCTCCTTGACCCCCAGGTCGATGATGCGGATGTCCTCCTGGATCGTCTCCGGCACCTGGTGCGAGAGCTGATGCGCGTGATAGGCGGCGCCGGTGATCGCCGACAGGGGCGAACGCATGTTGTGGGAGACGCTCTGCAGGAAGCGGTCCTTGAGTTCGTCGACCTCCTTGAGCTGGCGCGCCATGCGGTTGAGGTCCCCGGCCAGCGTCCCCAACTCGTCCTTGCGCTGCACGGGGATGTCCGCGTCGAACTTGCCCACGCCGATCTGCCGGGCGGCCTCGCTCAGGGCGCGGATGGGCCGGGTGAGGTTGGACGCGAAGAAGAAGGACACCAGGAGGCTCAAGGCCAGGCACACCCCTCCCACGGCGAAGAGCTCCTTGAGGGTGGCCTTGAGCGTCGCGGCCAGCTCCCGGTCGATGACGCCCCGGTTGTAGCGCACCACCGTGGAGCCGAAGCGCTTGCCCTCGCTCCAGACCGGGACGGCCATCAGCAGGACCTTCTTGCCGTCCTGCACGACCGGCTCCGCGCGGATGCCCTCCGCCCGGTTCGCCCGCTCCACGAACGGGTCCCGCTTGGGGGACACGACCTTCGAGTAGTCCTTCTTGAGGAAATCGGAGTGGATATGGACGCGCCCGTCCAGGTCCCAGAGGGCGACGTCCAGGACCTCATCCGACTTCATCCAGGAATCGAGGTAGGCGAGGAGGATGCGCTCCTCCCGGGCGTCCAGGGTGGACTCGCTGATGCGGGCCAGCTTCTCGAGGGCGCTGGTGCGCTCGTGCGCCATGCGCTCGGTCAGGTTGATCCGCTCGCGGATGTAGACCGCCGTCAGGGTGGCGCCGACCACGACCGACACCATGAGCATGGTCAGGAGGCTGAGGCGGGTGCGCAGGCTCACGCGAGAAGTATACCCGTCAGTGCGCCCTCTCGCCAGGGGTGCTTTTAGGTGATACAATTACCGGGATGCTCAAGCGCGCCGCCCTTATCCTGCTGTCGGCCCTCCTGTCCGGCTGCTTCGGCAGCCAGACCTCGACCCTGGTCCAGCCTTCCCAGGAGCTGGAAGGGACCCGCCGTATCGCCGTGCTCCCCTTCCGGGCGCAATACGGGGACGGGCAGGCCATGGGCGACGCCTTCGTCACGGAGTTCATGTCGGCCGGGTTCCTCGTTGTCGAACGCGGGCTGCTCGAAGGCGTCTTCCGCTCCCTCTCCCTCGATTTCGAAACCGGCGCCCTCCGCCCGGAGGAGCTGGTCAGCGTGGCCAAGTCGGCGAAGGTCGACGCGGTCATCTTCGGGACCCTCCAGGCGGAATCCGAGAAGGTCGGTGGGGACCTCCTCTCGGTCTCCCTGCGCATGGTGAGCGCGCAGAGCGGGGAGATCCTCCTGAGCTCCACCTACCGCAACGAGAAGCTTCTGCCGGCCAACCAGATCCCCGGCGCCATGATGAAGGACATCCAGAAACAGCTGGATTCCTATCACGCCAAGCTCGCCCAGGACCGGCGCCGGGCCGAGAAGGCGCGCAAGAAGGCGGAAGCCGCGGCGGCCAAGGCCAAGAAGGCCGAGGAAGCCCGGCTCAAGAAGGAAGCCGCCCGGGCGGCGGAAGCCGCCAGAGCCAAGAAGGCCGAGGAAGCCCGGCTCAAGAAGGCCGCGGAAGAAGCCGTCGAAGCGGCCAAGAAGGCGGGCGCCGCGCCGGAGACCCCGCCCCCCGCGCCCAAGGCCGGCAAGAAAGCCAAGTAGTGCGCGCGGTAATCCTCTCCCTGGCGGCGTGCCTGGCCGTCGCTATCGCGGTCTATGCGAATTCCCTCCACAACCCCTTCGTGTTCGACGACGTGGGGGACATCGTCGACAACGCGGACATCCGGAAGCTCGACAACCTGCGCACGAAGCTCTTCGCCCCGTTCGGGGGCAAGGACACCCCGTACTACCACCGCAACGACCCCTCCCGCGCCATCACCTACCTCACCTTCACCCTGAACTATCATTTCGGCGGGCTCGACCCGTTCGGCTACCACCTGTTCAACATGCTCCTGCACGCTCTGTGCGCCTGCGGGGTCCTGCTGCTGGCCCGGCGCATCACCGTGCGGATACTGGGCTCCCCCTCCGTCTGGATCCCCCTCATGGCCGGGCTGTTCTTCGCGGCGCATCCCGTCAATACGGAGGCCGTGACCTACATCTACCACCGGTCGGAGGGCCTGGCCCTGCTCTTCTTCCTGGCCGCCTTCCTCACCTTCGACGCCTCGGTCGAGCGGAAGGGGGCCTGGCTGCCGATATCACTGGCCTGCTTCGCCTTGGCTTTGCTCTCCAAGCAGACCTCGGCCACGCTCCCCCCCATGCTCCTGCTCTACGATCTCACGGTCCTGAGCGACTGCCGCTGGGACGGGATCCGCTCGCGGCGCTGGCGCCATCTCGCCTACTGGGCCGTACTCGCCGCCCACCTGGCCTTCTCCCGTTTCTATCTCGGCGGTCTAGCCGACCGCGAACTCGATGCTTTCGCCAAGTGGACCCGATTTTCCTATCTGTCCATCCAGCCCTTCGTTCTCCTGCGCTATCTGCAGCTCCTGGTCTTCCCTTCCGGCCTCTGCATCGACCACGCGATCGACGTCCCGCGCTCCTGCCTCGAGTTCCGGGTCTGGGCCCCATTTGTGGCCGCAATGGCCTCACTTTCCTGGCTCCTGGCGGCCTTCCGGCGGCGCACCCCGGACGCCCGGCTCTGGGCCTTTTGCGCCTCCTGGATGCTGCTGGGATTGGCCCCCACCTCGAGCCTGATGCCGATACTCGACGCCATGGCCGACCGGCGGCTCTACCTGCCGGGATTCGGCTTCCATCTGGCCCTCGCCTTCGCCTATGTCCGGGTCTTCCGTCCCGAAGGCAAGGGCTCCTCCGGACGGCGCCGGATCATGATCGCCCTGGCGGGCGGCCACATACTCGCCCTCGGTGTGGCCACTTTGGCCCGCAATAGGGTATACGCCGACACCGTCCTCATCTGGCAGGATGTCGTCGCCAGCTATCCGCGCAACCACCGGGCGCACAACAACCTGGCGAACGCCTACTACGACCGGGGCGACTTCGACCGCGCTCTAGAGCACTACCGAGCCGCCCTGGCCATCGATCCCTCCTACGCGGGCAGCTACACCAACCTGGGGAACATCTACCTGGCGCGGGGAGACGACTCCGCCGCCTTCGGCTGGTACCAGAAGGCCGTCGCGGTCAATCCCACGATCGCGGGGCTGCACGTGAACCTGGGCAACATCTATTATCGGCGGGGCGAGCCGGACCGCGCCCTGGCCGAATTCCGCCAAGCGGCCCGCCTCGACCCCAACTACGCCGAGGCGCGCTACAGCATGGGGCTCGCCCTCGAGGCCAAGAAGGACCTGGCCGCGGCCCGGGCCGAGTACCAGGCCGCCCTGGACTTGAAAGCCGACCTGCCGGACGCCCACAACAACCTGGGCCGGCTCCTATTCCTGGCCGGCCGGCATGCCGAGGCCGAGCAGGCCTACCGCCGCGCGCTGGCGCTCCAGCCGGTTAACGCGGGGGCCCACTACAACCTCGGCCTGCTCCTCGAGGCCCTGGGGCGGCGCGAGGCGGCCCTGGCCGAGTACCGGGAGACGCAGCGTCTGGAACCGGCCAACGCCTGGGCCGCGCGCCGCAGCGAAGCCCTCGGAGGGAAACATTGACACCCTCGGGGGCTAGGTACTCTAATATGCCGGCGGCACAAGGATAATACCAATGGACTTCATGACTTTGATCGGTCTGGTCGCCGGCCTGGCGATGTACTCCTGGGGGGTCTACGAGGGGGGCTCCGTCAAAGCCTTCCTCAACTCCCACGGCATCGGCCTCGTGGTCGGCGGCACCCTCTTCTCCACGATGATCATCTGCTCGGGCCGGGAATTCGTGGGCGCGATGCGCGCCGCCGTGGTCCTGATCCTCTCCCCGCGCAACCTCGCACTCGACCCGGCCATAGACCTCCTGGCCGGGCTGGGCAAGAAGGCGCGGCAGAGCGGGATCGACTCCCTGGAGCCGGACGCCCGCGGCGTGCGCGATGACGGCTTCTTCCTGCGCACCTACCACACCTGCCTGACCAGCCCGGATGAGATCATGGCCCGCAACGTCATCGAGCGCGAGATCATACAGACCGGGATGCGCCATAAGGAGATGGGCAACGTGTTCAAGACCCTCGGGATGATCTCCCCCATGATGGGACTGATGGGGACCGTCATCGGCATCGTCGGCGTGCTGCGCAACATCTCCGACCCCCAGATGGTCGGCGCCTCCATGGGCGTCGCCATGTCCACCGCTTTCTACGGGATCCTGCTCTCCGGCTTCATCTTCACCCCCCTAAGCGGCAAGCTCCGCCTGCGCAGCAACTCCGAGCTCCTGGTCAAGGAGACCATCATGGAGGGCCTGCTGGCGATCCGCTTCACCAACGCGCCCCCCAAGGTCCTGGAGCGCCAGCTCTTATCCTACCTGACCGCCCGCTCCATCGCCTCCCGGGGGAAATAGCGCGCCATGCTGGCCAAACACGGCGAAGAGGAAGGGGAGAGCGCGGTATGGGCCATCACCTACGGCGACCTCATGAGCTTCCTCATGATCTTCTTCCTGTTCCTATACGCCTTCGCGGTCCAGGACGACCAGAAGAAGCAGGAGTTGGCGGAGGTCATGCAGGAGACCCTGGGGGACAAGAAGGCCAAGGACCCCAAACCCCAGCTTCCCCTCGAGGTCCAGGCCGCCGAGGCCCTCAAGGACCGCTTCGAGGATTCCAAACTCACCGCCGTCGCGGAAGTCGAGACGGACAAGCTTTTCGTGAGGATCACCCTCAAGGAGAAGGTGCTCTTCAAGTCCGGCCGGGCGGAGCTGCTCCCCGAGGCCGCCGCCGTCATCCACCAGTTCGCCCTGGTGGGCAAGGGACTCGACAACGACATCATGATCGAGGGCCACACCGACAACGTCCGGCCCGGGAAGCACCTGCCCTACAAGACCAACTGGGAGCTCTCCTTCGCGCGCGCCCACTCCATCGTGAAATACCTCGTGGACCAGGAAGACTTCTCTCCGGCGCGCCTGGCCGCCGTGGGCTACGGAGAGTTCCGGCCCCTGGCCCCTAACGACTCCCCCGAGCAGCGGGCGCTGAACCGGCGCATCCAGATCACCATCATCCGCAAACCCGCCTGGGCCCCCGTGCCGCCCAAGCCCGCCCCCGCCCCGGCGCCGATCCCGGCGCACCACTGAGAAGGTCTCGGGCTCAATTAGCGACGGCTTGCGTCTGGAGCGATTCGGCCGCGGGAGCGCGCAGGGTGAGGAGCCCCGCGGTCTTGAGGCGTTCGACCACGTCCACGATGCGGATGAACTCCTCGTCCGCGGCCTCCGGCGGGACCGGAGGCATGAAGCTGATCTGCTCGCGCAGGATGTCGGCGAACTCGGGGCTGAGGCGCTCGCAGACGCGGTCGGTGAGGCCGGGCGAACTGGCCTTGAGGAAGCGCGCGAAGGACTGCAGGCTGAGTTCGCGGAAGATGCGCAGGAAGGACCGGTCGTCGAAATCGAAGAGGTCCTCGAACTCCAGGAGGTTGTCCCGGAGATGCTGGGCCAACTCGGGGTCGGAGGCCTCCACCGCCGCGATGAGCGCGGAGCGGACGCCGGAATCGGTCCGCTGTATGATCTGGCACATCTTGCGCACGCCTCCGAAGCTGAAGCCCAGCTTGCGGCGGATCTGCTTCTCGATGAGCCGGATGGACTCCGGGTTCCCGTACTTCACGCTGCGGCACTGCAGGAGGATGTCGCGGCGCTTCTCCGGGGTGAAGAGCGCGAAGGCCTTGGCCGCCACCGGCCGGGGCAGACACTCCAGCACGCTGGCGATGAGGAGTTCACCCTCCTTGGCCAGGGCCTGCGTCAGTCCGGAGATGTTGTCCTCGTTGATGAAGTCGAAAAGCGGTTCCTCGTCGGGGGACGTCGGCTTCATCCCCCCCGCCGGGCCCGCGGCAGCCGCCTCGCCCGCGCCGGCGGCCGGTCCGGCGCTGGCCGCGAACGCCGCCATCTCGGCCGCGGCCGGGGCCGCCTTCTTGGACAGCGCGTCCACCAGGTTGTCGAAAAAGCGCCGCAGGGGTCCGAAGAGGAAATAGGAGGCTATCAGGGCCGCGATGAGCAGCACCGCCGTGGCGGCCATCCCCACGTAGGCCATCAGGCTCTGCGGGGCGCTCTGGGTGCGGGCGCTGAAGGTCTTGATCTGGAGGGAATCCCCCTTGGCCGGGATGATCTCGAGGATCTGCGAGGCGACCTGCTTCACCTGCTCGGTCCGGGCCGGGTCCAGGGTCTTGCCGATCCAGATCGTGCAGGTGACGATCTTGCTGGCCCGGGCCACCCGCACCGGCGCGTCGGGCTTCTGGGTCAGGTTCTGGTTGACCGGGACCCCGGGCAGGACGTACTCCACGGCGGCCTTGCCGAAGCGCTCCTCCAGCTCCTTGCGCGTCTCCTCGAGGACCAGCGAGACGTTGACCACGGGGATGATCTCGGATATGCCCAGGTAGGCGGACAGGGCGTCCCGGAGGCGGTTCTCCAGGTTCCGCTCCAGGTCGGCCTGATGCACCTGTACCTCGGGGGAGAGCGAGGCCGCGCCGAACGACGCGCCGGCGAAGGCGCCGCCGAGGACTGCGGCCAGCAGAAGCGCGGAAATGGGCTTTGGTTTCATGCTCGGTGGTCCCGCCTAGATTATAGGTAAGTATGTGCGGCTCTTGTTGCCAAGATATTGACCGACCTGCGGCGGCTTCCTGTCGGCTTCCTTGAAAGGAAGGAGTCCTTCTGTTACAATCCAGAGTATGCCTCGAAACGTCTTCTCAGCGTGGTCTGCGGCGGCCGCTCTGTCCTTGGCGCTGGCCGCGCCGCTCGCGGCGCAGCCCGCGCCGTCCCCTGAAGCGGCCCTCGCGGCGGCGCTCCAGGACCTGCGCAGCCCGGACCTGGCGGCCCGCCGGCAGGCGGTCAGCCAGCTCGGGGTCCTGCGCCGGCCCGAGTCCATACCCCCGCTCCGCGCCGCCCTGTCCGATGAGAGCCCCCTCGTCCGGACCGCGGTGCTGAACGTGCTGGGCCTCCTGCGGGCCGCGGAAGCCGCGCCGGACATGGCCCGCCTGGCGACCGCGGATCCGGACGAGGTCGTGCGCCAGCAGGCGGCCGTCGCGCTGGGCTACGCCGGGGGCGCCGCCTCCGTCGACGCGCTCCTCTCCGCCCTCGACGACCCCGCGGCCGGGGTGCGCTCCGCCGCCGTCCGGTCTCTGGGCGCGCTCGCCTCGGACCGGGCCACGCCCAAGCTGAAAGCCCTGCTCTCCGACCCCGACCCGGGGGTACGGCGCGCGGCGGTGTCGTCTTTGGGCCGCGTCGCCTCCACTTCCGCGGTCTCGGGTCTGGGCGCGGCCCTGGCGGACCCGGACCCGGCCCTCCGCCTCGAGGCGGTCAAAGCCCTGGGCGCGGCGCGGTCGTCAGACGTCCGTGCCCTCCTGAAGCCCCTGCTCCAGGACCCCGACCCCTTCGTCCGCCTCAACGCGGTCTCGGCTCTCGGCCGGCGCGGGGACCGCTCCGGGGAGGCCGCCGCGATCGGGCTCCTCGGCAGCGCGGATCCGCAAGTCCGCCGACAGGCGGCCGATTCCGTGTCGCTGGTGGGCTCCGCCGCCTCGGGACCGGGGGCCTTGCAGGCCGCCCTGGCCCGGGAGAAGGACCCGGAAGTGAAGGCCGCGCTCCAAGCCGCGTTCGAGCGGCTGCGCGCAAAGACCCGGTGATGCTCCCCGGCGCCCTCCTGGGGGCGGCCGTCGCCGTATTCCTCCTTTGGCAGCTTGGGAAGTTCGGCTGGCGCCGCTACGCCGCCGCCC
Organism: Elusimicrobia bacterium GWA2_69_24; assembly: GCA_001799695.1. Lineage (GTDB taxonomy): Bacteria > Elusimicrobiota > Elusimicrobia > UBA1565 > UBA1565 > UBA10166. The sequence goes on from MGTY01000130.1 coordinate 69,926, forward strand.
GCGAGGAAGTCTACCAGCCCATCATCCTCATGGCGATCGCCATGGAGATGATGCGCAGGCTCGGCCCGCCCTTCTCGGAGGGACGCCGGCTCGGGGACTGGACGATCGTGGAGGACGCGGTCGTCAAATGGAGCAAGGGCCTGCGGGGCTACGCGCGCAAGGCCTTCTGCGACATCTTCGAACAGAACGGTTTCGGCGAGTACGAAGCCCGGCGGCTCCACAGCCTGAGCCGCGGCGCCCGCGCAGAGGCCGCGCGCCGGCTGGGTCAGATGCTGGCGTTCAAGGCCGCGCCGGACCTGCTCCAAGCGCTCGAAGACCCCTGCGCGGAAGTGCGGCGCACGGCGTCCTGGGCCCTGGCCAACATGAGCCAGTGCGACGAAGCCCTCCGGCTCGCCACCACGGGCAAGCCCCGCATCTGCAAGGACGAGGACCTCGGCCGCAACGGCGCCGTCTCGGGCCGCTTCTATTGGGACGACGGCGAGCCGGTCATCGGCTGCGTCGGGGGCAACGTGCAGAGCATGGGCTCTTTGGGCAGCGAATCCCCGCGGGCGCCCTACGAGGATTCCGGCTACCGGCTCAACGGCGTCAGCGCCGGGGCCCCGGCCGCCCTGCGCGCCAAGCTTCGGCAGTTCGTGGGGGATTACAGCGTCGTGGTGTACCGCACCCGGGAGAATGTGCTCGTCCGTATGGGCTACATCACCGAGCACATCGATTTCGTCTTCCCGAAGTACCTGAGCCCGGACGACCGGATCTCCATCATGGGTAAGCTCGTGGTGCCCGCTCCCCCGAAAGAGGACCCCGCGCGCAACCGCATTCCCGAGGCCTGGGTCTCCATCCACTCCCGGGACGCCAGCTTCGGCATGGAGTACCGCTCCTGCGAAGCCGTCTCGTCCTACCGCCTGCACGACGTCCCGCCCGGCGACTATCACATCCGGGCCGCCTTCGGGGAATACTCCTACGAAGCGCCCCTGAAAGTCTCCCAGACCCAGCCGATGGTGCTCGACCTTACTTTGAAGTAGGGTAGGCCTTCTGCTCCGCCTTCCACGCCGGGCAATGGTCCGCATGCAGGGGATTGTGCAGCAGCTTCCCGATGAAGGAGTCGGGATGGCTGCGGGCGTGGCTGCACACCGGACAATGGTGGCACACGAAGGACAGCGCCTTCTCGATAGCGGAAAGCTCCGATGGGTTCATATATCCATCTTACCAAAGCCGGGCGGAGGGCCGACTCTGTCCAGACAGAGTTGCGGGGTTCATTCGGCTTCACCCCTTGCGGGGTCCGAACACCTGCCGCGCAGCGTGCTGGTTGTGGGTACGGCACAGGAGCCGGATGTTGGCCGGGTCGTCCGAGCATCCACCCAAAGCCCAAGGGAGAAGGTGGTCGAATTCGAGCCACTCCGTCGCCTCGCAGCGCCGCCCATCCCGGGCTACGAAGGCGCAGCGTCCGCCATCCCGGCTCCAGACCTCATCTTGAACACCTTGGGGGATCCGCCGTGACGACCGGCTCGGCCGCACCCCTCTCTTTCTCGCGTGGGTTCGCCTCCGGGCCGCTTTCCGGGCGATCCTCCGGCGCGGGTCCCGCGCATCCAGCAGCGATTCGATCGCTTCACCGACGACGTCCTCCAGGCGACCAACGGGATACTTATGCCGGAGCAGACCCTTCGCCAGTTCGATCCGCGCGAGCAGGTGTTCCGACGCCGTAAAACTGATGCGTACCAGACGGTTCGGCACCGTGGCCTGGGAGGCTTGCGCTGGAGCATCAGGCGGGGAGGGCGGGTCGGGCGGCGCCGCGGTGACGACCAATTCTGGCTGACGATCGTCGCGTGGGCCTTCAAAGTCCCCCGATTCTCCTGATGGCGGAGGCGGCAGAGCCCGGACCACATCCGCTTGGGGGCCAAACGGCTCGAGTTCGGCCGCGATACGCTCGACTTCCCGGCGGGTTTTCCCGCTGGCCCGAACAAGGAGTCCCTCGGCGTTCGCCTGGGTCAGATGGGGGGATAGACGGACGAGCGCGCTGAGATGGATCTCACCTCGCGCGAGCATTCCCATCGCTTGCGGGAAATCGCCTATGAGGCGCGCTGCCCGGATGCGGCAATAGGCTTCGGCCTCGGATAACCCAAGGCGTTTGGTACAGTATTCGAAGAGTGAGGGAAAACTGCGCGGCTCATGACCCCTTCGGCGATCGAACTCGGCAAGATGCGCCAGAAAGATGACCAGGACCTGCCGCTCGCCGCTGACAAGTCTTCGGAAGCGGCTGTCGAGTTCGTCGTCCGTGAGGCTCCCGACCACGACCAATTCGCGAGGCATGCCTACAAGTACGATCGACCCGCCGGAAAGTTCCCTGAATTGTGACTCTGTCTGGACAGAGTGCGGAGGCGAAGAGCACGCACCCAAAGAGATGGTCCAGATGTTATCGAACTGCCCCAAAGCGTTTGATGGTGTGCCAGCCAGGCGGGGCTACACTCAATCTATTTCACTTCCCATTCCTTGGGGTCGTAGTTGTCTATGACATCCAATGCTGGGCCATAGGAGTGGCGAAAAACTTCCTCACGCAACCGCTCTATGCGCTGCTCTCGACTGAGACCTGTATCAGCCATTATCTTTCTTACCTTGGCCCGCACATCCCCGCCAATTTGTTGACCTCCGGTAGATTTGAATGTCACAGAATGACCTTTCCGAAGATCCCCGATGATCCACGACAACACTTGTTCGCAAGCTCTCCGCTCACCTTCTGCGGCCTTCTCTTTTTCCTGCGGCGTTTCTGCATAGTCTTCCGGCAGTGGTTCCTCAGAGAAATCCAGGCCCAGCAAGATCGGTTTCCCATAATCGGCCAGATGAACATCAAGGGTTGTCGCGCCGGTCCACTTCGGATTCTGAAACACACCTGAAGACTTGTCGAGGAATCTAATGACTTCATCCTGGACTTTCTCAAGGGGCTTGGTCTTAATACCCTCCACATACAATTTATAGGCCAGTCGAATAGCTCGCCCAGTTTCCCTGTATGCACCCAATTGAACCTGGGTGGGTGGCGGTGGACGATTTCGTGCCTCCTCCCGTTCCAGAAGCAGTGATGGTTCCACCTGCACTCCATTCACCATTAGACGCTTACCTTGGTACTCGACCTTGTAGGGCGGGGGGATGACATGCCCATAGGCAATGACCAGCCCGGTGGTTATACCTTGGCTCTGTTTGATCGGATGGATGTCAATCTTCCTAGAACCCCTAATCCTAGTCCGCTTGATATACCGAGATAGGCCGGTGTCCGTCATCTCGGACGATTGGGCCGACATATCCCTTTCAGTCTTCGCTGGCGACTGCGCGAACAAGGGATAGGGAGTCGGAATCGTCGGCAGGAGAATCATGCTGAGTCTTAGAATATAGGCGTTCAGTGTTGTCATGCTCAGCACTTTGAACAGTATATGTGGATTCAGATATTTGTCAACCGGACTAGCATTGGGCGGCAATTAGGCGCATCGAGGAAGCACCTAATTGACTGCGCTGGCAACTCTGTCTGGACAGAGTCACCCCCCACTTTGGCCCTCCCCCACAAGAGGGGCGGGTATCCATAAGCCGCGCCGACTACTTCTTCTCGGCCAGGGCCTTGAGTACCTTCTCCCGGGTGAAGGGGGGGTAGCGCAGGCGCACTCCCACGGCGTTGTAGATGGCGTTGGAGATGCCGGGGAGCGCGCCGTTGATGCAGATCTCCGAGACGCTCTTGGCCCCGTAGGGCCCGGTCTTCTCGTAGCTGGGGACCAGGATGGTCTTGATCTCCGGCATGTCCCGCATGGAGTAGAGCCGGTAGTCGAGCAGGCTCGGGTTGAGGGTCTTGCCCTTGGCGTCGAAGCGGTACTCCTCGGTCAGGGCGTAGCAGATGCCGTTCATCACCCCGCCCTCGGTCTGGCCCTCGGCCAGGGCCGGGTTGATCGCGGTCCCGCAGTCCACCGCGGCCACGTACTTCACCACGCGCACCGCGCCCGTCAGGGTATCCACCTCGACCTCGATGAAATGGGCCGAGAAGGGCGGCGGCGACTTGTGGGTGATGTGCGAGGCCATGTCCCCGATCTGGAACTGGTTCGCCCCGTAGAGGGCGTGCAGGGCGACCTGGGAGAAGGTCAGCTCCTTGGACCCGTCCTTGGCCACGACCTTGGAGTCCTTGAGGTCGAGCTCGGCGGCGGGCTTGCCCAGCAGGGCCGCGCCCACCTCCAGGATCTGCTTGCGCACCTTCAGGGCGGCCTTTTGCACCGCGGAGCCCGTGAGGTACGTCGTGCTCGACGCGTAGGCGCCCACGTCGAACGGGGTCAGGTCCGTGTCCGAGGAGTACACGAGCATCTTCTCGATGTCGGTGCCCAGGGCCTCGGCCGCGATCTGGGCCAGGATGGTGTCCGACCCGGTGCCGAGGTCGGTGGCGCCCATGAGCAGGTTGAAGGAGCCGTCGTCGTTCATCTTGATGGACGCCGCCCCCATGTCGATCTCGGGGACGCTGGAGCCCTGCATGAGCGTGCACATGCCCAGACCGCGGCGCAAGCGCCCGGTCTTCTCCGTGTGGGGCTTGCGCTTGCGCCAACCGATCTCCTTGGCGCCGAGCTTGATGCACTTGTCGAGCTCGCAGGAGCCGATGGTCTGCTCGACGCCTTCCTTACCCTCGCCCAGGGCCGCGAACACCGGGGAGCCCTCGCCCCCGCGGATATGGTTCTTGAGGCGGAGCTCGGCGGGGTCCATGCCGATGGCCTCGGCCATCTGGTCCATGTTCACCTCGACGCCGAAGGCGGCCTGCGTGGCGCCGTAGCCGCGGTAGGCGCCGGCGACCGGGAGATTGGTGTATACCGAGGTCCCATTGAACAGCACGTTGGGCGTCTTATAGAGCGGCAGGACCTTGCTGCCGCAGTTGCAGACCACGGTCAGGGCGTGGGAGCCGTAGGCTCCGGTGTTGGTGATGACGTCCATGCCGATGGCCGTGATGGAGCCGTCCTTCTTCACTGCCGTCTGGATGCGGACCCGCGCGGGATGCCGCGTCCGGGAGCTGATGAACTCCTCGGCCCGGGTGTATTCCAGCAGCACCGGCTTCCGGGCTTTAAGCGCCAGCATGCCCACGAGGTCCTCGATGAGGACTTCCTGCTTGGCGCCGAAACCGCCGCCGATGCGGGGCTTGATGACCCGGATCTTGCGCACCGGGACGCCGATCGCCTGCGCCGCGATGCGCCGGGCATGGAAGGGTACCTGCGTGCTGGTCAAGATCACGAGCCGGTCCTCGGAGTCGAGATGGGCCATGGTGACGTGCGGCTCCATGGGGGTGTGCTGTCCGTATTGCGTCTCGTAGGTCTCGTCGAAGCGGAAGTCGCCTTCCGCGAGCCCTTTTTCCAGGTCGCCGACCTTCATGGCGACCCGGGCCGCGACGTTCTTCTTGGGCTCGTAGGGGACGGGGATGAGGATGGAGGCATCCGCCTCGTCATGGATGACCGGGGAGCCCTCCTTCAGGGCCGCGTCGATGGACAAGACCGGCTCAAGGACCTCGTACTCGACCTTGATGGCCTCCAGGGCGGCTTCGGCGATCTCAGCCGTGCGCGCGGCCACGGCGGCTACGCGGTCGCCCACGAAGCGGACCTTGTTGTCGAACATGAAGGTGTCGTAGGGGGACGGCTCGGGGAAACCCTGCCCGGCGGTGGTGTGGGGGATGCGGGGCACGTTGCCGTGATAGAGCACGGCCGCCACGCCCGGCATCTTCTCCGCGGCGCTCACGTCGATGGACTTGATGCGCGCGTGGGCGTGCGGGCTCCAGAGCACCTTGGCGATGAGGCAGTCCTCCGGCGCGAAGTCCGCCACGTACATGGGTTTGCCCAAAGACAGGGCGAGCGCGTCGCGTTTCTTGACCGATTTGCCGACGACGTTGAACTCCCTAGCGGCCATCGGAGCCTCCTCCGGACACCTTCCGGAACGCGGTCCAGATCTTCTCGTAGCCGGTGCAGCGGCAGAGCACGCCGTCCATGTATTCCCGCGCCTTGGCCTCCGTCGGGCGCGGGTCCTGGTCCAGCAGGGCTTTGGCCGACAGCACCATGCCGGGGGTGCAGTAGCCGCACTGGACCCCGCTCGACTCTACCAGCGCCTCTTGGAACGGGTGGGGCTTGTCGAAGTCCCCGACGCCCTCGATCGTCCGCACGTCCCGCCCGTCGGCCTGGAAGGCGTAGAGGATGCAGGAGTATTCGGCGCGCCCGTCGATGATGACGGTGCAAGTCCCGCAGGACCCCTCGCCGCAGCCGAACTTCACGCCCTTGCAGCCCGAGCGGCGCAGGAGGTGGAGCAGATGCTCGTCGGGGAGCACGGAGAACTCCCGCTTCTCCCCGTTGAGCGTGAACGATATCTTCCTGGTCTCAGCCATGGTTCCCCTCCTGGGCGTCGCGCACCGCCGCCGCGACCGCGTCCCGGACCGCCACCGGCGCCAGCGCCGCGGCGTACGCATCCGAAAAACCGCACTCCCCCTTCCAGGGCAGGCCCGCGCAGCCTTCCCGCGCCTCCGCGAGGAAGGCGTCCTCGTCCAAGCCCTTCCTGGGCACCGCCTTGCCCACCAGCAGGGACTCCACCTTCTCGAGTCGCTTGGGGAAGGGGAGCGCGGCGCCCGCGGCCGCCCGCAGTTCCACGATCCGGCCGCTCACCACGCGGGCCGCGACCGCCGCGGTCGCCAGGGAGAAGTCCGCGTGCGTACGGACCTCCTTGCGGTAGCCGAAACCCCAGCCCGAGGCCAGCCGCCCCACCTTCACGGCGGTCAGGATGTCGCCGTCCGGGAGGAAGCGGCGCGGGGACGCGGCCAGGAACTCGCTCCCGCGGACGGGGCGGTCCTGGCCGGTGAGCGTGCGCACGGTCATCTCGCATTCCAGCGCAAGCAGGGCGACCGGGAAATCGTTCCAGCGGAACACCCGGGCCAGGTTGCCGCCGAAGGTGGACATGTTGCGGATCTGCTGGGTGGCGAAGGCCCGGGCCACGCGGTCCAGCGCCCACCCTTTGGCGCGGAACTCCTGGAGCTCCGCCACCGGGGTCAGGGCGCCGACGAGGAACGCCTCGGGGAGCTCCTTGATGCCGGACAGCCCGAGACGACGGATGTCGACGGCCGTGCGCCCCGCTTTCCCCTTGTTGAACACCAGCGAGGTCCCCCCCGCCAGGAGCAGGCCGGCTTCGCCGAGCTCCTTGAGGGTCCGGCCGGCGTCCTCCAGCCGGGCCGGGGTCTTAAAATCGATGATCTTCATCCCATTCCTCCCGAAATCAGCGGTATGACGTCTTCAGCTTGCTTTCCGCCGCCGACAGCATCCGCTCGGAGACGCGGTTCGCCTCGTGGAAGAGCTTCTCCTCGTCGATCCCCACGAGCCGGCCTTCGCGGACCAGGACCTTCCCATTCACGACCGTGACGTCCGCCCGCTGTCCCGAACCGCAGAAAAGCACCGCGGAGGCCGGGTCGTGCATGGCCCCGGCGAAATCCAGGCGGTCGAGGCGGAAAACGGCCAGGTCGGCGGCCTTCCCGGGCGCCAAGGACCCGATCTCGTCGTGCCCCAGCACGCGCGCGCCGCCCGTCGTGGCCATCTGGAGCACCTTCTGGGGCGGCATCGCGCCGACCCCGGTCCCCACCCGGTGCACCATGAGCGCCGTCTGCATCTCGCGCAGGAAACCCGAGGAATCGTTGGACGCGCTGCCGTCCACCGCGAGCCCCACCGGGACTCCGGCCGCGAGCATCTCGGGGACGCGGGCGATCCCCGACCCCAGGCGGAGGTTCGAACAGGGGCAGTGGGCCACCCCCGTCCCGGTCTTGGCCAGCTGGCGGATCTCGTCGTTGTTGAAGTAGATGCCGTGGGCGTACCACACGTCGTCGCCCAGCCAGCCCACGCTCTCCATGTAGTCCAGCGGCCGCATGCAGAGCTTCTCCAGGCAGTACTCCTCCTCGTCGCGGGTCTCGCAGAGGTGGGTGTGCAGGCGCACCTTGTGCCGGCGCGCGAAGGCCGCGGTCTCCTTAAGGAGTTCGGTGGTCACCGAGAAGGGCGAGCACGGGGCCAGGGCGATGCGGCACATGGAGAAGGGCTTGGGATCGTGATATTTCGCGATGAGCCGCTCGCAATCCTTGAGGATGACGTCCGGCGTCTGCACCACGTCGTCGGGAGGCAATCCGCCGGCGGAGCGGCCGCGGCTCATGCTGCCGCGGGTGGGGTGGAAGCGCACCCCCATGGCGCGGGCCGCCGAGATCTCCGCGTCGATGAGTTCTCCGGAGACCCCCTTTGGGAACAGGTACAGGTGGTCCGTCGTGGTGGTGCAGCCGGAGAGCAGGAGCTCCCCCACGCCGACCCGGGTGCTGACGTCCACGGCCTCGGGATCGAGCTCGCGCCAGACCTCGTAGAGCCCGAGCAGCCAGTCGAAGAGCTTGGCGTTCTGGACCTTGGGGATGTTGCGAGTGAGCGTCTGATAGAGGTGATGGTGGGTGTTGACGAAGCCCGGGTAGACCACCCTCCAGCGCCCGTCCAGGACCTCGTCCCCCGGCTGCTGCTCCAGACCCTTCCCGATGGCGGAGACCTTCCCATCCTCGGCCAGAAGGTCGACGCCATGCAGCGGTGCCTGGCCTTCGACCATCGTGACCAGGGTGTGGATGTCGCGGATGAGCAATCGTGGCATAGGGTCCCCTGGAAGACGGAGTCTCTGGCCGTATACTGCCAAAATGGAGAATCCTTGGCAATCGGGCCCGCCCATCTTGGTACGCTATACGCGATGGAGCCCGAGCCCATGGACGAGGCGGAGTTGCGCCGCTACCGCCTGCACCGCCGCTTCGACCGCATGGGGCGTCTGGTGGGCGACGACGCCATGGAGAAGCTGCTGCGCTCCCACGTGGCGGTGCTGGGGCTCGGGGGCGTGGGCTCCTGGACTGCCGAGGCCCTGGCGCGCGCGGGGGTCGGCCGGCTGACCCTGATGGATTTCGACGACATCTGCGTCACCAACGCCAACCGGCAGCTCCACGCCCTGGCGGACACGGCCGGACGCAAGAAGGCCGCGGTGATGGGGGAGCGCCTGCGCGGGGTGAACCCCGAAGCCGAGGTCCGGGTCCTGGAGCGCTTCTACGACGCGGAGTCCTCCGCCGAGATATTCTCCCTCGCCCCTGATTTCGTGGTGGACGCGATCGACAGCATCGGGGCCAAATGCCATCTCCTGGCCGCCTGCCGGGAGCGCGGCGTCCCGGTGGTCGCCGCCACCGGCTCGGGCGGGCGCCTGGACCCGTCTTCGGTCCGCATCTCCGACCTGTCGGAGACCGCGGCCGATCCCCTGGCCCGCGACCTGCGCCGCATCCTGCGGGAGAAGCACGGCTTCCCGGAGGCGGAGGGCGCGCCCTTCGGCATCCCGGCCGTCTGGTCCCCCGAACCGCCCCGGCCGCCCGTCGAACTCCACTACGACGGGGGCAAGGGCTTCCGCTGCGTCTGCCCGGGCAAGGAGGACTCCCCCTTCACCTGCGACTCCCGGCGGCGGATCTACGGCAGCGCCGGCTTCGTCACGGGCGCGTTCGGACTGGCCTGCGCCTCCGTGGCGGTGCGCCGCCTTCTGGGGGAATGGCCGTCTTCGCCTCTGGTATAATGAAAGGAATGAAGATCAAGGTGAAGGTGATGGGGACCCTGATCCGCCCCTTCGGCGCGGACGAGTTCGACTACGACTGTCCCCCGGCCGCCACGGTGCGCCAGCTCCTGGGTGCCTTGAAGTACGAGCCCCGCCACATCCCTCACATCATGGCCTGCGTGAACGGCGAACTGCGCCACCAGGACCACGCCCTGAAAGCCGGGGACTCCGTCGTGCTGTCGGTGACCGTCGGCGGCGGCTAGTGTAGTGTCCCCAACGCTTCTTTACATTTGAAAAGCCGTCATGCCGGCGCCAGCCGGCAGCCAGCGTGTGGAACGGATTCAACATTCCTGTTCTGGTGCCTGGACCCCGGCTTTCGCCGGGGTGACGAATGCAATCGGACTTATAACTCACTACACTGGGGGTTGCTGGCTCGTCCATCTTATCCAGCGACGGCCCCCCCGGACTGTGCCCGGGCACAGTCGCCCAGGAGGTTCGGGCTAGTGCTCTGCCGCGGCCGGCGGTGCGACTCGATAGAGCAGACCCGTCCGGGAGCGGACGAATCCCCCCAGGGCCCAGGCGTAGCCGGGAGTACCTTTTTTCACCGGCGCCTCATCCATCCCCACCCCCGGGCGCCCGTCCAGGACGGCCGGGGTCTCGGTCATGAGGGGCAACGCCGGCTGGCGCTGGGCCTCGTCGAGCGCGGCTTGCACCTGGCGGGCGATTTCAGGCTCGCTCGAGCGCAGGAGCACGGCGTTGCCCTGGGCGTCGAAACCGACATCGGCGACGTGGACCCCCGGAGCGTTCCCGAGGGCCGCGCCGTCCGCTTCGACATACAGAACCAGAGTCTCTTCCGTCGCCGCGGGCGCAGGCCCCTCCTCGGGATCGGGCTTCCGGACGCCCCATAGGACGGCGAACGTCACCAGGATCAGGGCCCCGGCGCTCAAGAACATCAGCTTGCGGCTAGACCCCATCGGCGGATCCCCCCCCGGCGCGCTGCCGGCGCAGGTGCAGCGTCGCGGCCTCTCCCGCCTCGAAGGCGGACCGCTCCACCGACTGCGCGCGATACGCGGCGTAATCGCAGCGCTTCTCGCAGTATTCACAGCAGTACCGCTCCAGCTCGGCGCCCCACTCCTCGGCGAGCCCATGCTCCTCGCTGCCGGGCTGGAGCCTGCCGGCGCGCAGCTTGGCCACCAGTTCCCGCTGATAATGATGCGTCGCCTCGTGGGTCAGGAGGCCGAGCGCCTCATCCGGGTTCTGGAAGGCCCGCTTGCTGGGATCCACCCATATCTGGTCCCCGGTGTAGAGACCCAGCCGTTTGGGCTCCAGGCCCCGGTATCCGACCTGGGCGACGCTGGTCCCGAAGACGGCGGCGTGGATCTGCGCGGCGCGGCGCAGGACCTCGAGGCGCTCCTCCCGGGTCCGGCGCGGCCAGTCCGCGTAGCCCCGGCGGATGAGCTCGTCCTGGAGCAGGGCTGCGCGGTAGGCGCGGTTCTTCCCCGCGAAGGAGCGGGGGTCCCCACCGACCTCGTAGGTCTTGCCGTCGAGACCGCGTACCCGCTGAGGTTCAGCGCGCGGGAGCGGCGCGGGCGGGGGGACTTCGGGGACCGGGGGGACCTCTTCCCCGTCATCGTCCCCCTCCCCTTCCGGCGCCTCGGCCTTGAAGGAGCCCGCGGGCGTCTGCGTCGCCCGCGGCGGTCCGGAGCCGGGATCCCCCCTGCGCGCCGCGTCGCCGCCGCCGCGGAGAGCGGGGATGACCCGCACCTTCTTCTCCTTGCCCCAACAGACGAACTTATGGGCCTTGGAATAGCCCTGGGGAGAACAGAAACCCAGCGCCACGGTGACCGTGGCGGGGCGGACGAAATCCGGAGCGGCCAGGGATGTCGCCGCGGCCCGCGACCCGCAGGGGAAGGGTCCCGTCCGCTCCTTGCGCAGGAGGAGGCTGACCCGACAGGTCCACTCCCCCGGGGCGAACGGACGGACCTCCACCCGGATATCTTCCCGCGCCCGGACCGTCTCCGGCGACACGCTCCAAGCCACCTCGGGGAGCTTGTCCTTGAAGTAGTCCTTGACCGCGTTCGCGCCGAGCGCTCCGGGCGGCGCGCCCGCCGCCGCGGCCGCCGCGCACAGGAGCAGACGGACGAGCGGGAGACGACTCCTCATCTCAGAGCGCCTTGAGCTCGGTCCAGAGGCGGTCATAGACCGCTCCCGCCTCGCCGGCATCCGGGATCCATTCCAGCGAGTCGAGGGTCTTGCCCTGCGGGACGATGCCGGGGTTCTTCCGCAGGGTCTCGGGCAGGAGTTCCCAGGCGGTACGGTTGGGACAGCCGAAATAGGTCTTCTCTACGATGCGGGCGATGTTCCGGGGCTCCAGCATGAAATCGATGAGCTTGAGCGCCGCCTCCGGGTCCGGCGCGGTGCGCGGGACGCAGAGGTTGTCCTGGAAGATGAAGCCCCCCTCCTTGGGGATGACGAAGCGCAAGGACGGCTTCTGGGCCGCCGCGCGGAACAGGTCCCCGCTCCAGAGATGCGCGACGTCCACTTCCCCGGAAAGGAGCAAGGCCGAGATGTTCTCGCTCACGTAGGTCTTGGTGAGACGCTTCTGCTCCGCCAGCCGCGCCTTCACCTTCTCCAGGACGGCGGGGTCGGTGTTCCCGGCCTTGTACCCCATGGACTGCAGGCCCATGGCGAAGACCTCGCGCGGATCGTTGAGCAGGCTGATGCGGCCCGCACGCGCCGGGTCCCAGAACACCGACCACCCGGTGGGCGGCGCGGAGAGCCGGTCCGAGTCGTAGCCGATACCCGTGATCCCCCACAGGTAGGGCACGCAGTACCGGTTGCCGGGGTCATAGCTCAGGTCTCGGAAGCGGGGGTCGATGTGGGAGAGGTTCGGGGTCTTGGCCTTGTCCAGCGCGGTCAGCAGTCCCTGCCGCGCCATGACCGGAACCATGTAGTCCGAAGGCACGATCACGTCGTAGCCCCGGGCTCCTCCCATCAGCTTGGCCAGCAGCTCCTCGTTGGAAGCGAAGCGGTCCACCACCACGCGGATGCCGGTGCCGGCCTCGAACTCCGCGAAGACCGCCGGGTCGTCGTAGTTGTCCCAGGTGAAGAGATGCACTTCGCGCGCCGCTTTGGAGGAACATCCCGCCGTCAGCGCCAGGGCGCAGACCAGGGCCGCCTTTCTAATGGACATAACCCTCCTTCCGGTCCTGCAGGAAATGCGCCGCGCCCACCAGGACCATGGAGGCGACGAACAGCACCGCGGAGAGCGCGTTGACCTCCGGGCTGATGGAGAACTTCAGCATCGAGTAGATCTGGATGGGCAGGGTGGTCGAGTTCGGGCCCGCCACGAAGAAGCTGATCACGAAATCGTCGATCGAGATGGCGAAGGCCGTGAGCGCCCCGCCCACGATCGCGGGAGAGAGCAGGGGGAAGGTGACCCGCCAGAACGCCGTCCAGGGCGTGGCCCCCAGGTCCAGGGCGGCCTCCTCCAGGCGCGGGTCCAGCTTCTTGAGGCGGGCGCGCACGATGAGCCAGACGATGGGGAGGTTGAGCGTGGTGTGCCCCAGGAGCAGCGTGCCCAGCCCGAAGGGGAAGCCGAAGACCCCGAAGAGGAGCAGGAACCCGATCGCCATCATGAGCTCGGGGACCACGATGGGGATGAAGAAGAACCCCTCCCAGAGCTCCGGCCGCGCCCAGCGGAAGCGCTCGACCGCGAGCGCGGCCATGGTCCCCAGGACCGTGGCGAGGGCGCTGGAGACCACCCCGATGAGGAGGCTGTTCCAGGCGGCGCGGAGGATGTTCTGGTTGTGGGCCAACCGGGCGTACCACTCCCAGGTGAAGCCCCCCCACCGCGCCCCGTACTGGGACGCGTTGAAGGAGAAGACGAGGACCACCAGGATCGGCATATAGAGGAAGAGCAGCGTGGCCCACCCAGCCGCAGCCAGCATCCTCCCGCTCTTCACGCCGCCTTCTCCAGCCTGCGGAAGAGCAGGAGCCCGCCGCCGATGACCAGCATCTGCGTCAACGACAGCGCCGAACCGAAAGGCCAGTCCCGGGCCACCAGGTACTGCTGCTGGATGAGGTTGCCCACCAGCATGTTCTTGGCCCCCCCGAGCAGGTCGGGAGTGGCGAAATCGCACAGCGCCGAAGTGAACACCAGGATGCAGCCCGCGGCCAATCCCGGCTTGGCCAGCGGCAGGATCACCCGGAACAGGGTCTGGGCCGGCGAGGCGTAGAGGTCCCGCGCCGCCTCCAGCAGGCTCTTGTCGATCCTCTCCAGGGAAGCGTAGAGCGGCAGGATCATGAGCGGCAGGTTCCCGTAGAGGAGCCCCAGCAGGATCGCGCCGCGGGTGTAGAGGATGTCGACGGGACCCCGGGTCAGGCCCAGCGCCTGCAGGGCCGAGTTCAGCAGACCCGCGCCGCTGAGCAGGAACATCCACGCGTAGAGGCGCACGAGGATGTTCGTCCAGAAGGGGATGAGGACCAGCAGGAGCAAGGTCTCCTGGGAGCGCTTGGGGCTGCGCGCCATCCACCAGCTCACGGGGAAAGCCAGCAGGGCGCAAGCCGCGGTCGCCGCCGTCGAAAGGACGATGGAGCGGAAGAAGACGGCCCCGTAGAGGGAGTCGAAGATGCGGCCGTAGTTCCCCCAGTTCGGGGTCCAGGACACCCCCCCGTAGGCGCCCCGCGAGACGAAGGACACCGCCAGGATGAGCAGGAGGGGAACGACGTAGAAGACGCCGATCCAGGCCAGGGGCGGCGCCAGGAGCCGCACGCGCGCTGGGACCCTCATCGCGTCAGCACGGTCGAGTCCTCGGCGCGCCACTGCAGGTACACCGACTCCCCTTCGCGCCGGGCCGGCTGGAGGGGAGAATAACTGTCGTGCACCCGCACCAGGGTCCCGCTCTTGAGCCGGATGTGATAGTGGATCTCGCTGCCCAGGAAGAGAGCCCGCTCCACCATGCCCAGGACGCGGTTGACCAGGTCCTCCACGGGGCTCGCGGCCAGGTGGATCCGCTCGGGCCGCAGGCAGAGGGTCACCCGGGCGCCGGTCTCCATCGCAGAGCGGGACACCGCTTCGACGCGGCCGAAGCCGTCCAGCGCCAGCACCACGCGCCGGGACGCGCCCGGGGCGGACTCCACCAGCAGCCGCTCCCGCTCCACGACCTTCCCGGGGATCAGGTTGGAGACGCCGACGAAGTCCGCCACGAAGGCGGTCTGGGGGACCTCATAGATCTCCTGGGGCGCTCCCACCTGCACCACCTTCCCGCGCTCCATGACCGCGATCCGGTCCGCCAGCTCCAGCGCCTCCTGTTGGTCGTGCGTGACGTAGAGAAAGCTGATGCCGACCCGGTGCTGCAGGGTCTTGAGCTCCTGGCGCATGTCCTCCCGGAGCTTCTCGTCCAGGGCGGCCATCGGTTCGTCGAGCAGGAGCAGCTCCGGCCGGTTGACCAGGGCCCGGGCCAGGGCCACCCGCTGCTGCTGGCCTCCCGAGAGCTGGGCCGGCATGCGCCCCGCCAATCCCGCCAGCTGGACGGAGGCGAGCGCCTCGGCCACGCGCTCGCGGAGCTCGGGCTCCGGGGTCCGGCGCACCCGCAGGCCGAACGCCACGTTCTCCGCGACGCTCAGGTGGGGGAACAGCGCGTACTGCTGGAACACCATGTTGACCGGCCGCTCGTTGGCGGGCACGCCGGTCATGTCGCGGCCGCCGATGCGGATGGAGCCGCGGTCGGGCATCTCGAAGCCCGCGACCATGCGCAGGAGCGTCGTCTTGCCGCAGCCGCTCGGCCCCAGGAGCGCGAAGAACTCCCCGCGGCGGATCTCGAGGTCGACGCCCTCCACGGCCTGGACGCCGTGGAACAGCTTTCCGACGCCCTCCATCCGGACGGTGGCCTGTTCTGACATCGTGCGATGGGATTTTACCCTTTTTGTATACTCTCGGGACCGTTGGAATCGATATCGGGGGCATCATGAGCGAAGAGCACAAGCACACCGTCGAAGAGGAGTCCGAGGGCTTCCCGGACCTCGAGGCGTTCCAGGCCAGCGACCGCTCCGCGGGCGACCGGAAGAAGACCCCCGAGCAGCTGGACCGCGAATGGCTGCGGGACGTGTACCAGGGCGACGCCCCCCAGCTCACCGTCCGCGCCGTGGTCATGGGCGCCCTGCTCGGCGGCTTCATGTCCCTGTCCAACCTCTACGTGGGCCTCAAGACCGGCTGGGGCCTCGGCGTCGCCATCACCGCCTGCATCCTGGCCTTCGCCATCACCAAGGTCCTGCGCCTGGTGGGGATCTTCAAGACCGACATGACCATCCTCGAGAACAACGTCATGCAGACCACCGCCTCCTCCGCCGGCTACTCGACGGGCGGCACGATGGTCTCGGCCATATCCGCCTACCTGCTCATCACGGGCTCGCACATGTCCTGGCAGGTCCTGGGGGTCTGGACCCTCTTTTTGGCCCTGCTCGGGGTGATGATGGCCATCCCCATGAAGCGGCAGATGATCAACGCCGAGCAGCTGCGCTTCCCCAGCGGCGTCGCCTGCGCGGAAACGCTCAAGAGCCTCCACGCCGAGGGCGAAGCGGGGCTGCGCAAGGCCAAGGCGCTCGCCTATGCCGGCGGCTTCGGAGCCGCCGTGGCCTGGTGCCGCGACGCAGGCATCCCGAAATTCCTGCAGATCCCGGCCCACCTGCCGTTCGGGAACCTCACGCTCGGCGGCTTCGCCCTGACCAAGTGGACCATACAGCTCGACATGAGCGCCATCATGATCGCAGCCGGAGCCATCATGGGCTGGAAGGTCTGCTGGTCGCTGCTCCTGGGCGCCTGCATCAACTACGGCATCCTGGCCCCCTGGGCTGTCAAGATCGGGGCCATCCCGATCGCCGCGGACGGGGCGGACCTGGGCTACCGGGCCATCGTGCGCTGGAGCACCTGGGCCGGAGCCGCCATCATGGTCTCCTCCGCGCTCTTCTCATTCGCCCTGCAATGGCGTTCCATCCTGACGGTCTTCAGCGGATTCGCCGCCACCCTGGGCCTGGGGGCGAAGAAGACCGGCGCCGACCCCATGGAGGCCATCGAAGTCCCCACGAAATGGTTCCTCTGGGGGACGCTGGTCTCGGGACTCGGATGCATGGCGGTCCTCTATTTCGCCTTCGGCACGAGCTGGTGGATGAGCATCGTAGCCATCCTCATGACCTTTTTCCTCGCCGTGGTCGCCTGCCGGGTCACCGGCGAGACGGACACGACCCCCATCGGGGCCATGGGGAAGATCACCCAGCTCCTCTTCGGCGTGCTCGCTCCCGGCAACCACGTGACGAACCTCATGACCGCGGGCGTGACCGCCGGCGCCGCCGGCTCCTCGGCGGACCTGCTGACCGGGCTCAAGACCGGCTATCTGCTGGGCGCCAACCCCCGCAAGCAGTTCCTCGCGCAGTTCTTCGGCATCTTCGCCGGGACCTTGATCGTGGTGCCGGCGTTCTACATCCTGGTCCCCGATGCCGGCGCGCTGGGCTCGGCGCAATGGCCGGCGCCTTCGGCGCAGGTCTGGGCCGCGGTCGCCCGCCTGCTCTCGGAGGGATTTACGGCTTTGCACCCGACGGCCCGCTGGGGCCTCTTCGTTGGCCTGGGCGTGGGCCTGGTCATACCTCTGCTCGAACTCGCCTTCCCGAAAGCCCGGCCCTACATCCCATCGGCCACGGGCATCGGATTGGCCATGGTCATCCCGTTCTTCAATTCCTTTTCCATGTTCCTGGGAGCGCTCATCACGCTGTACCTGGAGAAGAAGCACGCCCAGCTCGCCGACACCTACATCGTCACCACGGCCTCCGGCATCATCGCCGGGGAATCCCTGCTGGGGGTGTTCGTCGCCCTCCTGGCGGCGACCGGCGTGATAGGCTGAGGAACCCATGGCCAACATCCTGGTAGTCGACGACGATCCGGCCTTCGCGGCGATGCTCAAGGAGTGGCTCGTCTCCTGGGGCCACTCCGTATCCACGGCCGGCAGCGTCGACACCTTCGTCAGCGCGGCGACCCTGCAGGCTCCCGCCCTCATCCTCATGGACATGCAGTTCCCCGGCGGCGGAGCCCCCGCGGCCGTCGAGAGGATCAAGTCGAACGCCGCGCTGAACGCTCTCCCGATCATCTTCATCTCCTCGATGCCCCTGGCCCAGATCAAGCGCTGGTTCCCCGACGCGCCGCATCGCCGGCATCACTCCAAGCCGCCGGATTTCAACGCCCTGGCCAAGCACCTCGAGGAACTCCTGCCCGGCTCGACCTCGGCCCAGTCCGCGGCCCAGCTCCACCCCGCGGCCGCGGTCCAGTCCTCTTTGTCGAAGCTGTTCGAGCCGGAGATCGCCAAGACCCGCGGCGAGAAGGAGACCTCCGACGCCAAACTGGCCGCGGCGGGACGCCTGGTGGACCTGCTCATGGCGGACGCGATCAAGGCCGGGGCGAGCGACATCCACATCGACCCCGCGCCCGACACGGTGTACATCCGCTACCGCATCGACGGGATCCTCCTGGACCAGCTCACCTACCCCAAGGACCTGCCCCTGCTCGCGCGCGTGCGCTCCCAGGGCGGCCTGGCCCCCGTGGGCGCCTCCAACCCGGTCCCTGAGGAAGGGAGCTTCGACGTCTCTTCGGGCATACGCGCCCGCCTCGCCGTGTACCCTTCCGCCTACGGCGACAAGATCACCCTGCGGCTCCTGAACCGGAACACGGGGCTGCTGAACCTGGATTCGCTGGGCTTCCTGCCCGACGATCTGAAATCGCTGCGCAAGCTCATCCATCGCCCCTACGGGATGTTCCTGGTCTCGGGGGCGACCGGCAGCGGCAAGACCACCACGCTCTGCAGCATCCTTCTGGACCAGGAGATCGGCAAGATCAACATCATGACCCTGGAAGACCCGATCGAATACCAGCTGCCCCGGGTCACCCACACCCAGATCTGCCCCAAGGTGGGGCTGACCTTCACCGAAGGGCTGCGCTCCATGCTGCGTCAGGACCCCAACGTCATCATGGTGGGGGAGATCCGCGATCCCCAGACCGCCGAGATCGCGCTCCAGGCCGCCATGACGGGCCACATGATCTTCTCCTCGGTCCACGCGACCAACTCCAGCGGCGTCGTCGCCCGGCTCATCGGCATGGGCGTCGAGCCGTACATGATCAGCTCCTTCCTGCTGGGAGCCCTCTCCCAGCGGCTCATCCGGAAGGTGTGCACGCAGTGCGCCCAGCCGTCGGCCCCGGACGCCGCCCGGATCGAGAAGACGGTGACCTCCGCGGACCCTCGCCAGCGGCAGGCGCTGCAGGCGCTCTTCGCGGCGAAGGGCGGGAAATTCACGGTCGGGAAGGGCTGCCCGGCCTGCGGCGGCACGGGCTACAAGGGCCGGGTCGGGATCTACGAACTGCTGGCCATCAGCCCCGCCATCTCCGAGCTCATCCACAAGAAGGCCACCGCGGCCGAGATCCACGAGGCGGCCATCCAGGCCGGGATGCGGACCTTCCTCATGGACGCGGCCTACAAGGCCTGGGCCGGCTGGACCACCCTGGAGGAAGCCCTCCGGGTGACCGGATAAGGGCGGAGGCGGGTCCCGAGAGGACCCGCCCCGCGCCCGCCGCCCGGCCGCGCCTACGCGGCGACCGTCGCCTCTTTCCGGGCGAGCTTCCCCGGCAGATAGAGCTGGGCCACATAGTCCTTGAGCATCCGGTCCGAGCAGAACACCGGGCCCACCGTCTGTATGGACTCCTTCATGACCCGCACCCAGCCATGCGGCACGCCGTCCCGGCCCCGGTCGTAGAAGAGCGGGATGATCTGCTGATGCCGCAGGATTCCTGGGGGCCAATTCAGCCGGGGCCTGGGGCCCCACCTGCGGCTTTTAGTTCAATCCAAGCGCGATGGTGTTCCGTGCACGGCGCAACTTGTCGCTGAAGTCTGTCGACCGCCTGCTCCAGCCGCAGAATCGCGGTCTGGTCGATTACTCCAGCCGTGAATCGGCGCTTCATGGATTTCAGGACTTCCGCGCCATAGAACATGAGCCTCGTCGCGCCGGAATCGTCGAACACCCGTTCTGGATTCATGGGCGGCGGATTCTCTCGTCCGTCAACATGCCAACATAGCCAAGGATAGTTCTCTAGGAACTCCGCGAGCTTGACGAGGATGTCCTGGCAGAGCTTGCGGTCCAGACGAACGACTCGCGCCCGCGCCGGACCTTGGAACCTGGAAGGCTTGTCGAAAACCTTAGCCAGCAAAGCATCCAGGGCCATACCCGCCTCGCCTCCCTTGGTGACGATGGTCGGGGACCCCTCCCAGAATCGGGCTCCGTCACCCCGATTGCGTTGTCTCGCGCGGAGACGGGAAGCCTGGTCCATACGGGAATCGAGTTCGCCCAAGAATCCCTGGACCCCGATTGGCCGTTCCTGTCGATGGAGTTCGCGCAGGCGATTCTCCAAGGCCTTACGCCTCTCACGGTCAGCGGGGCGCCAGGACATTCGAATAATCTTCTTCAAGGTTTCGATGTGATGGAATTTCTCCGTGGGAACGCGATCCAGGATGGCCTTTGCCGCTTTGACCTGCTTCAAATCATCGAAGATGTGCCCGAGATAAATGAGCGCTCTCCAATAATCAGGTTTTAATTCGATGGCGTGTTCAATCGGCGCAATCGCCTCTCGGGCGCCCTTCAGGCGATGAAGCGCGGCCCCTAGGCCCATCCACGAGGACTCATGATTTGGGTCGATCTCTACCGCCTTGCGATAGAGACGAACCGCGTGCTCATACCGGCGGTGCTCATAGAGCAGGTACCCGAAACTGTTCGCGGTTTCCGCGGCGGGCCCCGGCAGCGCCATCACCGCTTCAATGCACGACAGCGCCTCAGAGAACCGGCCCAGGTTGACATACGCCTTGGCCAGATTCGCCAGGACCGTATCCCAACAGGGATGGGCCCTGCGCAGCGGCTCCAGGAGGGCGCAGGCGTTCGGATAGTCGCCCATCCTATTGTGCGCGCGGGCCAATCCAAGCTGAAGGGCCGCACTCGCTGGGAAGTGAATAAGCCCGTCTTTGAAAGATTTGATGGCCTTTTCCGGGCATCCCTCGGCAAGGGCCTGGTCTCCCAGACGCCCGTACCCTACCTCGTCTCGGTTCGTCATCATGTGTCTCCTGGCGATACGGTGGACAGCACCGGGACACCGCCGCGGATAACGATGTACCGCAAGACTGGCCCACCCAGAGGGCCGAGTCCGACGACAAGACCATCGCGGCCCTCAGCATAAGCTCCTTTCTTACGGAGACGAAACACCTGCCGAGCCCGCCAGGGTCCATCAGTCTCATGCCGCGCCTTATTGAGACAGATTCTCTGCCCTTTGCTCAAGTCGTCCCTCGCCTGGTCGTGTTCTGTCGGCGGCGAATAGGATAAGGCGTCGCTGCAGTATTCATCGATTGGCAGGTATCCCTTCCAACGGGAAGGAACCTCCCCAGCCCATTTTGCAGCACTTTGACCACGAAACCGCTTCCTCAATGCGGCAGGTGACAACGGCTCAAGGCGGAGGCAAACTCCGCCGACCCGCGCCTCTGATACGATGAAATCGTCCCAACAGGATTGCTCTGCCAGTTTGGCGAGGCGATTCCATGACACATGGCCGGTGCCCTGACGCTTCGCGCGCTCGCGCCATCTGCGCAGAAAATGGGCCAGTTCCGGCTCAAGTAGCTTCGCCATTATTATGGCGCAGCCTAGAGTCAATAGGTAGGCGAGGAGGTGGTCGCGACTCTCCGTGACAACGCAGACACGACCACCCGCTGCCTTGGCCTGATTATGCAGGAGCGCAAGAAACAAGAACGGGCGCAGGGCGCCCTTGCCGCTGCCGAAAATCCTGCCGAGAACGATGAAGCATCGCTTGCCGCCGATCCAGCGTCCGCAATCATCAATATATCGCTCGCTCCTGAGCAATACACGGAGATGCTCGATGCTCTCAAACGGTGAGCTAGCCACCACCGCGGTCGAGGTTGTTCCTATCTCGCCGCCGCCGATGATTTCACTCACCTCCGTGTTGATCTGTGGCCGGCGTTCCGCCGCGATGAAGGGAAGCCGCGCTCTGATGTCAAGGAACGAAAATCCCGGCAAGGGCTTTCGGTCCCAACGGAGAATCATGAGCCGCTCCAGCGCCCGCGGATCGCCATGTTGCTGCAGAGGGATTGATGTCCAAAGTTTGTGGGCTTCACGGCGATCGCCGGCATCGAAGCGGAGGTGCCCAAGATACGAGATCGCCTGGACGTGGCGCGGTGCCCGTTCGAGCAGGCGGCGCAGGATGCCTTCTGCAAATCGGGGATGCCCGGCCCGGTGCAGGGTCGCCGCCAGCCCCATGGCGGCGTTTTCGTCATCGGCCCGCAAGCGCAGACATGCTCCATACGCCCGCACGGCAGGCGTCTTCTGCCTAGCCCGGAAAAGCTCCTCCGCCGCCGACAACGCATCATTCGGGGTGAGGTCGGGGGCATCCAACAATCGCGCCAGCGTATTCGCGGCTTCCCGGGGCAATCCAAGTCGCACCTCGGCAACCATAAGTCCGCAGAGAACATTGGCGTTTCTTGGAAGTTTCTGAAGAAGCGCAAGAAAGCGCTCGCGCCCGCCGGCGATCTCGCCCCCATACAGAAGGCACAACGCCTCTGAGAGCAGCAAGCCCGTATCGCCGGGGAAACGCGCCAAGCCCTCGCGGGCGACACGAAGACCTTCATCATATTGCCCCGCGGCAAACAACGCGGGGCAGCGGCGCTCGTACTCATCGCTTGTCTGGAACATCCCGCATCCCCCAAAGGCGGGTCAAAAGAATCCCGCCTTTTTTAGGTCCCGGTTGTCGGTCGGGGCCAAGTTTGACGACAAAGTCCAGCCTGTGTCGGAGTTCCCAAAAAATACGGAACCCCGATTCCAAGGTGGAACCAGGGTCTACGTCGCTTTAGGTCCCGTTTAGGCCGGGGCCAAGTTGACCTTAAAGTCCCACCGCTGAGAAACAGCTCTCAGCCTATTAACTTTAACAGGAATCCCTGGATTTTCAAGACCCAGAGAAGACCTGGACATCGGGGGCCTCATCGCCGCCGGAAGGGTCGATAACACACATGGCACGGTTCGCCTGGGAATGATAAAATGCGGCAAGGGAACTATTTTGATGCTCAATCGTATAAGAGGGGTCCCCCATGGTTCCGGCAAGGAGGAAAAAGCCATGAGCATGAACGTTCCCCATCCCATACCGTATCAAGGCAGTAAGAGAAACCTAGCGGATCGTATTCTAAGGTGCTTCCCTGCCAGGGTGGAAACCCTTTTTGAGCCTTTTGCCGGTTCGGCGGCCGTCTCATTAGCCGCAGCCGCGCAAAGGAAGGCCAAACGATTCCACATCAATGACCTAAACAAGCCGCTGATCGATCTCTGGCGCGAAATTGTGAACACCCCCGAGCAGCTCGCGGAGGCGTACGAAACTCTTTGGCATTTGCAGCTCAATGAACCTAGGACCTACTATAAGGCCATCCGCGAGAAATTCAATCTAACGGGACGACCGGATTATTTCCTCTACCTTCTAGCCAGATGTGTCAAAGCCTCAGTGCGCTATAACTCGAATGGGGAATTCAATCAGAGCCCGGATAATCGTCGCAAAGGTACATTGCCGACAACCATGAGGGAACAGATTGCCGACGCGTCGTTCTTATTGAAAGGCCACACCGCATTCTCTTCCCAAAACTACCGAGATGTTGTGCTGCACGCCAACAGGAACGATTTGATTTATATGGACCCCCCATATCAGGGGGTTTGCGGGAACCGTGACACGCGCTATCTTGCCAGCGTTCAATTCTGCGAATTTGTCAGTGTTCTGGAAGAACTTAATTCCAGGCAAATCAAATATATTGTCAGCTATGATGGCCGCACCGGCAACAAGGTGCATGGTCGTCTTTTGCCCGAGCATCTAAGGCTAACCCATATGGAGTTGCAGGCGGGGCGCTCCTCTCAGGCGACACTTCTTGGCAGAAAGGACGCCACTTTTGAATCCCTTTATCTTTCTCCCGGATTGTCTGAAGAGCTCAAGGCGTCTGGGATGGCATACGACCTCCTCCCCAGCAAGCAGCTGTGCTTTTTGGATTCGAGACCATGAACAAGGCAAGATTACCCAAAGAATTCGTGCGGCTATGCAAAAAGGTAACTGCCAAGCGTCCTCGCACGGTCATCGAGCACATCCTCAAACATGGCTTCATAACGACCCAACAGTTGAAAGATAGGTACGGTTATAATCACCCTCCTCGGGCCGTCCGCGATGTCAAGGAGAATGGAATCCCAATCGAGATGTTCCGCGTGGAAGGCACGGATGGCCGCAAAATCGCAGCCTACCGGTTCGGCGACTACAAAAAGGCTCGGTTTGGGAAGTTTGCAGGCCGCACAGCGTTCACCAAAGAACTAAGACGACATCTCGTCAGGCTCAATGGCGCAAGGTGCGCCATTTATCTTGAACCATTCGATGAACGCGATCTGCAAATCGACCACCGGATTCCCTTTGAAGTGTCCGGCGACCAGCCCGAAGAGGGGAGTAAGGCCGCGGACTTTATGCTGCTGTGCGGCTCCGCCAATCGCGCCAAGTCCTGGTCTTGCGAACACTGCGCAAACTGGCGTGCCCAGAAAGAACCGCATATCTGCCGCTCATGTTACTGGGCCTACCCAGACAATTACTCGCACATTGCCATGCGTCCGCTTCGACGATTGGATCTCATGTGGACGGGCAATGAAGTTCAGTCCTATGAGCAATTGAAGAAGAAATCGGAAGAACTTCAACAAACGATGCCCGCCTACGTTAAGCGCGTTATCGAGAAGAATCTGTAGTCGGGCATACGAACCTTCCCAGGCCTCCCTTACGCGGCGACCGTCGCCTCTTTCCGGGCGAGCTTCCCCGGCAGATAGAGCTGGGCCACATAGTCCTTGAGCATCCGGTCCGAGCAGAACACCGGGCCCACCGTCTGTATGGACTCCTTCATGACCCGCACCCAGCCGTGCGGCACGCCGTCCCGGCCCCGGTCGTAGAAGAGCGGGATGATCTGTTCCTCCAGCACATCGTAGAGACCCTGGGCGTCCGCGTCGTCGCGCTCTCCCTCCGGCAGGTGCGTGGTCGCCTTGGGCGCCCAGCCGTTCTGCCGGTTGTAGCCCTCCTCCCACCAGCCATCGAGGATGCTGAGGTTGGGGACCCCGTTGACCGCCGCCTTCTGGCCGCTGGTGCCGCAGGCCTCCAGGGGAGCGAGCGGGTTATTGAGCCAGAGGTCCACCCCGGAGACGAGGTAGTGGGCCTTGTGCATGTCGTAGTCCTCGACGAAGGCGATGTGCCCGCCGATCTCCGGATCCTTGGCCAAGTTGTACACCTGCTGGATGAGCTTCTTCCCGCCGTCGTCGGCCGGATGGGCCTTGCCCGCGAACACGAGCTGCACGGGCCGCCACGGGTCGAGCAGGAGCTGGCGCAGGCGCCCGAGGTCGCGCAGGATGAGGGTAGCCCGCTTGTAGGGCGCGAAGCGCCGGGAGAACCCGATGGTGAGGGCGTCCGGGTCCAGCATGGAGCCGTGCGCCAGGACCTGCATCGGGTCGATCCGGTCGCGCATCCAGCGCGCGCGCACCTGGGAGCGGATGAAGTTCATGAGGTCGTGCTTGCGCCGGGCGTGATGCTCCCACACCGCCTCGTCCGGGACCTTGGCGATCCTGGCCCACATCGCCGGGTCGTCCTGCCGTTCCTTCCAGTCTTTGCCCAGATGCAGGTCATAGACCTCGGCCATGGACTGACAGACCCAGGTGGGCAAGTGCACCCCGTTGGTGACGTGGGTGATGGGGACCTCCGCCGCGGGTCGGCCCTCGTAGAGCTTGCGCCACATCTTCCGGCAGACCTCGCCATTGGGGCGACTCACCCCGTTGGTCCGCCCGGCCAGGCGCAGCGCCAGGGCGGTCATGTTCCAGCCGTCCTCGCCCGGCACCCGGGCGAGGCCCATGAAGGCCTCCCGGTCGAGCCCCAGGGAGGGCCAGAAGTCCTTGAAGTACTCCTCGATGAGCGGCTCTTCGAACACGTCGTGCCCGGCCTCCACCGGCGTATGCGTCGTGAACACCACCTCTCCGGAGAGCACGCGCCGCGCCTCCGCGAAGCTCCGACCCTGCGCCACGAGCTCGCGCAGGCGCTCCAGGAGCATGAACGCTGCATGGCCTTCGTTGATGTGGAACAGGCGGATGTCCAGCCCGAGCTCGCGCAGGACGCGCAGACCGCCCATGCCCAGGACGATCTCCTGACGCAGGCGGGTGCTGCGGTCGCCGCCGTAGAGCCGGTTGGAGACCTCCCGGTCGCGCAGGTCGTTGCCCTCCACGTTGGTGTCCATCAGGATGAGCGGTACCCGGCCGACCTGGACGCGCCAGACCGCGATCTTGAGGTGCCAGCCGCCGATGTCCAGGGTCAGCACGCAGGGGCTGCCGTCGGGCCGGCACGCGGGCCGCACGGGAGAGGAGGCGCGGTCGAGGCGCTCGTAGTGGTTCTGCTGCCAGCCCTCGATGCCGAGCCGCTGCTGCACATAGCCCTCGGGATACATGAAGCCCACGCCCGCCAGGGGCACTCCGAGGTCGGAGGCCGTCTTGCAGTGGTCGCCGGCGAGTATGCCGAGGCCGCCGGAGTAGATGGGCAGGGACTGGTGCACGCCGAACTCGGCCGAGTAGTAGGCGATCATGCCCTGATGCTCGGGGTGGCTGCGCTTGAACCAGGTCGCGCGGTCCGGGGCCGTGTATTCCTCGAACTGGGCGATGACGGAGTCATAGGCCTGCAGGAAGGCGGGGTCCTTGGCCCGGTCGCGCAGATCCGCGGCCCGCATCTTCCCCAGCATGCGCACGGGGTTGTGGTTGGTCTCGCGCCAGAGCGTCATGTCCATGCTCTTGAACAGGGCCCGGGCGCTGGGGTTCCAGGTCCACCACAGGTTGTAGGCGACGTCCTCGATGCGTCCGATGCGCTGGGGCAGCTTGCCGGTCTCGTTTCCTGCCATGGGTCTCTCCTTGTTCATGCGGGCGGGGACAACCGGGCTTTCGCCTCGGCCACCGCCTCCTTCGTGCCGATGAGCGCGACGCGGTCCCCGGCGCGCAGACGCACATCCCCGCGCGGCACGATGACCGCGCCTCTGCGGATGAGGGTCCCGATCACGACCTGCCGGGGGAGACCGCAGCCGCGGATCTCCTGGCCTATGAGGGGCGAGGCGGGGTCGGCGGTCACGTGCGCGATGAGGCCGCCGCCCTGCCGGACGTCGCGGGCGAGGGCTTCCGCCTGCTCGACCTCGCGGACCGCCTCCTGCATATCGTCGTAGAGGTCCTGCTCGCCCACGATCTCGGTCCCCAGCAGGGCCTCCAGCACGTCCTCGAGAGTGACGACGCCGATCCACCGGCCCTGGCCGTCGCGTACGCAGAACAGATGCTGCTTCTTCTGGATGAAAAGGTTGAGCAGGTCGTGGGCCGGCAGGGAATCGGCGATGAATACGGGGGGGTGCATGAGGTCGCGCATGGTCAGCGCGTCGTTGCCCGCGAGGAGGCTGAGGTAGACGTCGCGGCGCTGGACCACGCCCACGATCCGATCCGGGGCGTCGTCCCGGCAGACCGGGATGCGGCTGAAGCGCCAATGGTCCGCGTCCACCTTGGTCATGCTCAAGGGCAGGGCATCCGGGACCCGGCGCACCACGCTCGCGGGGGTCATGATGTCGTCGGTGCGGAGCCGGTCCAGATGCAGGGCGTTGACGATCCAGCGGGCCTCCTGGGCCCGGAGCACCCCCCCCTGGAGGCTCATGGTCGCCAGGCTGATGATGTCGTCCTTGGGGACCGCCACGATGTGGGGATGCCGGCCGAACATCCCGGTGATCGCGGTCAAGAGCTTGACCAGCGGCCAGAATGTCCACACCATCGCCCGCAGGGGCCAGGCGCAGTAGGGCGCCAGACGGTTGGCGTATTTCGTCCCCAGGGTCTTGGGGATGATCTCGCCGACCAGGAGTATCCCCAGCGTCATGCCCGCCGAGAAGAACCCCACCAGGTCGCTGTGGAAACGATCCCCGACCAGGACGCCGATCCAGGTCGCTCCGCCGGTATTGACCAGCGTGTTGACCAGGAGGATGGCGGTTATCGGCTCGTCCATCCGGTCGCGCAGGTCCGCCAACAGCGCCCCGCGCCGGTCCCCCTGGCGCTTGAGGGTCTCGATGCGGGCGCGGCTCACGGAATAGAAGGTCGCCTCCAGCACGGAGCAGCTGAAGGATACGAGGAAGCAGAGCAGGATGAGGAGGACGACCAGCGCCATCAGGCGATATCCCGGAAGGGGTACCGCCGCGGGGCCGTACTGCGGATGTCGCGGCTGGCGAGGAAGGCGTCGACGATCCTTTCCTCCGCCTCCCGCCAATCGCTCTCGGGCGCCTCGGGACCGAAGCGCAGCGAGCCTCCGGCCATCATCCGGTGGCCGCCGCCCCGGTGCTTGCCGCCGAGTACGCGCCGGAGGATGCGGCCCGAGTGCTCGGAGAGGCTCGTGGTCCGCAGGGAGACGAACAGCCTCCCCCCGTAGCGGCCGGTGACGAGGGACCACTGCATCCCCTCGTGACTCAGCAGGAAATCCGCCATCTGGGCCACGCTGTCCGGGCTGGACAGCTCCCGCAGATGCACGCCGATGACGTTGCGCACCATGAAGGCGTGGCGGATGGCGCGGGCGATGGTGCGGAACAGGGAGGCGGGCTTGGGGGGGTTGGTGATGCGCCACAGGGCCTTGAGGCTGGCGCTGGGGAGGAGCGCCGTGTACGCCGCCGCGTCCCGCGGACCGGCTTCACGTCCCAGGTTCTGGGTCTCGGCCCCGATCCCGTAGACCAGCGCGGTCGCCAGGCGGATAGGGACCGGGATGCCGGCCTGCTGGAACGCCTCGGTGAGGATGGTCGCGGTCGCGCCGGCGCCCTCGTCGACCAGGGTCAGCCCCGCCCGAGTGTGGGGGGACAGCGGATGGTGGTCGACGATGAGGCTGGGCTTGCGGCGCGGGGGGAAGCGGTTGTTCTTGAAAGGGGGCTGGGTGTCGATGAGCGCGATCGCGGGCGCCTCGAGGTCGGCCGGGCGGACCGGCGAGGCCGGTATGCCGAGGCTCTGCCACATCATCCGGTTCTCGCGGCGGCCGATGGCGCCGCCGTAGACGATGCGCGCCTGCGCCCGCGCCAGCTTCTTGGCCAGGTAGGCCAGCGCCCAAGCGCTCGAGAGCGCGTCCGGGTCCGGATGGTCGTGGGTCAGGATCACCAGGCGCTTGAGGGTCTTCCGGTTGGACTCCAGCCAGCGCAGGAGCAGCCCGGCGGTCTTGCGCCGCCCGCGGTGCCGCGGGAGCGGCAGGTCCTCGGTCTCGGTCACGGGCGGGCCTCCTTCTCCGCGACGTCCACCGCGACCCGCAGCGGGTCGATCTCCTCGACGGACAAGTGGGCGGGACGCACCACGTCCTCGGCCGCGAAGCGGACCAGGTTGGCCCCCGGCTTGGCCAGGGTCAGGTCCACCCGGGCGGCCAGGCCGCGCCGGTCCACCCAGTAGAAGTCGCGCAGCTTCCCCGCGAACACCACTCGGACCCGCTCCGGCTGGATGCGGACCACGCGCATGCCGGCCGCCAGGTTGCGCGGGACGGCGGGCAGCTCGTAGGCCTGCCGCCATTCCTTCGCCCCGAAGACGATGAAGAACCAGAGGATGACCGCGGAGACGGTCGCGATGACCTTCTCGCGGACGTTGCGCTGGAGGAACACCTGGAGGGCGTCGCGGTGCGGCTGGGGCTGAGTATCCTCCACGAACCGGGAGATGCGCTCGCCCAGGTCGTCCGGGTTCAGGAGGGTCTCGATGCTCCCCTCCCGCGCCACGGACACCGAGCCGCGCTCCTCGCTGACGACGACGACCAGGGCGTCGGTCAGCTCCACGATCCCGAGCGCCGCGCTGTGGCGGGTGCCCAGCTTATCGGTCTTGCTGAAATCCTTGGATAGGGGCAGGTGGCAGCCGAAGCGGGTCAGCCGCTCCCCCTCGATGATCACGGCCCCGTCGTGACCCATGGAGTGGTAGTCGAAGAGGCTCTTGATCAGCGGCTCGGAAAGCAGCCCGTTGAGCTCCCAGCCTCCTTCCACGTGCCGGTCGAGCGGGTCGCGCCCGCGCAGGACGATCAGGGCGCCGACGCGGTCCGCCGCCATGTCGTGGATGGTGCGGGTCAGCATGCCGGTCTGCCGCGCCAGCGGCCGCAGGTCGGCCGTCCCGGGCAGGCTCAGGACCGCGATGCGCTCGAAGACCGTGCGCAGCTCCTCCTGGAAGATGACCACCAGCGCGACGACCACGATGGCGAAGAAGCCGTGGAATATGCCCGTAGTCATGGTCATGCCCATGCCGCGGGAGAAGAGGTAGACCACCGCGGCGATGAGCATGCCCTTGGCCACGACCGCCGCCTTCGCGCGCTTGAACCACACCAGGAGGGCGTAGACCAGGACCGCCACGAAGGCCATATCGAGGAGGTCGGCCGTCCCTATCGCCCGGATCGAGGAGAGAAACATCGTCTGAGATTCTCCGTATATCATAGGAAATTGGCGATACCTCGTTTGCTACAATCCCTGAAAGCGATCCATCGCGACCCGGAGCCCCTCCATGAAAAGAACCCGCTTGAACAGCTTCCACGCGCGCACGCCCCTCCGCTCGGGGGACAAGACCTACGACATCTTCCGCATCGGGGCGCTCGCCCCGAAGTTCGACATCTCCCGCCTCCCCTTCTCCATGCGGATCTTCCTGGAAAACCTGCTCCGCAACGAGGATGGCCGGCACGTCTCCGCCGCGGACGTGGAGGCGGCGGCCCGCTGGTCCCCCGCCATGGGCGCCGCGCGCGAGGCCGCCTTCACCCCCGTACGCGTGCTCATGCAGGATTTCACCGGCGTCCCGGCGATCGTCGACCTGGCCGCGATGCGCGACGCCGTCCAGCGCATGGGCCGCGACCCGAAGAGCATCAACCCCCTGGTGCCCGTGGACCTCGTGATCGACCACTCCATCCAGGTCGACCGGTTCGGCGCCCCGGACGCCGCGGACGCCAACACCGCGCTCGAGTTCCGGCGCAACCGGGAGCGCTACATCTTCCTCAAATGGGGCCAGGGCGCCTTCCGGAACTTCCGCGTCATCCCCCCCGCCACCGGCATCTGCCACCAGGTGAACCTCGAGTATCTGGCCCGCGTCGTCTGGACCGACAAGGAGGAGGGCCGGACGCTGGCCTTCCCCGACACCCTCGTGGGCACCGATTCCCACACGACCATGATCAACGGACTCGGAGTCCTGGGCTGGGGCGTCGGAGGCATCGAGGCCGAGGCGGCCATGCTGGGACAGCCCCTGGCCATGGTCCTGCCTGAGGTCATCGGCATGCGCCTCACCGGGAAGCTGCCCGAGGGAACCACCGCCACCGATGCGGTCCTGACCGTCACCCAGCTCCTGCGCAAGAAGGGCGTCGTGGGCAAGTTCGTCGAATTCTACGGCCCCGGCGTCGGCGCGCTGCCCCTCGCGGACCGCGCGACCATCGCCAACATGGCCCCCGAATACGGGGCCACGGTCGGGTTCTTCCCCGTGGACGCGCGCACCCTGGAGTACCTGGCCATGACCGGCCGGCCCCAGGAGCTCATCCGCCTGGTGGAGGACTACTGCCGGGCGCAGGGCGTCTTCCGCACCGACGACACCCCCGACCCGGCGTTCACGTCCACCCTGGAACTGGACCTCGCGACGGTGAAACCCTGCATCGCCGGACCCAAGCGCCCCCAGGACCGGGTCGTCCTCTCGGAGGCGAAGCAGGCCTGGGGCGCGGCGCTCCCCGAGCTCCTCTCCCGGACGAAGGGCGCCGCGCCCGACGCCGCGGCGAAGGTCTCTTGGAACGGCCAGGATTTCGAGCTCCGCCACGGGAGCGTGGTCATCGCGGCGATAACCTCCTGCACCAACACCTCCAACCCCTCCGTCCTCATCGCCGCCGGCCTCCTCGCCAAGAAGGCCGCGGACAAGGGCCTGCGCGCCCGCCCCTGGGTCAAGACCAGCCTATCGCCGGGCTCCAAGGTCGTCCTGGACTACCTCCAGGAATCGGGACTGCTGCCCTGCCTCGAGAAACTGGGCTTCCATCACACGGGCTTCGGCTGCATGACCTGCATCGGAAACTCCGGCCCGCTGCCGGAGCCCGTGGCCCAGGCCATCGCTCAGAAGAACCTGGTCGTGGCCTCGGTCCTCTCGGGCAACCGCAACTTCGAGGGCCGGGTCAACCCGCATTGCCGGGCCAACTACCTGGCCTCGCCGCCGCTGGTGGTGGCCTACGCGCTCGCCGGGCGCATGGACATCGACCTGGCCGCGGAGCCCCTGGGCACCGGCGCCGACGGCCGTCCGGTCATGCTCGCCGACATCTGGCCCAGCGACCACGAGATCGCCCAGGCCGTCCAGAAGACCGTGCGCAAGGAGCAGTTCGTCCGGCAGTACGCGGCGGCCACGGCGGGCAACGCCGACTGGAAGGCCATCGCGGCCCCGGGGGGTGAACGCTACTCCTGGGACCGGGAGTCCACCTACATCCAGGACCCTCCCTACTTCCGGGATTTCGACGGCCGCCCCAAGACCCTCGGAGACATCGGGGGCGCCCGGGTGCTCATGGTTTTGGGGGATTCCGTGACCACGGACCACATCTCCCCCGCGGGCTCCATCCCGAAGAACGGGCCGGCCGGCGGCCACCTGCTCGAGCGGGGCGTCGCCGTCGAAGACTTCAACCAGTTCGGCACGCGGCGCGGCAACCACGAGGTCATGATGCGCGGGACCTTCGCCAACATCCGCATCCGCAACCTCATGCTCGACAACGTCGAGGGGGGCTACGCCCTGCACCTGCCCGACGCCAAGCAGACCACGGTCTACGACGCCGCCATGCAGTACCGCGCGGAGAAGACCCCGCTCCTCATCCTGGCGGGGAAGGAATACGGCACCGGCTCCTCCCGGGACTGGGCCGCCAAGGGTCCTTCCCTGCTCGGGGTGCGCGCCGTCATCGCGGAGAGCTTCGAGCGCATCCATCGCTCCAACCTGGTCGGCATGGGGATACTCCCGCTCCAATTCGCCCCCGGCCACAGTCGGGGGGCGCTGGGGCTCACCGGCGAAGAGTCCTATGACCTCGAGGGGATCGCGGCCGGCCTGCGGCCCGGCATGGAAGTGCGCGTGACCGCGACGGCCTCGGATGGGTCCAGCAAGGAGTTCCGCTGCCTGCTGCGGGTCGACACCCCGGCCGAAGTCGAGTACTGCCGTTACGGCGGCATCCTGCACTACGTGCTGAGCACCCTGAAGGACCCGGCCGCCGCCCCCTCCGCGCAAGGCCTGACGGCACGCCCCGGGGACGGCGGCCCCATGGCCGCCGTCTGACGGGAATGGAACCCCTGGAGGAGCGTCTCCATGCCGCCGCCCCCTCCGCGCAAGGTAAGAAGGCGCGCCCCGGGGACGGCGCCCCCTGGGTCGCCGGGATCCGCCGCGACCAGGTCGAAGAGACCTTCGTCCGCTCCGGGGGCAAGGGGGGGCAGAACGTCAACAAGGTGGAGACCTGCGTCGTCCTGCGCCACACCCCCACGGGGCTCGTGGTGCGCAGCTCCTCCGAGCGCAGCCAGGGCCAGAACCGCCGCCTGGCCTGGGAGCGCCTCGCCGAAGCCGTGCTCCGTCTCCGCCGGGACCGGGAGGCCGCGCGCCGCGCCGCCGCCGAGAAGGAGCGCCGGCGCAAGCGCCCCCGCCCGGGTTTCCTGAAGCGGGCCATCCTGCAGGACAAGCGCCGCCGCTCCGAGACCAAGAAGCGTCGCGGCCGCCCTGCCGAGGACTGAACTGGGTCAGTAGATGAGCCGGCGGCCGACGGGGGTCTCCTCCGCCAGCTTCACGCTCCCCCCCGGAAGGCGAAGCCTTCTCCCGTCCCCGGCGCCGCTCAGCTCGAACACTTCCACGCGCGCGACGCCGGTGCGCAGCGCGGACTCGGGCACCAGGACCGCGAACCCGGTCTCGCGGCCCTTCCACGGAAACGCCCGGCCGACCGCCCATATCGTCCCGTCGACGGCCACCGCCAGGCGCGGCAGCCCCCCCGCCGGCCGGCCGGCGATGGTCCCGCGGACGTAGGCGGGGACGAAGGACGCATCCGCCGCGTCCCAGCGCAGCTCCACCCCTCCCGAGCCGGACTGGTAGGCGGAGACCGGCCTCCCGACCAGATCCCCGTCGGGCCCGAAACGGAACAACCCGTCGGGACGCAAGGCCCCGGTCCCGAATAGACGGAGCTTGCGCCGCAGCGCGGGCCCGGGCGCCGGGAGCTCCCCGGCCGCGGCGGCGGTGCCCCTCCCGCCGGGGAGCAGGGCTCGTCCGGGCAGTTCCGCCGGGACGATCCGGCCCGCCGCCGCGAGTATCGTCGGGAGGACATCGATGCCGCGGGCCTCTCCCAGCACGGCCCCGCCTCGGGACTGTCCAGGCAGCTTCACCAGCAAGGGGACCCTGCGGACGTCCTCGGGATCGGCCGGGGCCGGCTCCCGCGCGGGCCCTCCCGGCCAGAAATTGAAGCCGTGGTCGGAGGTCACGACGACGAGAGCCGCGTCGAAGAGGCCCGTCTCGCGCAGACGGGACGTCAGCTCCCCGAGGAGGCGGTCCGTGAATCCCACCTGCAGGAGGTAGCGCTGCTGCGCCAGGAGCGCGAGCTCCTCGGGACCGGTCCAGCGGTCCTCCTCCACGCCGAGCAAGGGCTCCTCGAAACGGTAATGCCGTCCCGAGGGGAGATAGCTCGCGGGGCGATGCGGGAGATATACATGCATGAAATGCACCATGGGCCGGTCCCCCGCGACTAAGCCGCTGAGGAATGAACGGAACTCGTCGACGCGCTCATCCGCGCAAGACGACCGTCTCCCGCCGAAGGCCCCTTTCCGGGCGCAGGGATCGCGGGGGATGAACCCCTTCCAGCGGCCGGAGATGTCGGGCAGGTCCCCCGTCAATTCCTCCGGAAGAAGGTGCTGGAGTGCGGCGACGGCGGAATCCTCCAACAGGAGGCCGATCCTCTCCGCCAGGCTCGAGCGTCCGGTGATGATCCCGCAGAGGGACTCCGGACACGCACGCGTGACCAGCTCGCGGACGTTGAAGTCATAGTCCCCGGCTATCAGGGTGAAGAGGCTGCGCCCGGAGGAAGGGGGACCCCGGGGCCCCGGCGGCGCCATACCGCTCAGCAGGACTGGGACGGAGTCTATGGTCCGGGCCGCCGCGGACTTCGCCTCGGGGAACCAGAATCCAGTCTCAGCCAAGGCCGCGAAGTTCGGGTAACGCACGGGGTCGATGCGCGCCCGCTCATCCTGCATAGCGGACAGCGACAACCCGTCGAACACCACGAAGACGATGGGGGGAGGAGGTCCGGCCCGTCCCGACCCGGCGGGCGCTGCGGGGAAGGCTTGCTGCCCGGCGGCCGGCAAGGCGGGTGCGATCCTCCACAGGAAGAGTGCGGGGAAGACGAGCAGCGCGGGAGAAAGGGCCGTGACGAAGGCCCGCGCCGCGGGCCGGCGGGCGTACAGGGCGGCGGCGCCCGCACCCGAACCGAGCACCGTCACCCAGAAGATCGGCCACCACTGAACGGCGAGAGCCAGCGGATAGACGTACAACCCGTATTGGCGGCGCAGAGCCATCCCGAAGGGCATGATCGCCGCGGCGGCCAGGCCTCCGATGATGAGAAGATCCGCGGCCCGACGGGTCCCCGGGAACACACGTCCCCAGACGGAGCGCAGGAGGGTGAGCGCCGCGGGAAGCGCCCCGCAGAGGAACGTCAGGAGGATCACGGCGTCAGGCAGGCGGGTCCGATGGGCGAGGAAGAAGTCCGGCTGCCGGCCCAGCAGATCGAGCACCGGTTGGGTGAAGGCGAAAGCGGAGAGGGTCCAGATGTGGAGGACCAGCCGCCGGCCCATAGGGATCAGAACGGCTCGCGCGAGGACTGCAGGGAGTGGCGCCGGTCCCCGTCGAAGAAGCGCAGGGAGATCACGGTCCGGCTGGCCCCTTCCACCCGGATGAACCGCTCGCGCGGCTGCCAGTCCGCCCCCAAAGGCGCCCACGAGAGGGGCGGCAGGAAGACCCACTGCTCGAAGCGGAACAGGTGGTTGCCGGGGGCGAGCTTGAGCCCCCACCGCTTCTCCGCCGATTTTGGGCCGATATGGGTCTCGCCGGCCGCCGCCCCGTCGATGAAGACCCGGGTCTGCGACAGCACATCCTCCTCCGAACCGCTGATGGCCTCGGACACGGAGAGCACGAGGTTCGCGTCCGCAGGGACCGGGACGGGCGGAGTGGGGAGCACGGGGGGAGGCAGAACCACGTCGGGCGCGGGCGCCGTGGAAAGGACGAGCTCTTGCGGCGCCGGAGCGGCGGAGAT
The DNA here is from genome assembly GCA_001799695.1 of Elusimicrobia bacterium GWA2_69_24. Lineage (GTDB taxonomy): Bacteria > Elusimicrobiota > Elusimicrobia > UBA1565 > UBA1565 > UBA10166. Next base: position 105,891 of record MGTY01000130.1, read on the forward strand.
TACTTCGAACACGGTCAAGGAGGACAGCTCCACCGCCGCGACGGGGACCGGCGCGAAGACCGCCGGCAGGGTGAGGGGGATGGGGACCGCGGGGACGGCCGTCGGCGCGGGCGCGGGAAGCGCGACCCCCGGAGGCGGAGACGGCGGGGCGGAAGGCGCCGCGGCCTGCCGGGACCCGGAACAGGCCGCCAGGGCCAGCAGGGCCAGCGGCACGCAGCGCCGCAGGAGCCTCATTTGGCGCTCAACCTCAGGCTGTACTTGTCGCGCACGTTGTTCTGGCCCGGGTCGGAAGCCGCCAGCCGCAGGAAATAGGTGCCCACGTCCAGCTCCCGGGAGAACGACATGGATTCCCCGGACTTGTTCGCGGTCCAGGCCTGCACGGGGTTGTACTCCTGGTCGTAGAGCGCCGCCTGGAAGCGGACGTTCAGTATCCCCGCGGCCTCGAAGAGCACCGTCCCCTTCTGGTAGACGTTGAACTCGTAGAAGTCGGCGTCGCCCCTGGGGGCGATGTAGCCGTCGACGGATTGGCCGAGCTTGATGGGCTGGGCCGCGGCGGTCGAATCGTTGACCTCGGACTCGAGCCCCTCCTGCCAGTCGACGAGCTGCCGGGTCAGGGTGTAGGGCTGCCGGGCGTCCGCCTTCCTCCCCGACTTCTCGGAGACGACCAAAAAGTAGTCCCCCTTCGTCACGCCGACTCCGGTCAGCGCCTCGGGCTGGCCCTTGCCCCCGTTGTCCACCTGGGCGACGGGATTGCCGAGGGCGTCGCAGAGGCGCAGGACCAGATCCAGGGAATCCGGGCCGTTAAGGGTCGCGCGCAGGATCCCCCGGCCCTCTCCCGGGACCGTCACCCGGACCCAGTCCGAGTCCCCCTCTGGGACGATGGTCCCGGTCATGCCGTCCTGCATCATCGGCGTGGCGTCCTGCCGCTGGTCGTTAGGCTCGAACTCCGACGCCCCCTGATAGGGCAGGAGCTCGGTCAATATCTCGTAGGGAGCCGCCGCGTTGGCGGAGCGAGTCCGGCTGCGCAGGCGCAGGTAATACTTGGACGGGCCGCGGACCCCGAAGGCCTTGAAGCTCACGGCCTCGCCGGGCTTCCCCCCGGACACCTCCTTGAGCTTGTAGGCGTTGCTGTCGTAGATCTCCAGCACCGGATCCACGTTGGCCACGCCGCCGATGGAGATGTTCAGCAGGAAGAGGTCCGCCTGCTGGACGTCGATGCGGAACCAGTCCGCCTCCATGTAGTCCGTGTCCCCCGCCAGCAGGTTCCGGGACGGATAGTAGCGTCCGCGGGTCACCCCGGAGAGCACGAGGGGGCTGGCGGTCTGGAGGCTGTCGTCGGGCTCGGCCTCATGTCCGGGGTCGCGGTCCAAAGCGAGCTCCAGGACATAGGTCTGGTCGGGATTGGCGGCCTTAGGGTTCTTGTTGGACAGCGCGAGGGTGTAGGGGCCGGGAACGACCCCGATGTCGAGCGCGCTCTCGTCCCCCCCTTCGCCGGTCTCGTCGCAGCGCTTGAGCTCCCGCTGGTCCGGCCCGTAGACGCTGAGCACGAAATCCATGCTCCGGATCCCCCCCACTCGGGCGGAGAGCGTCCCCGGCTCCCGGACCTCGATGCGGTAGAAGTCCTTATCCGACGCGCTCGCCATGGCCCCCTGCACCCGGCCGGCGCGGACGGCGGTCGCGGAGGCCAGGTCGTCGTTGGGCTCCTTTTCCCGGGGCGCGCCGCAGGCCGCGAGGGACAGGAAGGCGGCCAGGAGAGCGAGGCGCCGGCGCATGGGCTGATTCTACTTCTTAGCTTCCCGGGGTGGCAAACTCGCGGGTCGGACGGTCCCGGTACACCGCCTTGACGAATTCCATCCAGATGGGCGCCGCGATGGCGCCCCCGGCGTAGCCGTAGCCGAGGGGCACGCGCATGTCGTCGTGCCCGAGCCAGACCACCGCGGACAGGTCCGGGGTCACGCCCGCGAACCAGGCGTCGCGGTAGTCGTTGGTGGTTCCGGTCTTCCCGGCGGCCGGGATGTTGAACCCCGTCTTGAGCGCCGCGGCGCGGGCGCTGCCCTCGGGTCCCAGGACCCCGCGCATCACCGACAGCAGCAGGCGGCAGGTCTCCGGCTTCAGCACGGGCCGCGGCGGCTCCGGCGGCGGTCCCTGGCCCGCCGTCCCCGGAACCGGAGGCGTCTCCGCGGCCCCCTCATCGGCGTCCGCTTCCGCGGCCGGTTCCCCGGCCGTCATGTCCTCTCCCGAGCGGCCTTCGATGGAGCGGATGAAATGCGGCTCCACGGGCCGCCCCTCGTTGACGAACACCGCGTAGGCCCGGGCCAGCTGAAAGGCGGACAGGTCCACCGTCCCCAGCGCCAGCGTGAGGTTACGGGGGAAGGCCTCCGGGGCCTTCCCCGAGGCGGCGGCCACGACCGCGATCACCGGGTCCAGACCCACGGCCTCCAGCAGGCGGATGGCGACCGAGTTGAGGGACTTATGCAGGGCCAGGGCCAGCGTGACCTTCCCGTAGTATTTCTTCCCGTAGTTCTGCGGCGACCAGGTCCGGCCCCCGCTCTTGTAGTGGACGGGCGCGTCCTCCATCGTGTCCTCGGGCTTGAAGCGCCCCGACTCGAAGGCCGCGGCGAAGATGAAGGGCTTGACCGAGGAGCCGATGGGACGGGCGCTGTCGGCGCGGATGAGCTGGTTCTGGAAGTTGAAGCCGCTGCCGCCCACGAGGGCGAGCACGGAACCGTCCCGGGGGTCCAGCGCGACCAGGGCCCCCTCGATGCCCTTGACCGCCCCGGTCGATTTCCCGGACTCCGCGCGGGCGTTGAGCTCCGCCAGCCCGCGGCGCAGGGCGTCCTGCGCCGCGCGCTGGAGATCGAGGTCGAAGGTCGTGTTCACCTTGAGTCCGCCCTTGAGCAGGCGGTCCTTGCTGAAATCCTTGAGCAGCCGGCGGCGCACGGCCTCGACCGCGTAGGGCGCTTCGTTGACCCGCATGCGCCAGAACGCGGTCTCCGGGACCTTCAGCCGCTCGCTCATCCGCTTCCAGAAATCGGCGGAGATGCCCTCCACCGCGCTCGCGGGCACGAAATCCAGCTTCGCCATGCGCGAGAGCACGGTGCGGTGCCGGGCCTGGGCCAGACCGAGGTTCGCGAACGGCGAGTAGCGGTTGGGATTGGGGATGATGCCGACCAGCATGGCGCACTCCGCCAGGTCCAGGTCCCGCGCGGATTTCCCGAAATAGTAGCGAGCCGCGGACTCGATCCCGAACACCCCATGGCCGAAATAGGCGAAATCCAGGTACATGAGCAGGATCTGGTCCTTGGTGAACTTGGCCTCGAGCTTGCGCGCGCAGAAGAGCTCGTAGATCTTCCGGCCGTAGGTCTTGCGGCGGGTCGTGAACATCATCTTGGCCAGCTGCTGGGTGATCGTGCTCCCGCCCTGACTGCGCCGCATGTTGCGCGCATTGACCCAGAGGGCCCGGACCAGCGCGCTCCAATTCACCCCGTGGTGCTCGTAGAAGGTCCCGTCCTCGGAGGCGACCAGGGCCTTCTTGAGGAAGGCCGGGAGTTCCGCGGGATCGCTCACGTAGAGCCGCTTCTCGCTGGAGAACTCCCCCAGGAGCCGGCCCTTGACGTCCAGGATCCGGGTCGGCACGGCCTCGACCGACAGCTTGGAGGCCATGTAGGGGACTTCGAAGGTCTCGTCGTCTTCCAGGAAGTACTCCTCCCGGCCCGGGGCGCTGACGGTGAGGTAGAACTGGTCCATGCGGTCGACGATCGTGGACTCATGGCTCTTATAGGTCCACCAGCCGCGGGCCACCAGGACCAGGGCGGCGAACGGCCCCAGAAGGAGGGCGAGGCAGACGCCGAGAGCTATCTTAAGGAAGCCGGAGGAAATCGGCCATCTCCTGTAGCGCTTCCACCGGCACGGGCGGCTGGACGATCCTCGGGACCCCGGGCTGGCGCAGGAGTATCCGGCCCGAAGCGTCGCTGACGATGAACTGCGGCACCCCGCCCCCCACGTCCACCAGCCCCGACGGGTCCAGCAAGGTATCCGGGCCCAGCTCCCGGGCGTAGTCCGTCATGGCCCCGGCGCGGTCCCGGCCCACGACCACGCGCATCGCGACGCCGCGCTCGCGCAGATAGCCCTTCAGGTCGACGATGAGCGCCGTGGAAGCCCGGCACACGCCGCACCAGGGGGCCACGTAGGCCGTCAGGCACTTGGCGGTGGGACATTCCTTGAGAGAGACCTTCTGTCCGTCGACCGAGACCAGGGGCGCCTCCGGGAAGCCGTCGCCGGAGGCCCCGCCGCCCCCCCCGCCCGGGCGCCGCGCGAGCCAGGAGAGCGTCAGCAGGGCGACGAAGACCCCGGCCACGACGAGGAGGCGGCGTCCGTTCTGCATGGTTGCACCCCTATGGTACAACATCTAGAATATCCCCAGCTTCGTAGGAGGCGCCCATGGATATCCAGCAGTTCTTCGCTTCGCCGTTTTCGATCTTCCTGCTGGTCGCCTGCGTCTTCGGCGTCATGGCCTACTACAGCTGGTATCTGGAGAAGAAGCGCCGGGAAGCCATGGCCGCCGCGGCCGCCCAGGTCGGCTTCACCTACGAGCCGGCCTCGGGGGGAGTCCCCGGCGATACCTTCGGCTCGTTCCATCTCTTCAACCAGGGCCACAGCCGCTCCTACTCCAACGTCCTGCGCGGCCCGCTGAGCGCGGAGGCCCAGGCACTGCTCTTCGACTACACCTACGTGACCGGCAGCGGGAAGAACCGCTCGACCCATCGCCAGAGCGTCGCGGCGCTCTACGACTCCCGGGCGCATTTCCCCGGCTTCGAGCTCCGTCCGGAGCACATGTTCCACAAGCTCGGCTCCCTGTTCGGCTACCAGGACCTCGATTTCGATTTCAACCCCAAGTTCTCCGGGGAGTACCTCCTGCGCGGCCAGGATGAGGCCGCGATCCGGAACCTGTTCGGCCCCTCGGTGCTGAGCTACTTCGAGAACAACCCCGGCTGGTGCGTAGAGGGCGGCGGGGACTGCCTCGCGGTCTACCGCTCCGGCAAGCGCATCGAGCCCGAAGAAGTCCCCTCCCACCTGGACCGCCTGCGCACCCTCTTCTTCGTCTTCCCGAGATAGCGCCCAACCGGGTGCCAGGGGTCAACTTGCTGGAATCAGTGGAATTGTCTGCCTTCCCTACGCCAGAACGACCCCGATAGACTTCCCAATAAGTCCAGTAAGTTGACCCCTGGCACCGGCCTCAACAATCTGGGCCCTGGGGCCCAGAAAGGGCTGGGCCTGTTGCCCCTTACGCGTAGGCCTCTTGGGAACCATACTTAGGCCAGAAGGCCCAGCAGGAAGTCAGGGGGATGCGGGCCGCGCAGAGCCTCGGAGGTGGAGAAGATGACGAACATCAAGCTGCAGTCCCTTCTTCGGAAAGCCCTAGCCCTCGTCGTGTGGATCCCCCTGGCGGCGCCGGTGTTCGGCGCCGAAGTCATCTACACCGCGACGGAAAGCAAGATCATGACCTTCGCCCCCGGAACCTCCGTGGCGGCCATGCGTTCCGCGGCCGAGGCTTCCGGCGCCAAGGTCCTGCGCGAACTCCCCCTGATCGACGCCGTCGAAGTCGTCCCCTCCGCCACCCGGATGGAGGTCCGCCTGGCGGCCTTCTCCTCCAAGGGGATCCGGTCCATCGAACCCAATGAGTACCGGAAGTGGATCGAGACCGTCTCCCCCGAGGCCCTGCGCGCCGCGGACCCGCTGGCCGGCGCCTCGCTGGGCGCGGCCCGCGGCGGCGACGTCCCCGAAGCGACGGAGGGCGAGGCGAAGGAAGGCGACAACGCCGCCACCCCTGACGAGAAGTACTTCTGGGGCTTGAAGCGCGTGAAGGCGCCCGGCATCTGGAAGCAGGCCACCGGCAAAGGCGTCAAGGTCGCGGTCATCGACACCGGGATCGACTACACCCACCCCGATCTCGCCTCCAACTACGTGGGGGGCTACAACGCCCTCGACCCCAAGAAGGACCCGATAGACGACCACGGGCACGGCACGCACGTCGCCGGCACCATCGCCGGCGCGGGGGAGAAGGCCGTGGTCGGGGTCGCCCCGCGGGCCAGCCTGTACGCGGTCAAGGTGCTCGACGCCGACGGCGGCGGGAGCTACGCCTCCATCATCGCCGGCATCCAGTGGGCGGTCGAGAACAAGATGGACATCGTCAATATGAGCCTGGGCGGGCCGGCCTCTCCGGCCCTCCAGAAGGCCATCCAGGCGGCCTATAAAGCCGGGGTCACGGTGGTCGCGGCCGCGGGCAACGACCCGGAGGCACCGGTCTCCGCCCCCGCCATGTACGAGGAGACCATCTGCGTCAGCGCCAGCACCTTCGACGACAAGCTGGCCTTCTTCTCGACCACCGGCCCCGAGGTGGACTTCATCGCCCCGGGCCACGAGATCGACTCGTCCTGGCCCGGCGGCAAGATCGCGCGCCTCTCCGGGACCTCCATGGCCACCCCGCACATGGCCGGCCTAGCCGCCCTGGCCAAGCAACTCGGCGCGCGGGGTCCGGACGCCATCCGGTCCAAGCTGGCGCAGGCCGCCGGCCTGCTCCCCGACCTCACCGCGGACCAGCAGGGCGCGGGACTGGTCGAGGCGGACCGCTGGGTCAAGGCCCTCATGGCCTCTACTAAGTAGCCGATCATACGAAGGACCGGGGGGCCGCCCCCTGAATCCCGCGGCCCCCCGGTCCTTTTTAATCCCCCCTCCCTACCCCCCACCCCGGCCCTCCCCCGCAAGGGGGGAGGGAGAACTGCCGGGGAGGGTGATCAGATGCCTTCGGGTATGATCTGCGCCTCGAACACCTGGTAGGTCGCCCCGCTCCGCCAGCCGTCCTCCTCCAGCCCGGCCTTGCGCGACAGCTGGGAGAGCATCTGGTCCCGGGTCCAGCCGAACTCCAGAGGGACCTGCGGCAGGAACACGGCCTGCCGATCGCCCTTGGTAAGCAGGACGCCGTGCCAGCCGACGAGGATCTGGTCCGGCCCGGACACGGCCCGCAGGGGCCCCAGGACCGAGACCTCGACCGAGACCTCCGACAATTCCGCCGGCTGGACGGGGGGGAAGCGGCGGTCGTTGGCGCTGGCGTTCACCGCGTTCTCGATGACCCCCTGGTAGAGGGGCGCGGCGCCCACGATGCTCCCGATGCAGCCGCGCAGTTCCCGCTGCCGGCGCAAGGTGACGAAGACCCCGCGCGTCTTGAGCAGGCCCTTCTTGACGGTGTTGGCGAGGACCCGCGGGTCCGGGACGATCCCCTTGTTGACGAAGGCGTCGACCGTGTCGCGGGCCAGGGTGACGAGCTGCCGCTGTTCCTCGGGCCCGAGCATGTCCGCCTCGCGGGTCTCGGCCTCCGACCCCGAGACGGCCACGGCCGGCTCGCCGGGCGCGCTCCCATCGGTGAAGAGGATGGACGCGTAGCTGACGGAGCCCTCCCACTCCCCCGTGATGTCCCCCGACCGGTAGTAGCGCAGCAGGCTGCCCCGCGCCCGCTCCGGGAGCGCGTTGAGCAGGACGGCGATCGGCGTCTCGCCGCAGACCGTGTTCCCGGTCTGCTTCTGCGCTGCGAGAAAGCCCTTGGGGTCCCGGCTCAGGATCCGGTCGATGGACTTCCGGTCGAACGCCGCGATGCCGCGCGGGACGTCCTTGGAGAAAGGCCGGTAGTTGAAGCGCTCGCCGTAGTGCATGAAGTCCGAGCTGGCCACGATCACGGTCTTATCGTCCACGAGCTTGCGCAGGGCGGCCGCGGCCGCGGCGTATTCCTCGCCCTTGAGCACCCCGAAGAGGACGGGGACGATGGCATAGCCCTCGGGCAGGACCTTCTGCACGAAAGGCAGCTGGATCTCGATGGAGTGCTCGCGCTCATGGACCTCCGGCCGCACGGCGAAGAGCGGCGAGCCGCTCAGCGCGGCCAGCGCTCGCGTGTCCACGGGAATGAGGCCGAGGGGGGTCTTGAAATGCGTGGCGTCCGGGAGGGCCGCGCCGCGCAGGGGGAAGGCATGGCTGACGCCCAAGACGATCACCCGGCGCACGTCCCGGCCCGCGAGGGCCTGGTACGCGTACGCCGCGGCCTGTCCCGAGAACACGTGCCCGGCGTGCGGGGCGATCAGGGCCAGGACCCGTTCGCGCGTCTCCACGCGGCCGGTCCGGTCCAGATACAGCCCCAGCTGGTTCTCCAGCTCGATGGGCTCGGCGGGATACCAGGAGCCCGCCAGGGCGGGAAGCCGGATCCGGTCCTGCGCGTCGGAGGACGGCGCGCCGGAGGCCGCAGTCGCCCCCGGCCCGGGGACGGCGCCCTGGTCCTCGGCGCCGGGAGAGCCCTTCGACCCGCAGCGCGACAGGGACGCGATGAGGATCAGCCCGGCGAGAGGCACGGCCAGGAGCGGGAGCCGGCGCCGGTCAGCCAGCCAATTCATCGGGTCCATAGAAATCCGCCTCCTTGAGCTCCCTCTCCCGAGGGACCGTCCCCGTCCAGCGGCGCAGCCCCGTCGCCAGCAGCCCCGCGGCCGCCGCGGCGAGCCCCCTCAGGAGCCCACGCCGCGTGCACGTCGGATGATCCGGTCTCATGCTCCCCACCTCCCCGCTATCTTCCCGCCGCAGGACCGGCAGCGCCCGTCCCTGACCCCCATCTCGAGCACCTGGAAACCGACGCGCCGCACGGCGTCCTTGCCGCAGGAGGGGCAGCGCGTGTTCTCCTCCGCCCCCCCATGCAGGTTCCCCACGTAGACGTAGCGGAGCCCGGCCGCCAGCCCCTCCTCCCGGGCGCGCAGGAGCGTCTCCACCGGGGTCGGCGGCAGGTTCTGCAGCTTGTACATCGGGAAGAAGCGGCTGAAGTGGAGCGGGGTATCCGGGCCGAGGTGCTTGACCATCCAGCGGCACATCTTCCGTATCATCTCCATGTCGTCGTTGAGCGTGGGGACGACGAGGTTGGTCACCTCCAGCCAGACCCCCTCCTCCTTTTGGATGACCAGGGCGTCCAGGACGGGCTTGAGCGTGGCGTCGCTGTAGCGCCGGTAGGCGCCGTCGTCGAAATACTTCAGATCGGTGTTGCTGGCGTCCACGACCTTGCAGAGCCGGCGCAGGGGACCGGGGGTGATGTAGCCCGCGGTGACCAGCACGTTCTTCAGGCCCTTCTCCCGGGCCAGGCGCGCCGTGTCGAACGTGTACTCGTAGAAGACCACCGGATCCGAATAGGTGTACGCGATGGAGCGGCAGCCGGTCTGGAGCGCCCCGGCGACCACCTTGGGCGGGTCCGCCTGGTAGCGCACCTCCATTTCCGTCCCGTCCCGCTGGGAGAGCTCCCAGTTCTGGCAGAACTTGCAGTGCAGGTTGCAGCCCGCGGTCGCGATCGAGAAGGTCCCGGTCCCGGGCAGGAAGTGGAACAGCGGCTTCTTCTCGATGGGGTCCACATGCACGGCGCTGGGCCGGCCGTAGGTCGTGGCGCGGAGCTTGCCGCCGACGTTGACCCGGACGCGGCAGTCCCCGGCCTCGCCCTCGGGGATGCGGCAGGACTTGGGGCAGAGCTCGCAGATCAAGGAGGCGCTCATGGCTCCGCCCCCCAGTAGGCGGCCTCGCGCTCCGAGAGCTCCCCGCGCTCCGTGAGCCGGCGCAAAGCGTCCCGATCCACCTTCCGCGACCGGGCGTGGACCTCCCGCTCCCGCGGCGGCCGCGCGGTCCCCGGCGCGGCCCCCCGGCGGATGCCGGGATCCGTCCGCTCCCGGGCGAGGTCGCGCCGGACCTGCAGACCCACGAGGGTGAGGGCGACGGCCAGCAGTCCGAGGAAACGCAGGTCTCCGGCTCTCATGTTCCGGAGGCTCCCGGGGGCGCGCGCTGAATGCAGTGCTGGCATTGGATGCAGGTTGCGTCGAATTCCGAGCGTACGCCGTAAGCGCAGCGCGACAGGTCGCGCCGCCGCGCCGCGCCGCGCGCCAGAGCCAGCTTGTTGGCCAGCGCCAGGACTGCGCCGGTCGGGCAAAGAAAGCGGCACCAGAAACGGAAATACGCCGCGGACCCGGCGAGCACCGCGGCTATTAGGATACCCGTGAGGGTCCCGGTTTTCAACAGGAAAATGTGCTGCATGGGCTCGAAGGATATCCAGCCCCGGCGTCCCGTGGCCCACGCCAGGCCCAGCGCGGCGGCCAGCAGCAGCAGCCTCAAGATACCGGCCCTCCCCGCCAGCCCGGGGCTGGGCTCGGAGCGCAGGCCCAGACTGCGTCCGGCCTCCCACAACAGCTCCTGGAGCGCGCCGAACGGGCATACCGATCCGCAGAACACCGCGCCCCACAGCAGGCTCGTCACGGCGATGAACGCGGCGACGAGCAACCACCCCGGATTCTCGAGCCCGGGGAGATGTCCCTCGGACAGGTTGTGTATGTCCACGAGGGTGAAGAGCGTGTTGGCGTAGAATCCCGGTATCGCCGCGGCTCCGGCCAGGTAGGCCAGCCGTGCCCTCCGGCCGCCCCGGAGGAATACCGGGAAGAAGGCGGCCAGGAAGAGCGCGAGCGCCCAGAACCGCGGCGAGCCGGCCCGCCGGACTGCGCCGCCGGGCGGGGTCCTCTCGGACTTCAATCCCAGGACTCCGTCCGCCGCGGCCTTCGCGGAGCGGTCCACGATGCGGGCCGCCGCCTCGCTGGTGACCGTGGCCCCGGTCAGGGCGTCGATCTCCCGGCCGATCCGGATGGGTCGGGTCCCATCGAGGCCCCGGAAGCGGCCCAGCCAGCCCTCGATCCCCTCGATGTAGGCGGGGGTCTCGCGACTCTCCATGAGCCGCAACCCGAGGATGCGGCCCGCCTCCGAGACCGCCATGAGCAGATGGAGCGGACCGCCGTATCCCTCGATGTCCCCGGCCAGGGGCATGGACCCGAAGGCCGCCCCTCCGGGTTTGCCCGCGTCCGTTGTCCGGACATAATGCGGGAACGGCTTTTCGAGGAACTCGTAGCGCCCCGGCCCCCCCACCGAGGCGAGCAGCGTCTCCGAATAGGCCGGCGCCGCGAAGATCTTCCCCTCTCCCCGCGAAACCAGCCGATGCATCGCCCCGGCCGCGAGCAGTAGTCCCACCAGCGCCCAGGTCGCGCCGGGATATGGACCGGCTGGACTCAGCCGGGTCCCCAAGAGGTCGCTCCAGGCGCGCAGGCGGTCCAGGCGCCGCGCTTCGACTTGCAGGAGGGGAAGGCAAAGAACGGCCAGGGCCGCTCCCGCGGCGCGGCCGGCGCCTTCGATCCCGAAAAGGGGAACGAGCAGACCTCCGGTCACCAAGGCGCCCGCCACGCCTCCCAGCTGCTCCGCACCGAGCACGGATCCGGCGGCCGCCCCCTCCGAGCCCCCCAGCCGCCGCAGTCGCGCCGCCAGCGGGAACCCCGCCCCGGCCAAAGCGCCGATGCTCAGGGCCGACAGGTAGAAGGTCCATTCGTGACCGCGGAAGTAGCCCCCCGCGAACAAAGATGGCAGCGCTGACACCAGCAATGCGGCCGCTCCAGCCACCCCCAGCATCCCCAGACCTTCCCTCCCACGCAAGCCGGAAGCGCGCCCGGCCAGCAGGCTTCCCACCGCCAACCCGGCCATGCACAGGCCATTGAGCAGTCCGAGTTTCTGATAGACGCTGCCGAACGCGTTCTGGAACGCGAACAGCAGGATCAGCTCCGCGGCCATGGCCCAGAGGCCGAGCCCGGCCATGGCCAGGGACGCGGAGGAGCGGGACTGCTCCGGATGAGCGGGGCTCTGCGCGCAGTAAAGCAGACGCATCAGGATGAATACCGCTAACGGCAGGCCCAGGAACCACAGCCCCGCGGCGCGGACCTTCTCCAGGGCTCCGACCCACTCGGAACCCGACAACCTGGCCCAGAGGAGGGTGCTGAGATAATAGGCGACCGGCCGGGGATCGGTGTTCAGTTCCCCCTGGCCCTCCTTGAGGGAGCGGTTGACCTCAGCGACGCGATTTTTAGGCAACAGGGATTGGAACGCTCCCGGAGGGAGGGAGCCTCCCGCGATGCCCAACCCCGCGGAACGCTTCGCCAGGACCTTCGGATCCAGGGAGAGCCCGGGGGAATCCCCGGCGATGAGATAGCTCACGTCTCCGGGGGTGGCAAGGACCCTCTTGAAGACCGAGGACAGCGTAGCATGGACGGAGGCTCCATAAACCGACGACGCCGCGCCGGCATAGTTCTCCGCCGAGGACATTTTGGCCACATATGTCCCGTCGGGAGCCAGTGCCCTGCCCGCGTCCCCATAGAACTCCTTCGTGAACAGACGGTTGGCGCGCGCGGTGGCCGGATCGGGTCCCAGGGCCGCTATGAGGTCATAGGAGCCCGCATCCGCCCGGCGGACGAAGCTCCGGGGGTCCGAGAAATGCAGGCGGACCCGTCCGTCCCGGAAAGGCTCCCCCCACTCCCGAGGCATGGCGTCGCGCAGGCGCAGGAAGGCGCGCTCATCGGGCTCCACGCAGTCGATGCGTGCGACCGGGTAGCGCAGGAACTCGGGCAGCAGCCCCCCGGCCGCCCCCTCGACGAGAAGGATGCGCCGGATCCCGGGATTCTGTGTGAAGAACAGCGCCGCCTCCAGTTCGGAAGTCTCCCGGGACGGATAGCCGGCGGCGATCTTCCCGTCCGCGAATATCCCGGTGACGCCCGGAGCCCGAGCGACCGTGATGTTCTGATACGGGGTATCGAAACTGGCCAGAAGCGCCATATCCGGCTGCAGGGCTCGCCACCGGAGCCTGTCGAGTCCGGTCGACCAGGTCTCTCCCAGCGGGGTCAGCATACCCGCCAGGCCCAAGGCGAGCCATAGAGCTCCGCCCGCCCGCCACCTCCCGGGAACGGCCAGGACGGCGATGCCGAGGGCGGAAGTCAGGATACAGAGCAAGGAAGATGTGGCCACAGTGGCCCCAACCAGGGCCGTGAACAGCACTCCACCCAGCAGCCCTCCTAAGGCGTCCCAAGCGTAGGCCGCTGGAGCGTCCACGCTCCTGCAGGCGGCCGGGATCACCGCCCCCACGAGGAGCCCGGTGGGCAGGAGCGCCAAGGATGACCAGAAGACGAGCCCCTGCAGGGGGATGAACTGCCCGGGCCAGAGCCCCATCCAGCCCCGGCACAGCCGGAAGACCAGTATTCCGGCGACCGCGGCTATGGGGAACAGGCCGAGCAATGCCGGCAGCGCCGGCCATTCGCGGGGACGAGCGGCGCCGCAGGCCCAGGCTCCGACCCCCACCCAGAACAGCCAGGACGCGAAGAAGATCCCCAATCCCAGCTCATTGCCGTAGAAGACGAACAGCATCTCCCGGACCAGGATCGCCTGGATTGCCTGGGCGAACGCCCCGGCCAGGAACAGGAAGGAGAGCGGGACCGCGCGCATTCTAGCCTGCGGTGAACCGTCCGAGCAGAGGCAGGGCCTCCCGCAGGCGCCGCAGAGCCTCGGGGTCCTTCACTTTCCGGGTGTAGATGTGCTCGCCCACCGCGACCTGCGCCACGCAATACTTCCCAAAGGCCATTTGCCCGACCGCGGTCTTAGCCACGGCGAGCTGGCCCACGGCAAGGTGATAGGCGATGGCGAGCTGGCCGACGGCGGTGACAGCCAGCGCGGCCTGCCCGATGGCGAACACCAGGCCGAACGCGGCCTGCCCCACCGGGAATATCCCCACCGCGAGCTGACCGACCGGGAACACCCCGAACGCGATGCGGCCCAGGGCGATGATGCCCTTGGCGGGCTTGAGGCGGCCGGTCTCGGGGTTCCGGCCGAAGGTCATATGGATGAGCGGCCACTCCGAGACCCCTATGCGGGAGGTGAACTCGACGAAGGACCCTCCGGCGGGGTTCAAGGCGCTGCGGATCTCCCAGAAATCCGTCCTGGTGACCTTCCAATCGACCGGCGTCGTCCGCGGGGTCTCCATGGGACTGCCTCTATAAGTCTAGCCAAAGCCCGGCGCGAGCGTCCACCTCATTAAGCTAGAATCGGCCATGCTCCGAACCTCGTTCCGCCGCGCGGCCCTGGCCGCGCTCCTGACCTCGTCCGTCGCCCCGGCCCGGGCCCTCTCCCCCGCCGCGGAAGCGTCCCGCGTCGAGTCCCTGCTCGGCGCCATGACCCTGAGCGAGAAGCTCGGCCAGCTCCAGCAGCTGGACGGGCACGCCGACGGGGCGTTCCGGCCCGAGCACCTGGAGCTGGCCCGGCGCGGGGCCCTGGGCTCGACCTTGAACGTCCGCGGCGCGGCCCGCGTCAACGAGCTGCAGCGCGCGGCGGTCGAAGGCTCGCGGCTCAAGATCCCCATCCTCTTCGCCTTCGACGTCATCCACGGCTACCGGACCGTGTTCCCCATCCCCCTGGGCGAAGCGGCCAGCTTCGACCCGGCCGCCGTGGAGCGCGCCGCCGCCGCGGCCGCGGCCGAAACCGCCGCCGCCGGGGTGAAATGGACTTTCGCTCCCATGCTGGACGTGGCCCGCGACCCGCGCTGGGGCCGCGTGGCCGAGGGCTCGGGCGAGGACCCCTTCCTGGGGGCGGCCATGGCGCGCGCGCGCGTGCGCGGCTTTCAGGGCGCCGATCCCGCGGCGCCGGACAAAGTCCTGGCAACCGCCAAGCACTGGGTCGGCTACGCCGCGGCCGAGGGCGGACGCGACTACAATAGCACGGAACTGTCCGAGTCGACCCTGCGCGACGTGGTCTTCCCGCCCTTTCGCGCGGCGTTCGATGCCGGGGCCGCCACGGTCATGAGCGCGTTCAACGACTTGAACGGCGTCCCCGCCTCGGCCAACCCCCTCACCTTGACCCAGGTCCTGCGCCGGGAATGGGGCTTCGACGGCCCCGTGGTCAGCGACTACACGGCCGTGCCCGAGCTCATCACGCACGGCCTGGCCGCGGACGGGGCCGACGCGGCGCGGCAGGCCCTCACCGCCGGCGTAGACATGGAGATGGTCAGCCGCCTCTACGCCGAGCACGGCGCCCAGCTCCCCCTGGCCGCCGTGGACGAGGCCGTGCGCCGCGTCCTGCGCGCCAAGCTCCGCGCCGGGATCTTCGAAAATCCCTATGCGGACCCGGCCCGCGAAGCCGGAGCCCTGCTGACCCCGGAACATCGGCGGGAAGCCCGGTCCATGGCCGCGCGCTCGATGGTGCTCCTCAAGAACGACGGCGCGGTCCTGCCCCTGCGCAAGGGCCTCAAGACCCTGGCCGTCATCGGCCCCCTGGCCGACTCCCGGACGGACATCCTGGGCTCCTGGACCGGCGATGGCCGCCCCGCGGACGCGACCACGGCGCTCGCGGGCCTGCGCGAGGCCCTTCCCGACGCCCAGGTGCTTTTCGCTCCGGGCGGCTCGGTCGTGGCGGCCACGGACGACGACATCAAGGCCGCGGCCCGTCTCGCCGCGGACGCGGACGCCGTGGTCCTGGTCCTGGGAGAGGAAGCCGGCATGAGCGGCGAAGCCGCCGCGCGCGGCTCCCTGGAGCTCCCCGGCCGCCAGCTGGAGCTGGCCGAGGCGGTCATGGCCGCGGGCAAGCCCACCGTGGCGGTGCTCATGAACGGCCGCCCTTTGGCCCTCGGCCGGCTGGCCGCAGCCGTCCCCGCGATCCTGGAAGCCTGGTTCCCCGGCACCGAGGGCGGCCGCGCGCTCGCCGACGTGCTGTTCGGCGAGGTGGCGCCGGGAGGCAAACTCCCCATGACCTTCCCGCGTTCCGTAGGACAGGTGCCCATCTACTACGCCCACAAGAACACCGGCCGCCCCTCCGACCCGGCCAACAAGTACTCCTCCAAATACATCGACGGCCCCGACACACCGCTGTTCCCCTTCGGCTACGGGCTGAGCTACACGGGATTCGCGCTCTCGGACCTCAGCCTCGACGTCTCCACGGTCGCGCCCGACGGCTTGCTCCGCGTATCCGTCTCGATCGAGAACACCGGGCCGCGGACCGGCGACGAGACCGTCCAGCTCTACATCCGCGACCTCGCCGCCAGCGTGACCCGTCCCGTACGGGAACTGCGGGGCTTCCAGCGCGTGACCCTCGCGCCCGGCGAGAAGCGCCGCCTGAAGTTCACGCTCGGCCCTCAGGAGCTCGGCTTCCACGGCCGGGACGGCCGCTTCCGGGTCGAGGCCGGCGACTTCAAGCTCTGGGCGGCCACGAGTTCCGTAGGCGGACTCGCGGCCGACTTCACGGCAGCCTCCCGGGACAACTCCCTCTCTGAGGAAGAGGACGCCTTCCTCGACGACCTCCAGCGCCGGTCCTTCCGCTTCTTCCTCGAAAACGCCGACCCCAAGACCGGCCTCGTCCTCGACCGCGCCCGGGCGGACGGCTCGCCGCATGACGCCGACCATCGCCATACCGCGAGCGCGGCCACCACCGGTTTCGGCCTGAGCGCCCTCTGCGTCGCGGCCGAGCGCGGCTGGCTGCCCCGCGCCGAGGCCGCCGCGCGCGCGCGCCGGACGGTCGCCTTCCTGGCTCGCAAGGCCCCGCGGGTAGGAGGCTGGTTCTATCATTGGATGGACGCGCGCGACGGGTCCCGCGCCTGGGACAGCGAGCTCTCCTCCATCGATACGGCCATCCTGCTGGCCGGCGTGCTCACTGCGCGGCAGTGCTTCTCGGAAGACCGGGAACTCGTCCGCCTGGCCACGAGGATCTATGAAGGCGTGGACTTCCCCTGGATGCTGGCGGGCCACCCGTCCCTGCTTTCCCACGGCTGGCGTCCCAAGACCGGGTTTTTGCCCAGCCGCTGGGGCGACTACAGCGAGGGGCCTCTCCTCTACGCGCTGGCCATCGCCTCGCCGAAGCATCCCATCCCCGCGTCCGCCTGGCAGGCCTGGCGCCGCTCCTGGACGGAGTACGGGGGTTACCGGTTCCTCCACTCCGGCGCGCCGCTCTTCACCCATCAGTACCCGCAGGCCTGGCTGGACCTGCGCGGCCGCCGCGACGGCGGCCCGGGCGGCACCGACTTCTTCGCAAACACGGCCTATGCCACCCGGGCGCATCGCGCTTTCTGCGCCGACCTGTTCCGGGAGTTCCCCTCCTATTCCGGCGACCTCTGGGGGATCACCGCCTCCGACGGCCCCAAGGGCTATATCGCCTGGGGCGGCCCGCCCCGCCACCCCGACATCGACGGCACCGTGGTCCCCTGCGCGCCCGGCGGGTCTCTGGCGTTCACCCCGGACATCTCCCTGCCCGCGCTCCGCGAGATGCTCGAGCGCTTCGGCGACGAAGTCTACGGCCGCTACGGCTTCGCCGACGCCTTCAACCCGGTCACCGGCTGGGTGGACCCCGACGTCATCGGCATCGACGTCGGAATCACCTTGCTCGCGGCCGAGAACCTGCGCTCAGGCGCGGTCTGGCGCTGGTTCATGGCGAACTCCGAGATCCCCCGGGGCCTCGACGCCGCCGGAGTAAAATAGCTCTCCCTCCCCCCTTGCGGGGGCGCCCTCCGCATGGCTCCGGGCACGCCGGCCGGCCATAGGCCGGACGACTCCGGCAGGGGCCGGGGTGGGGGGTTATTTGATACTATCGTGACGCGTCGCACATCGCATCCATTGAGAGGACTGATATCATGAAGAAACTGCTGTTGTCGTTGCCGGTCATCGCTTTATCGACCGCGTTCGCCTGGGCCGGACACGACTGCAAGGGCGGCTGCCCGTCCCAGATCGAAGGGGCGTCGGTCGCCGTGGAGAACTCCGCGGAGGGCGTCATCGTCCGCATCACGGCGAAAGATCCCGCCGCGATCAAGAAGATCCAGGACGCCGCGGCCGAGCATTTCAAGAAGGGCGCCGCCTGCCCGGACTGCAAGGACGGCAAGAAGTGCGCCAAGTGCAAAGAGGGCAAGAAGGCCCACGCCTGCAAGGCATGCAAGGAAGGCAAGAGGTGCGCCAAGTGCGCGGGCAAGGACGGCAAGGCCGACGCCAAGGCCAAGTTCGTCTGCCCCATGGGTTGCGCCTCATCCGACAAGCCGGGTAAGTGCCCGAAGTGCAACATGGACCTGAAGGAAGCCGGTAAGTAGGCGACTTATACTGAGGCGGCGGCGCCCTCTCCACGGGGGGGCGCCGCCCGTTTTTTGGGGGCTATTTCGGGCGCTTCCGGTCGCAGCCGTCCGCGATGCCCATCGCCGCGAAGCGCTTCCTCAGCCCCGGCTCCACGGCATCTGCGTCGTCCTCATCCGACACCTTCGCCCGGCAGCCGAACACCACGTGCCTGGCCTTGCCGCCCTGACACCAATTGGCGTACTGGAACGAGGTCTTCCGCGGCTCGTTGAACGCGAGGATGAGTCCGGCCTTGCGCAGGTCCTCGAAAGCCAGCTCCTTCCCGGCGTTGCGCGCGTCGATGAAGTCCTTCAGGTGTCCGTTCACTCGGGATAGGGAATCGAACGAGACCGCCTCCGGCTTCCCCGAGAACACCGAGGCGTAGGGGTACCGCTCCACAAGATACTTCCCGCCTTTCTCGGAAATGTAGAAATCGGCCTCGTCCTGCACCTGGACGATGCGCCCCTGGTACTCCGGCCGGATGTCCAGGGTGAAACCCATCTGCTCTTCGGTCACCGGGCTGAACTCCGTCCGCGCCGCGACGAGCCGGTCCGGGACATTGCCGTAGGACACCGCGTCCGCGATGAAGGAGGAGCCGTCGGCGTCCGACACCTCGACGACCGCATGCCCGCCGCTGGGGCACTCGGAATTGAAAGAATCCAGGTAGAGGGCCGGGAACCGGGGGTAGGCCGTGCGGAAGAGGGCGAAGAACACCTTGGCGGCCTCCACGCAGCCGTTGACGCTTCGGCAGGCGAGCGAGGTCCGGGCCGGCCACTCGTGCGGCCCTCGCGAGACCCCCTCCCCGCCGCCCAGCTCGTGGCGCATGAGCAGGAACACGTTGACCACGGCTTCCCGCGAACCCTTGGCGGGCATGGCGCGCAGCACCCCCACGGCAGCACCGAAGATCTTCTCCGCGAGCGGCGAGCGAGCGCATTGTTCCCCCCGCAGCGCCCCCAGCTCCTGGAGGGCCGTTGACTTATCGCCAACGTCCTGCGCCTTCGCTGCAGTTGCAGCCAGAAGAAGTATGAGGGCCGTTTTCATGGCGTCATCGTACCATTTCACTTCCCGCGGGTTTCCCCGCCGCAGACTTATGGCGCTGCAGGGATTCCGCGATTGTCCAGGGCTTGCCGCGCTTCCGGCGTGGCGATTCTCGCCAATGAGCTCCGCGCCCTTTTGCGGCAGGTGAGATAAAGCGTGGCGGAAGGAGAGGGGCACGTTTCAAAACCCTCAAGAAGCCGAATCAGCCGACGGAGATTATCCCGGATTTCCGAGAGAGATTGCGATGAGCCCTCAAGAATCCGGCTTGAAGCCGATGACGGGACGCGACGCCTCCGGCTCTTCCGGCGAAGTCATCAGTTCCCGGATCGCATCGAACACGACCCTGAACTGGGCGTCGTATTTCCTCTCCAGTTCCCTGAGCTTCCTGGCCAACCCGCGCTGGGATTCGACCATCCGGCGCAGCCTGACAAATGCCCGCATGATGGCCACATTGGCCCTGACGGCCCGTTCGCTCGTGAGGACACCCGAGAGCATGGCCACGCCCTGTTCGGTGAATACCAGCGGCAAATACCGTCGACCACCGCGCCCTTCTTTTGAGGTGCCAAATTGGCACCTCAAAGATTCCGCCTCTTGCGCGGTGAGACGGAATGCAAAATCAGGGGGAAAGCGGCCCGCGTTGCGCTTCACGGCGCGGTTCAGGGCCTTCGTCTCGACCTCATACAAGGCCGCGAGGTCGGAGTCGAGCATCACCCTGTGTCCGCGGACGAGATATATCCTTCGGATCAGATCACGCGCAACGACCAAGTCTCTTTCGGGGGTCATACTTATTTATACGCATGAACCCCCTTCCCGGTTCCCTCAAAATGAGAGCGCCCTCCAGGAAGTTTTGAACTTTCAGGGGTGCTGGGGGAGGGGCACGTTTCAAAACATCTCCCGGCTCTGCCTCCTGGACCGGTTTCGTTTTAAAATCCAGAAGAA
>MGTY01000131.1 GCA_001799695.1 Elusimicrobia bacterium GWA2_69_24
CGACCCGGAGGGCCGGCCCATCTCCGTCGCCCGCACGGATGCCGCGCGCCTCAGACAGCACCGCATCCTCACCGAAGGCTGGGGCCGGCCCGGGGACCGTCAGACCTGAGGTACGGGGGGCCGACTGCCGCGCCCGGCGGGCCCAGGGGACCCACGGGAACCGCACCCCCTCCCCGCTATAATGGTCTCATGCCGCGCCGCCTGACGCTCGCCGCTCCCCTGCTCCTGGCCGCGTCCCTATGCCGCGCCGCCGCGGTCGGCACCCAGGTCGCGCCGATCGCCCAGCCCGGACTGCCGATCCTGCCGACCGTATCCTTGAACCTGTCGCCGGTCCTGGGACAGTCCCTCCTGCCGCCGGCGCCCGGCTTGAGCGCCGCGCCGCTCCTCACCCTCTCCCCTTCCCTCTCATTGCCCGAAACCCGGCCGGTCTCCCTCGTCGCGGCTCCCCGGATGCCGGCCGCCCTCCCGGCGGCCGCGGTCCGGCCCATGCCGGCGGCCGTCTCCCTGTTCGCCATCGCCGCGGACCTGGGCGCCATGCGGAACGCCAACGCCGGGGACGACTCCCGCCGGGCCTCGGCCGGAGCCCGCTTCGACCTCGGACGCCCCGGCCGGATTGCGGGCGAGGCGGTCCCGGCCGTACAGCCGCTCTGGAAGGACCCTTCCCGGGCCGCGCGCCTGGGGAGTTCCAAGGTGCTCCAGGCCGTCGGATTGCGCAAGGCCGCGGCCTACGTCGCGCCCCCCGCGCCGGCCGGTGACCCGGTCGTCGACGCATTCGTCAAGGAACTGCTCGTCGTCCTGGTCCGCAGCGGCGGCGACCCGACCAAGGCGGAAACGGAACTCATCGACATCCTTGCCCGGGCGCACGCCGCGGGACAACTCGAGCCCGTCCTGCAGGCCCTGGTGGCCGATCCCCGCGTCGCCGCCTACCTCCCCCCCATCCCCGAGGCCAAGCGCAAGGAATACGCCGCCCAACTGGCCTTCATGATGGGCGCGGAACTGGAGGGCGCGGGGAAGATCCCCGGGGCCAAGCCCTTCGAGCCGTGGGACGAGATGGGCAAACGCCACATGGGTCTGGTCTACGGCTCGGCCTACGCGCCGCGGGGTCCGGGCGCGCCGTCCTTGTTCTCGGAGCCCGGCTTCGTCGAGGAGTTCGAGGCTCTGACCGGAGCCTCCTTCAGCGGCGGCAACCGGGCCATCCCGCTCATCGACGGCCCAGCTTCATTCAAAGTGCGCTTCGCCCTCATGCGCAAGGCCAAGAAGAGCATCCACATCCTCTCCTGGGCCTTCTACGACGACGTCACGGGTTCGGCCGCGGCGGACCTGCTTATCGAGAAGAAGCGCGCCGGGGTGGACGTGAAGGTGATGGTCGACGGCAAGACCTCCCGGGCCCACGGCGCGAAGGTGCTCGAGCGGATGCGGGCCGCGGGCATCGAGGTCGTGCTCTTCCAGGACCCGGCCCGGAAGTACGACGGCCTGCACACCAAGGTCCTGCTGGTGGACGGACGCTTCGCGGTCGCGGGCGGCATGAATTTCGGGGACGAATACTCCCACATGGGCCAGGGCCCCAAGTGGCGAGACACGGACATGCTGTATATGGGAAGCGCGCTCAAGGATACGGCGCGCTTCGCGCGCGAACTGTGGAACGCCCAGGTGCGCCTGCAGGGCCTCAAGCATGGGCTGATCGCGGAGTCGGCCATGGACCCGGCCAAGGGGACGGCACGGCTCTCGTTCGTGGCCCAGGACCCGGCGGGCGAGGCGACCATATTGCTGGCCTATCTGAAGGCCATCGCGGGGGCGAGCCGCGTCATCCGCATCGAGAACGCCTATTTCATCACGATGCCGGCCCTGCGGGTTGCGCTGTTGGACGCGCTCCAGCGCGGCGTGCGGGTGGATATCCTCACCAATTCGGCGGAGAGCGTGGACGAGCCCATCGTCAGCGCGCCCATACTGCAGAGCCTGCCCGAGCTCATCCGCGCGGGCGCCAAGGTCTACCTGAAGAAAGGGGACACACTGCACAGCAAGTTCATGACCGTGGACGGCGTCTTCGCCGTCCTAGGCTCGTTCAACCTGCATCCGCGCAGCGTGCGCTACGAGAAGGAGATGGTCCTCAACATCCTGGACGCGCGCTTCGTCTCGGACCTGGACCGGACCTTCAAGGCGGACACGGACCGGGCGACCGCCGTCACCGACCCCGACGGGCTCAAGGTCCCGGACTCCGCGCTGACCCGCCTGGTCCGGCGCTACCTCTTCAACCAGCTCTAGGCGGCTCCTAGGGCTTCGCGTTCTCTGCGACGAACTTCTTGATGTCCTCGAAGTGCTCGAGGACGAGCTTCGCCTTGCTGACCCCGAACTGGAAAGGGAACTTGTCGTCGGGCGTGCGCTTGAGCACGATCATCTTGTTGCCCTTGAACTCGCCGAATTCCACGATCGCCATGACCTGCCTCCTGTTTACACGGCAACGGCAACTGACAGTACCCTATTTCCCACTCCCTGAGATAGTCCCATAAGAAATATACTGGGTTACGCCATGGACGCGCCCCCCCTCCACCCCCGGAAGACGCCGCCGTACCGGGTCCATTGGAACTGGGAGATCTTCAAGGCCTGCAACTACCGCTGTCCCTACTGCCCCACCTACGACAACGCGGCGCCCAGCTTGCGCCTCCCCGTCTCCGAGTGGAAAACGGTCTGGGACCGCCTCTTCGTCCGGTACGGGAGCGGCGAGATCCGCTTCACGGGCGGGGAGCCCACGCTCTACCCGGATTTCCTGCCCCTGGTGGGGAGGCTCCAGGAGCGGCACACGGTCAACATCACCACCAACCTCAGCTTCGACGCGCAGGCCTGGATCGCGGCCGTGCGCCCGGAGAACGTGTTCCTCTCCGCGAGCCTGCACCTGGACCACGTAAGCGCGGAGGATTTCCTAGCCAAGCTGCTGCTCCTGTGGAAGCACCGCCATTACGCGACCGTGGCCTTCGTCGCCTACCCCCCCCACCTCCCCCGGCTCAAGGAACTCCAGCGCAGCTTCCAGGAGAACGGCATCATCTTCAAGATCATCCCCTTCAACGGCGAATACGGCGGCAAGCGCTACCCCGACGACTATTCGCCCGAGGAGCGCGCCCTCATGGATTCGGCCATCGCCTCCTCCGCCGAGCCCGGGACCCGCAAGATGAACCAGGCCCTGCAGGGCTTCGCCCTCAAGGAGGCCGCCGCGGAGGCTCCGCTCTGCCGCATGGGGGAGATGTACGCGAAGATCGAGCCCGACGGGACGGTGCGGCGCTGCTGTTCCATCGGCGTGGAGGCCCTCGGCCGCATCACAGACGAGGACCTGCGCCTCTACGACGACCCCAAGGCCTGCTCCGCGCCCTGCAAGTGCTGGAAGGCCATGGTGGTCGGCCGCTACGAAGCCCAGGCCAAGGACCTCTGGCACATGCCCGAGCACACCATCCACAAGCTGGGTCCCTCTTGAAGCCGCCCCTGCGCACGGCCCTGCTCGCGGCGGCCGCCCTCGCGGCGCTCGCCGCCATCCTCGAAACGGGTCTCCGCCTGCAAGAGCGGCGCGCCGTTCCGGCAGGCACGACTCCCACGGTGCTGTGCCTGGGCGACGACCTCGTCTCCGGCGAATCCGCCTATCCCGCCATGCTGCGCGCGGCGCTCAAAACTGGCCCCGGCGCGCGCCGTGAAGTGCTCGTGGAGAGCGATCCCGCCCTCGATTCCGCGGCCCTGCTCGACCGCGTCGACGCCCTGCTCCTGCGTCACCGTCCGGAAGTCGTGGTGGCGTCCGTCGGACCCGGGACGCGCTCCCCCGGAGCCCGCCTTCTGCGCGGTCTGGGGGAGCTGCGCCTGGTCCGGTTCTTCCGGCGTCCTCAGCGCGCGGCGCCGCCCGCGGTCGGAGCGGAAGCCTCGCCCTGGGAGTACTTCGAACTCGCCCGCGCCTACCTGGCCCAGCGCCGGCCCGAACGCGCGGAGACCGCCCTGCGCCAGCATCTCGTGCTCAGCCCCAAGGACGCCGCCGCGCGGACCCTGCTCGCCGAGACCCTGCGGGAACTCGGACGCCGCGGCGACTCCCAGCGCGCCCGGCAGGCGGCCGAGGAAGCGGATCGCGCATTCCACCTGGACCCCTCTTCGGCCCGCGCGCGCCGCCTGCGCCGCATCCTGCGCCGCGAACTGGGACTGGAACCCGCGGCGGAGACGGCAGCCCTCGAGCGGGGCATCGCCCGCGACCTGGCGGAACTGCTGCGCCGGGTCACGGCCCACGGCGCCCGCCTCGTCCTCATCCCCTATCCCGACGGGACCACACCCAGCCTGACCGGCATCTGCGCCAGCCCCGACTGTTCCCTGCTCGCCCTCAAAGGCGATGCGGACGCCCGCGTCATCGCCAAGCAAGTGCAGGATGCCGCTCAGCGGCACCAGTCGCCTTGATAGCGACAGCGTTCCCGTTCCGGCGGCTCAGGCCGATTCTGCACGGGAACTCCCGTGGATGAGTTCTGTCGCGAGGGAGGCGTTGCGACCGCGGGAGGGATCCGCGGAGCGGCCCTGGGGGGTGGCGGTGCCGCCACCGGATCGCCCCGCTTCACCTTCTCAGTCGCCTCATCATGGCGCTGCAATAGTGCCAGAAGCACGTTGGGGTCGGGGCATCGCTCGCCTTGCGCATGCAAACGGGCCAGCTTGCGGGGAAGCCAGACAGCACAGTCCCAATAACCCAAGAAGGGGTCCGGATCCGTCCCATAAGTCTCCGGACCCAATTCCACCCAAATCTGCTCCAACTCCTGCATGGGAACCATTACCCGCTCAAGGCCATCTCCATGACTGCAGACCTTGGCTGAGAACGCCGACAAACGATTGAAGGCCTGCTCCCGACGCCACTGCCCCTGGGCTTCCTTCCTGAATCGGTTCTCCTCGTCAAGACGGGTGTTGTATTCCCCGATGCGCTCCAACAAGTCGCTGGCCCGCCGGTCCCATGCCAAGGCGAAATCCATGCCCGCCTTGGTCTTTAGAATCTCCGCGGAGTAATCCTCTTCTGACCTCGGACGATCCGGGCCCTTGGAGTACACACGCCCCGCATAGTAGCCCGGATGAATCCCAATCCAATTATCCTTGTTTGGGATATGCTTCGGCGCATCCTCGTGGTGTATGATCTTATTGTCCAGACCGGTGATCTCGTCCGCCGACAGCACCGACCGGCCAGTACTGTCGTGGATACGTTGTACGAGCTCCTTCTCGGCCCGATAGGCGCGGACCTGTGTCTTGTGAGCCTCGTGAGTCCAAAACGGACCGCCGAAGGACTTCCGATCTACCCAATGAATGGTCTCATGCAATATAGTGGCCGCCAGTCGATCCGGGTCGCTTTGATTCCTCGCATTGACGACCTCGTAGGCTGAGTGAAAAATAGCGAGGCGCCCCCGATCGTCCAATTCACCCTTTGGGGGATATTTCGCTGAATCTCGTCGCCAGTGGCCGGTCTGAACATCAAGCACTTCCCTTTCACTGTAGCGGGGCTTCCATTCCACGGGGGGATCGTCTCGTCCGGCGCCAGATGAGCAGGCCGCGGGATGCAAGCCATAGGCAGCGATTGTTTCTTCGATCACTTTATTGATCGCGTAGTATGCCTCCATCTCCCGAGCACGCGCTTCAGTGGCGAGTTTGGAGTGCTTTTCTCTCTGCCTCCGGCATTCGGGTGCGTAATCCTTAAAAAAGGTCGAGCACGCCTTTTCGGCCTCCTTTTGGGCGCTTTGTGCACTCTTGCCTGCGACATTGGACTGCTCAACCAAGTTCGCAGCTGCGGCAAGATGCAATCCAAGTGCCCGCCAGAGGTCGTTCGGCGGGATCCGTGCACCCGGATACCCTTGCGCCACACAAGCAGATGTGTCTGGGACTGAATAATCGCAAGTCGCCGATGCGTCCCGCGCCACCATTCCCCAAACGACAGAGATGGCTATAGCAAGGGCGGTCACTCCTTGACCTCGAAATCAAGAATGGCTGATTCGGCGTGAATCCCGTACCATCTCGCATCACCGCTGAAGGGGAATCGATCGAAGATATCCAGGGAAATTCCCACGATGGACCGCGAAGGCTCAGGCCAAGATTCCAGCCAAGTGGGTTTAGGAGCAATCAACGCCTGCTCGTCATAGACCGCCTGGATCCGATAGGTCCCCGGTTTGTTGAAAAGGTACTCCATCAAAACACGATAACCCCGAGGTGGGGCAGGCAGGTTCATCCCCGCCACCACGCGACGCGTCCGCTCATCGCGTTCTCGAATCGCCTTCTTGTGGAACGCCTGGGATGAAGGATCGGGGAATCTCCGCAGCAAATCCTCCAGAGATTCGCCTCCTCGTTCGATCTCCGTAGGCGCGAAAATCGAGGGATTCGATAGGATCATTTCCCCGGACGCCAAGTCGGAGTATCCCCATCGGTCAAGTCCCTTAGCCAGTTTTTGATTCGCTTGCCTATCCTCACGATAGGCGATGATGCTTCCCACCGTGGGGTACGGGGTGGCGGGAACGACCAATCTCCCAGCAGGGTCCCACACCCTGAAGGAGAAGCCATTCTCGAACGGGGAATTCCCAACGAAGAACAGGAGTTTCGCCGCCACGCTCTGGCAGCAAATGTTCTTGATTCCTGCGCGGTACCATAGCGTGTAGCGCTGATTCACTCTGGCTTCTGGCTTGTCCAACTCCAGAGTCAACTCAATAGGACCGCATCGGGGCCTGTAAAATTCGGTGCGGCCGCCGGGACGGACAGCCGGAACAGTCAACTCCAACTCACTGCCCAAGTCTCGACAAGGCAGGACGCAGGCGGGCGGCCTGTCATGGATGTAGATTCCGACCTGAATCAGCAGGAAGACGGCTAGAACGCTCACCAACCAGAACAAGCCTGTCCGGAGCTTGAGCCAACGATGATTCATCGGGAGAAGTCTACTATAGCGCAGGACACGAAAGGACAGATGGGTCCAAGGGGAAATCCTCGGTCGGTGTTCGGCCTATCGGTGTTCAGGTCTTTATTCCCCGCGGAAGGCCGCTGGGCGTCCAGGATGCGCTTCCAGACATGATATAACATAGACCAAAAGAGGCCATCCCATGAAGCGAAACATCCCGATCCTGCTCGCTCTGCTCGCCGCTTGGCCCTGCCTGGCGGCGGCCAAGGGGACGGTCTCGGCCAAGGACCGGACCGAGCCGGCCCTGGAGGAGGACCAGGTCGCCGGGTCCGTGGTGCGCATCTTCACCTTCTTCCGCAAGTCCAACACCTATCAGCCCTGGCAGTTCAGCGCCGAGGAGGAGGCGGGCGGCGCGGGCTGCATCCTGGCCGACGGCCGCATCTTCACCAACGCCCACGTGGTCAGCGGCAGCGTGTTTTTGCAGGTGCGCAAGGCCGGAGACCCCAAGAAGTATCCCGCCAAGGTCGAGTTCACGGCCCATGACAGCGAACTCGCGGTGCTCCGGGTGGAGGACCCCGCGTTCTACCGGGGCACGACCCCGCTCTCGCTGGGGAGCCTGCCCCGCCAGAGGGACCGGGTGCTGGTCTACGGCTTCCCCGTGGGCGGCGACGACCTCTCGGTCACCGAAGGCATCGTCTCGCGCATCGAGGTCACCGACTACGCGCATTCGGGGCGCGGGCTCCTCACCGTGCAGACGGACGCGGCCATCAACCCGGGCAACAGCGGCGGGCCGGCGGTCCTCGACGGGAAGCTCATCGGCGTGGCCTTCCAGTACGACCAGGATTCGCAGAGCACCGGCTACCTGGTGCCCGCGCCCGTCATCGAACGCTTCCTCCGGGACATCGCCGACGGACGCTACGACGGGGTTCCGGAACTCGGGATCCGCTATCAGAGCCTGGAGAACGAAAGCCTGCGCCGCTATCGCGGCCTCGACTCCGAGGAGACCGGCATCCAGGTGTCTACCGTCGTCCACGGCTCGAGCGCGTGGGGCGTGCTCCAGCCCGGGGATATCCTGACCCGGGTCGACGGCGTCCCCATCGCGGACGACGGGACCGCTCCCCTGCGCGGCAGCGAGCGCGTCCTCTTCGCCCACCTCATCTCCCTGCGCCAGATCGGGGAGGCGCTGCGGCTTCAGGTCATCCGGGCCGGCCGGAGGCTGGAGCTCACGGCCCCCCTGCGCAACACCCCCGCCCTGGTGGGCAATTCATTCTACGGCGACCACCCCACCTATTTCGTCTTCGCGGGCCTCGTCTTCACCCCCCTCACCCGCGACTACCTGGGGGACTTCCGGGAGGGAGAGGCGATCCCCTCCGAGCTGAAGTACTACGCGGACTACGGGCTGCCCACGCCGGAACGGCGCCAGGTGATCCTGCTCAGCCACGTCCTGCCGCATCAGGTGAACCTGGGCTACCAGGGGGCGCGGGACGTCGTGGTGGAACGCGTCAACGGTCGCCCGGTCGCCGACATGCGGGAACTGGTATCGGCCTTCGCCCATCCGCAAGGCGGCTTCCACATCGTGGAGACGGACGGGCTGGCCTCCCCGGGGGAACTGCTGGCGCTGGACGCGGCCCAAGCCGCGAAAGCCCACCCGGCGATACTGGCCGACTACGGGATCGAGAAGGACCGCTCGGCGGACCTGAGATAGATGGGCTCCGCCCCCCATCCCGGCCTTCCCCCGCAAGGGGGGAAGGGGATCACTTAGGCCGGACTGCCTTCCGCGGGAGCGGAAGGCGGAGGAGGCGGCGGCGTTGCCGGCTCGGGCTGAAACTCGATGTCCACCCGGCAATTCAGGGTGCAGCCGCAGGTCTGCGGCAAACCCGGCGCCAGGGGTTCGGCGCAGACCGCCGACGACTCGATGAGGTTCTTCCGGACGGCCACCGCCTCGGTCACCAGCGCCTCGAAACTGAAATTCCCCACCCCGCAGCGTCCGGGACAGGCCGCGGCGAGGTCGAGCCCCTCGTCCGGCTGGACCACCCGCCGGACCTCGTCGAAGACCTGTCCCCGTTCGCCCGTGAAGCGGAGGGCCAGACTCACCCGCGCGACCTGCGGAAAGCGGGAGCGCAGGGTGTTCTGCCGCTCCGGCCGTCCGCGCATCACCTTGAGTTCGTTCTTGCTGGGTCCGGCCTGGCGTCGGCGCTTCCTGAATGATTGGGCCATGAATCATCGTAGCACTTTCGGAGGTCTGAGGAATGGTGTACTATCGGACACGCGGGAGGCGACGATGTCCGACATGCGCTTGCACCACATCACTCCGTCCGGGATGGTCCGCCTGGAGACCCTCGCCGAAGCCCTGGCCGCCCGCGCGCGGGGAGGCTACCTCTGGGTGGATTGCTTCCAGCCTTCCCGGGAGGAGCTCGCGGCCCTGAGCGGGCCCTTCGGGATCCATGCCATGTCCGTCGAGGACTGCCTGGACCAGGACCAGATCCCCAAGCTCGAGGATTTCCCGCGCTACAGCTTCATCCTGTTCAACGCCTTCTCCTACGACGGCCGCAAGCTCCTGGTCGACGAGGTGGACATCATCCTGTCCGAGGACTGCCTCATCACGGTCAGCGGCAACGGCCCCGGCAAGCGCCGCCTGCTGGAGGACGCGGAGCGCCCCAAGGAGCTGGAGCTGGCGGGGGTGCGGCGGGGACCGGCCTTCCTCATGCACGTCCTCCTGGACCACGTGGTGGACCGGAAATTCGCGGCCGTCGCGACGCTCGAGGAGCAGCTCAACCGCGCGGAGGAGTCCATGCTCGCGGAGCTGTCCCGCTTCAAGCCCGGGACGCTCCTGCGCCTGCGCCGCGACATCCTCACCCTGCGCAAGAGCCTGTTCCACGAGCGGGAGATCCTGGTCAAGATCTGCCGGAAGGACTCCCGCTTCATCGACGAACGCGCGATCTACCACTACCGCGACATCTACGACCATCTCGCCAAGTTCTTCGAGCTGACCGAATCGTACCGCGAGGTCGTCACGAGCCTCATGGAGATGTACCTCTCCATGGTCAACAACCAGATGGCGCGGCTCGCCAACGACACCAACGTCTCGGTCCGGCGCCTCACCCTCATCACCACCATCTTCATGCCCATGACCTTGATCGCCGGGATCGGCGGGATGTCTGAATGGTCCATGATGACCGGGCCATCCAACTGGCAGCTCGCCTACCCGGCCTTCCTGGCCGCCATGGCGCTGATGGGGGCCGTCAACTATTGGTTCCTGAAGCGGCTCGAGGCGAGGAACCGCTCGGGCTCCTGAGGGGGCCGCCCCGCCGATGGGACCAGGGCGCGCCGCATCCCGGACCGTCCGCTTCGGGACCAACGTCGGCTGGAACCTCCTGGGACAGATCGGCCTGCTGGCGCTGGGTTTCCTGCTGGTCCCCTTCCTCGTGCGCGGCCTGGGGCGGGAAGGCTACGCCCTCTACGGCCTCCTGGGCATACTCGCGGGCTACCTGAGCCTGCTCAGTCTCGGCGCCATGAGCGCGACCCAGAAGTTCGCGGCGGAGCACGCCGCGCGCGGGGAGAGCACGGCCCTGCGCGGGGTCCTGCGGGACTCCCTGTTCCTGCACACCGCCGGGGTCCTGCTGGGCGCGGCGCTCGTGTTCCTGTGCCGGGCCCCCCTCGCCCACGGCTTCCTCAACATCAGCCCGGATCTGCGGGAGACCGGGACCTTCGTCATCGCCTGCGGCGCGGCGGCGGCGGTGTTCTTCTCCTGGACCCAATGCGCCCTCGGGCTGCTGCAGGGCCTGCAGCGCTTCGGTCTCGCCAGCCTGGTCTCCCTGCTCCAGAACGGGGCGGTGCTGGTCGGGAGCGCGGCGCTCCTGGGCCTGGGCGCCGGCCTGCGGGACATCGCCCTGTACTTCGTCCTGGCCCAGCTCGCCGTCTCGCTGGCCGCCCTGACCGCGGCCTTCCGCCTGCTGCCCGTCCCGGAACGCATCCCGGGGGCGGCGCCCGACCCTGCGGCTCTGCGGCGCTTCGTCGGCTTCTCGCTCACCGTCTTCCTCGCCCAGCTGGCCTGGTCGGTCACCTTCCAGTGGGATAAGGCCATCATCGGCTACTTCTTCCCCCTCACCCAACTCGCCTATTACCTCATCCCCTCATTCCTCCTGCGCCGTTTCTGGATGCTGGCGAACTCGGTGATGACCACCGCCTTCCCGCTGATGAGCGAGCTCTCCGGTCTGGGGGAGCATCAGACCCTGCGCAAGGCCTACCGTCAATGCAGCCAACTCGCCCTGTGGCTGATCGTCCCCGGCTTCGCGCTGCTCTTCATCCTGGCCCCCCAGTTCCTGACCCTCTGGCTGGGCGGCGAGTTCTCCAGCCAGGGCGTCTGGCCCCTGCGCCTGCTCCTCGTGGCCTATCTTCTGCACCTGCTCGGCACGATGCCCCTCACCGCCTCCTGCGGCCTGGGCAAGCCCAGCTACGCCCTCGCCTGGCAGTCGCTCCAGGCCGCGCTCAGCCTGGGCTCCTGGTTCGTGCTCGTCCCGCGTTACGGCATCACCGGGGCGGCGCTCGGCCTGCTCCTGGCCCAGGCGCTGACCGCCGTTCCCTACGCGCTGCTGGTGAGCCGCTCGCTGTTCGCCATGGGGACCGCGGAATATTTCGGGGGGGTGGTCCTGCGGCCCCTGGCCGCGGGCGCCGTGTTCGCGCTCTTCCTCTGGCCCCTGCGGGACCGGGCCTGGGCCTGGACGCCGCTCATCGGCCTGGCCGCCGTCTCCACCGCGCTGTATTATGCGGTCGGCTTCCGGCTGCTGGGCGCGGAGGAGCGGGTCACGCTCGGGAAGCTGTGGACCGCGCTCCGCTCAAGGGCTCAATAGCGCCGGCAGGGACGCCGCGTCCGGCGACGCCAGTATGGCCAGCAGCACCGGCTCCGGCCCCGTCCGGGCCGTTTCCCATCCGGTGTCCGGCGGCACGACGACGTAGGCCCCCGGCTCGCACGCCTTCTTAACGGCCCCCGAGCGGATATCGGCCTTCCCTTTCAGGAGGACGAGGCGCAGAGCGGAGCGCCCGCTCTTGAGCGGACCCAGGGTCCCCGCCTGGGACCGGACGTAATACACGCCGAGCTCCGGCGAACGCTCAGCGACCCAAGCCTGCACCGGCCCGGGGAGCTCCAGGGCGGGCGGCCGCGACAGGAGCTCCTCGGCCGGCAGGAGCAGCCCGTCGGAGCCGGAGGACTCCCGGCCCGCCGGGGAACAAGCCCCGGCCCCCAGCGCCGCCAGGACCAGCAGGAGCGGGACGAAGCGGCGGCGCAGAGCTCCCGAAGCGAAACCCAGCGCGGACACCAGGCTCAGCCAGCCGTCGAGTCCCCACAGGTCGGAGGCCCCCCGCGGGGTCAGCCGCCCCCCAGTCGCGGCCTTCTGCCTGCCGCTGAAGAACGCTGTCCGGGAGATGCATCCCAACGCCGTCTTCGCGGCCGGGATGAGGTGCCGTACTACCGCCGCGGGCTCGAAGTAGACCGGCCGCTCCGCCGCGACCCGCCGGGAGAACTCGACGTCCTCGAACACCGCCGGTCCGCCCCACACAGGAGGATGGAAGCGATGCCCGGACTCGAAGATCTCCCTGCGGAAGGCGCAGTTCGTCCCGATCAGAAAATCCTGGGGGCGCTCCAGGCGGCGCCGGGCGCCTCCCAAGGTGAAGACGCCGAGATACGAGAGCGCCTTCGCCGAACCGGCGATCAGCGCCGGCGGCGCGGCCTCCCAGCGCGGCTCGGCGGGTCCGCCCGCTCCGGCGGCGCCGGTCTCTTCCAGGCAGGCCAGCAGCCGGTCCAGCCAGCGCGGGTCGGCCCGGGAATCGTCGTCTATGAAGGCGACGATCTCCCCTTTCGCTTCCGCGATCCCGCGGTTGCGCGCGTAGGCGACTCCGCGCTGCGGCTCCTGGAGGACGCGGACCCTCGTCCCGAAGACCGCGGCGAGCATGTCCGCGGAGCCGTCGGAAGACCCGTTATCCACGACCAGGACCTCGGCGGGCACCGCAGTCTGGGCCAGGACCGACTCCACGCACGCCTGGAGCTCTTCCCGGCGGTCCAAGGTGGGGATGACGACGGAAACGGTCACGGACTGGGACACGCCGATAGGATAACTTTCCCTCCGCCGCCCCGCAAGAGCGAGCGCCGGAGGCGCCGGTCAAGGCGTTCTGAACACCGCTTCTTTTAGTCCGGAAGGACCGGACCGAAGCAGCAGGGGCGGACGGCTCAGCCGGGGAATCGGCACGCGGCGCTTCACTTGCGCCAGAGCGCCGAGCGGCAGGCGCCAGCCTTGTTCCGGTTCTCCGGCGACGAGTTCCAAAGGCGCCGAGACCTTGGCGAGGTCTTGCAGGGACGCATAGGCGCCCGGAATGAGGCGCAGGACTCCGGCCCGAGTCCGGTCCCGCGCTCCGCAAAGCCCCCGGATCCCCTTCGCGTCGCGGAACTCCAGATTCTCCAGCAAGCCGCGTCCGTCAACGACGAGCGCGGCCCGCTTCACTTTCCGGTCGGGCGCCAGGCGCCAGCAGATATGGGGCGAAGATCCCGCGGCGAACTCCAAGGTCAGCCGATCCCCGCGCGACAACCTGGCCTCCAGCGTCCGCTCCGGGATCCGCACCCGGCCCAGGACGGGAGCCAGCATCTCGATGGGGCCGAGGGGGATGGAGAGCTCCTCTCCGCCCACGGAGAGCCGGATCCCCAGGGAACTCTTCGCGTGCAATCGGGAATCCAGGACGTAGAAGAGCGGCTGTTTCGCCTCCACGATCAGGAGGCTCGCCGCATCCGCCGACCGAGGGTCGAAGCCGTCCGTTTTCTTGGGCGAGACGGGCTGGAGTCGGAGGATCTCCCGCCCCCCCAGAGTCGTCCGGACGGGGCCGCAATCCCGAAGGGCGGCGCACGACGGCGGCGCCGGCTGGACGGCGCCCTTCGCGGGGGGAGCCCAGCGGTAAGACTCGAACTCCACGGACTCCGCTCCGGTCAGGACCGCGAAGAGCTCCCGGGCGATGTTGCGCTGCGTGACCGCGGAGATGTGCCCGTCGGAAGCGCGGAGCAGCGAGCGGACTCCCGCCCCGTTGCCCTCAGAGACCCCGAGGCTCGCGAGCCCGACCACGTTGGGCTCCTGCCCGGCGAGCGCCGTCCGCCGAAAATCCTCCCCCCAAGGACGGGGATCGTACCAGGCGACGACGGCCTTGCCGGAGCGCGAGAGGTCGCGCAGGATGAGACGATAGGTCTCAAGCGCCTCCGCCTCGAGGTCCCGGCCCCGGTCGTAGTAGAACGGGTTGCCGACCAACTGTCGTCGTTTCGGGAGCAGCCGGCGGATGAACAGCGGGGTCTGCCGGGAATACCGGGCATCGGTCCAGTTGGGGATCCAGCTCCAATATCGACGGACCGAAGCGAGCCGAGTCGGCCCCGGGATAGAGACCCGCCGCAAGCCGCCCTCCGCGACGACGTAGCGCGCGTGGAGCTCCTGGCTCCCCGTCTGCTGCTGGGACCAGGGCGCCAGGAAGGCGGTGTCCCTCTCGGGGAGGAAAGGCCAGAAGCAGAAGACGATGACATCCAACCCGTAATCCTGGGCCGCATACCGCCAGAGCATGTGAGCCTGGTGCGCCCCATAGCCGCCGACGGCGAAGCTGACCACCTGGACGTTGCGGATCCCCCGCGACCGGAACTCCGCCTCCAGCAGCGCCGGGAAGGCTTCGCCGTCGCCCACCCCGATCCCCGCCACATTCGACTCCCCGAAGACGCCGATACGTAGGACTCCCCGCGGCCGCGCAGTGCTCACCCGGACGAAAAAATCCGATTGCTCGTTCGCATGGAACCAACCGAGGTCCTTTTCCTGTTCCGGAGAGGGGAATGGCTCCGCGCCTGCCCCCGCCGGGAGGAGCACCCAGAGGAGCAGGAGCGCCGCCGCCCGGCCCCGGAGACTCACTTCGGGCGCCGGATGGGCTGGAGGCCCTCCGCCGGGGCGAAGTCGTCCTGGAATCCGCCGGGGACGCGCCGGCATCGGCCGAGGGGGACGCGCAGGCGCCGGCCGGACCCTGGCTCGAGGCTCAAGGACAGCGTCCCGCCGATCCCCCTCCCGCCCTCCCCCAGCAGCGCGGCCGGGGGATATATCTGCAGGAAACGGCCCACCGGCGGCCGCAGCGCGACGCGGTCGCTCCCTTTCGGCCGGGAGGCCAGGAGTATCCTGCGCCCTCCCAGATAGACGTCTCCCGGGAAGGCTTTCCGGAAAGGTCCGCGGGCGGGCGCGGCCGCCGCCTCATCGTCGAAGCCGGAGCGCTCGCTCCCGAAGACTTCCTTCAGGTCCACCACGCCAACGTTAAGGCCGGGACGGAGCAAGGACACCTTCCCCAGCAGGACCTCGGTGCCGGCCCGCGGGCCCCGCTGAGGGCGGACGGTCAGGGGCATCCCTTCTTCGAGATCCGCGGCCAGGGGGTAGAAGAGGGCCTGCGGCAGGTCTCGGTCCGGAAGCCTAAAGAGGATGAGCGCGTCGAGCCCGCGGGCTCTGAAGTAGTCCCCGGGGACCTCGCGGACCCGGTTCCCCTGCATGACCTCCACGAAGCGCCACGGCCTGCCGCCGTCCAGTCCGACGCTGATGCGCTCGTATGCGTCGAGTCCCCGCGCGGGCACGGGACCCTTGGGCGCCGGCCCGGGAGCGAGCGGCTCGAACTTCATGAGGGGGAGCCGCACCCCGCTCTTCCCGGTCAGCAGCGCGAAGTACTGCTCGGCCAGGAGCAGGTTGCCGGCGGGACCGTTGTGGGACCTGGCCGCCTGGTATGGGAAGCCTTCGGGCTGGGAGAGCCGCGTGGCATAGAAGTTGTCGCGCCGCACGCGTTCGCCGACCGACACGATGGCAGGCAGATAGTGGCCGAGGACGATGCGGGAGCCTCCGTCGGCCATGGCGGTGAGCAGCCGCTCATAAAGGGTGAGCGCCTCGGCTTCCGGGTCCGGCTGATAGTAGAACGGATTGCGCAGTTCCCGGCCCCGGGGCAGGAGGCAGGCCAAAAAAGCGGGCGGGCGGCTGTCGTAGCGGAGGTAGCGCCAATGCGGGACGAAGCTCAGATAGGCGGCGGCGCGCCGGGCGAAGTCGTCCCCGATGACCTCCAGCAGACGCAGTCCCTGGCCGTCCAGCACACGCCGGGCGTGATGGAAGTAGGGCGTGACCGCCGAGGCGTGGTTGAAGGTCGTGTCGCGGCCCGGGAAGAAGGCCATGGGCCCCAGCACGACGTAGTCCAGGCTGAAGCGCCGGGCGACCTCGTCATACAGGATGTAGACCTGCTGGAACCCGTACCAGCCCGAGCTGAAATTGAGCACCTCGACCTGGGGGTAGCCCCGCTCGCGAAACAGCTTCTGCAGGAGGCTGGGATAATCCTCGCCCGGACCGGCCTCGGCCCCGTAGGTGAAGGAATCCCCCAGACAGCCGATCCTGATGACGCCCGGCCGTTTGGCCTCCTCGAAACGGACGAAGGAGCTCTCCGATTCCGTATCGATCCAGCCCAGGCGCCGCAGGGTCTCTGGCGGGACATGGCGGACCGATTTCAGGAAGGGGCGGCGGGGCGGGCGGCGCTCCGCGGCCGCGCGCCAGCGGAGATAGCAGGCCCCGTCCGCGGCCAGCAGACACAGGAACAGGAAGAGGCCGCAGCCCGCGGCCCGGAGCGCCCGGGCGCCGCGGCTGCGCTTGGATCCAGTCATCGTTTCAGCCTGCGCCATTATAGATTATGCCCGGCGGTGAAATGATATATTCGCCTCGCACCTTCATGAAGCTCCTCCCGGCCTGTCTCGGAGCCGCTCTCGCCGCCCTGGCGCCTTCCTGGGGATGGACCGCGTCCGAGAACTACAACGTGATACTCGTGGGCTGGGACACGCTCCGGGCGGACCGGGTCGGCGCCCTGGGCTACCGGGGCGCGACCACGCCCAACCTGGACGCCCTGGCGGGCAAGGGCTGCCTGTTCCGGAAAGCCGTCAGCCCCTCCAACTGGACCCTGCCGTCGTTCATGTCCTGGTTCACCTCGCTCTATCCGCACCAGCATCTCATCACCAACAAGTTCCGGGTGAGCGCGGGCGAGCAGCCGGAACTCCAGTCCCACGCCCTGTCCCGGGACATCCAGACCCTCCCCGAGGTCCTCCGCGCCCACGGCTATCGGACCGCGGGCTTCACCGGGGGCGCGGGCGTGTCGGGCGAGTTCGGCTTCGCCCGGGGATTCGACGTCTACAAGGACAGCGGGAATTTCATGGGCTTCGGGACCACCGTGCCCCAGGCCCTGGAGTGGCTGCAGGCGAACTCCGCGAAGAAGTTCTTCCTCTTCGTCCACGGCTACGACTGCCACCCCCAGTTCGAGCTCCCCCGGGGCCGGGCCCTGGGCGCCGTCTCCGCGGCGGAGGTCGCCGAGTTCCAGGAGCGGCATCCCCGCTACCGCATGGCGGGGATCGAAGGCAAGCCCCTGGGCGCGCGGCCCCAGGACCCGGCGCTCTGGAGCCGCATCTACGACGAGAAGCTGCGCGCGGCCGACCGCGATTTCGGCCGGCTCCTGCGCGCGGTGGAAACCTCCCCCAGGCTAAAAGCGCGGACCATCCTTATCGTGGCCTCCGACCACGGGGAGGAGCTCTTCGACCACGGGCAGGTGGACCACGGCATGACCCTCTACGACGAGGTCATCCGCGTCCCGCTGCTGGTCTACGTTCCCGGCGCCGCCCCGCGGGTCGTGGACGAGCAGGTGCGCACCCTCGACCTGCTGCCCACGGTCCTGGACCTGCTGGGTCTGAAGCCATCGCCCAAGCTCCGGCGCCAGATGCAGGGGCGCAGTCTCGCCGCGCACCTGCGCGGCCACGGCGAGTCCCGGGAAGCCTTCTCGGAGACGGACTACCTGCTCCGGGTCCGCCTGCGCTCCCTGCGCCGGGCGGACGGGTGGAAGCTGGTCCTCAACCAGCTCGACGGCCTGCGCTCCCTCTTTGACTTGAAGGCGGACCCCGGCGAGAAGCGCGACCTCCTCGACGCCGAACCCCGGCGCGCCTACGAGCTGGAGAACCGGCTCGACCTCTGGGCCGAAGAGACCGGCACCAGGGACTGACTCCAATGTCCCCTTCCCCCTGAGTCCCCGTTCCCCTTCCCCCCTTGCGGGGGAAGGCCGGGATGGGGGGTTAATCAGCCTGGGGACAGGTGGACGACCTCGTTCGGAGCGAAGCAGCGCTCGGCGGGGCAGGGCGCGTCGGCCGCGGACAGGGGGACCTTACCGTCGCGCACATGGCCGAGGGGCTTGAGCCCCAGCTCGGTGGCGGCGCAGCAGCGATAGATGGTGCCGTCCGGCCAGATCCGGAAGTAGCGGCGCCCGGCCGCGCAGAGGCGTCCGCGGGGGCTCCGCTCGGCCAGCCGGACCGCCGGTTCCGCCGCGAAAGCATGGCGGCGTAGGAGCTCGACCTCCCCCATCGTATAGGACTGCGGATACCGCGCTCCCTCCCAGACCCCTTGGAAGGGGTTGAGATAGCAGCGGACCCCGGCGGACTCCAGGATGCCCAGCCACCCCGCAAGCTCGGGGAAATACGGCGGATAGGCGACGATGCTAGCCGCCGTCGGGAAGCCCGCGACCGCGAGTCGCCGCAGCTTCTCCGCCAAGACCTCGGCCGAGGCGAACTGGGGATGGAAGCTGACGCTGAAGCAGACCGTCTTCGGATCGAGGTGGTCCAGGATGAGCGCCGGCGCGACCGAGAGATTGGTCACGATGCGCACCGAATGCCGGCGCGCGATGCCCTGGACGATGGGGACCAGGTCCGGATGGCGGAACGGCTCCCCGCCCGCGATCTCGATCTGGAAGGAACCGGCGGCCTTATAGCAGAGGTCCCAGAAGCGGAGCCACTCCTCCTTGCTGACCACGAGATGCCGCGCGTTGGTCGCCTCGGCGTCCGTGGTCCAGGAAGGGATGAAGAAGCAGTAGGGACAGCGGTAATCGCAGGAGTGGATGATGTCCCAACCGGCGGAGTATGGGCCGTCCATGCGCTTGCCCGACATAGTATCATTATCCCAATCCATGAAGATCTCGGTCGTCATCCCCACGCGGGAACGGTGGGAGCTCCTCGCGGCCTGTCTCGATTCCGTCCTCGGACAGAGCCGCCCCCCGGACGAGGTCGTGGTCGTGGACAACGCGTCGCGCGACGGGGGCGGGGACGCGCTGCGCGCCCAGGGGCTCGCGCGTTTGCGGGTCGTGCGCGAGGAGCGCCCGGGCGTGGACCACGCGCGCAACCGCGGGGTTGCGGAAAGCGCGGGCGACATCGTGGCTTTCATCGACGACGACGCTTTGGCCGGCCGCGGCTGGCTGGAAGCCCTCGCCGAGGCCTTCGCCGACCCCGGCGTCATGGGGGCCGGAGGCCCGGTGCGCCTCCTCTTTCCCGAGGGCGCCGGCTCCCCCCTGCTCCGATCCCAGCGGGTGCTCCACTGCCTGGGCCTCGTCGACTACGGCCCCGAGACGCACCGCATCGACCCCCGCACCCAGAGCCTGTGCGGCACGAACCTCGCCTTCCGCCGCGACCTGCTCCTGCGGGAGCCCGGGTTCCGCGGCGCGCTCCCATTCCCGGGCATGGGGGTCTGCGGGGACGACTACGAACTATCCCGCCGGCTCGCGGCCGATAACGCCGTGCGCTACGAGCCCAAGGCCGTGGTCGAGCACCGCATCCCCGCCCACAAGCTCTCCGCCGCGTACCTCCTCAAGCGCATCGTCGTGTTCCATGCCGCGGGCGTCCTCATGGGCAACCGCTTCCGGCCGCAGCGCTCCCCGCGCCAGCTCGCGGGCGTCGAGGGGCTGGTCAGCGCGGCCTCCGCCCTCGGGCATCTGCTGGGCTGGCTGCTGGGACTGCGCCGGAAGCTCCCCGCGGCCGCGCTCCTCCTGGGCCTGGCCGCGCTCCCCTTGCGGGCCGCCCAGCCCGACATCATCCTGATCTCCCTCGACACCGTGCGCCCCGATCACGCGGGCTGCTACGGCTACCGCCGCCCCACCACGCCGAACCTGGACCGCTTCGCCCGCGACGCCGTGCTCTTCGAGGACGCGGTCTCGGCGGCCCCCTGGACCTTGCCCTCCCACATGTCCATGTTCACCTCGCTCTATCCTCACGAACACGGGATGCTCCAGCACCCCAAGGCGTTCAGCCTGCGCAAGAACCTGCGCATCGTGCGGGAGGTCTGGCAGCGGGAAGGCTGGCCCGGCCTAGTGGCGCGCTTCCTCAAAGAACCGCGCATCCAGCCGCGCAGTCTCAACCGCAAGGCCGTCACCCTCCCCGAGATCCTGCGGCAGGCGGGCTACCGCACCGCCGGCTTCGCCGCGGCGGAGACGCTGGACGGACGCTACGGCTTCGCCAAGGGCTGCGACGTCTACGACAACCTGCCTTTCCGCGCCGGTCCGGAGCAGAACGCCCTGGCCCTCGACTGGCTCAAGAAGGCGGGCGGACGGCCCTCCTTCCTGTTCCTGCACTACTATGACGCGCACGGCAATTTCGGCCGCAACATCGAAGACGGAAAGAAGATGGGCGCCTACCCCGTCTACGACGCCCCGCCCCCGCACGGGGGGATGTTCGACGACGGCCAGCGCGGCCGCTTCGACGGCACCATCCGCTCCCTCCTGCGGCTGCGCCGCAGCGGCTCCCACACGGCGACCGACCTGCGCACCCTCATCGCGCAGTACGACGGCGGGATCCACTACGCCGACCACAGCCTCGGGGAGTTCCTGCGGTCCCTGAAAGAGCTGGGACGCTACGACGGCGCGCTCATCCTGGTCACCTCCGACCACGGGGAAGAGCTTCTGGAGCGCGGGGAGGTAATCCACAACGACGGGCTCTCCAACACCCTCCTGCATGTCCTGTCGGTGCTCAAGCTCCCCGGGGCAGAGGCGAAGGGCCTGCGCGTCCGGCCCCTGGTGCGCACCGTCGACTATCTGCCGACCCTGCTCGCTGCGGCCGGGCTCCCCACAGGGCCCGCGTTACAGGCCCAGATGCGGGGCGTGTCCCTGCTGAGCCCGATCCGCGCCGGACGCTTCCCCGCGCTCACCGCCTATTCGGAAGTGGACATCCAGGGCTCCCCGGCGCCGCTGAAAGCCCTGCGCGACCCCGAAGGCTGGAAACTGCTCTACAACCCCTCCGACCACTCCGCCCGCCTCTACTTCCTGCCCAAGGATCCCTTCGAACGCGCGGACCTCTCGGAACGCGAGCCGAACCGCACCGGGATCATGCTGGAAGAACTGCTCAAGCTGAGCGGCACCCTCGAACACTAGCGCCGCTGCCGCTCCGTCATTCCGGCGCAGGCCGGAATCCAGACTGTCCGTGTTCCGTCATTCCGGCGCAGGCCGGAATCCAGAATGCGTCGTGTCTGTAGAAACCATCTGGATCCCGGCGTTCGCCGGGATGACGGCATAAGGGTGCCGGGATGACGGCATGAGGGTGCCGGGATGACGACATGTCGAGTATCAGTCCGAGCAGGAAACGGAGGAGGACTCGGCCAGGGCCGCGGCTTCGTCGAAGCCGGCGCCCGGCGCGAAGGTCTCCACCTGCAGGAGCACCTGCCGCTTCCCGCAATAGCGGAACCAGGACACGCCGCGGTTGACCGCGGTCTCCCGGCTCTTCACGAGGTAGCCGAGGTCCCGGTCGGACCAGAGGACGAAGACCGGGTCCCCGCTGCGCAGGAGCGTCTTGCGCGGATAGCGGACGGCCGGGTGGAGCTCTTCCGGGACGACCACCCGGCGCTGCGTGACGCCGAAGTAATCCGTGGTCGCGGGCCGGAACAAAGACCGGATGCGGATCCCCCAGTCGTCCTGGAGCCGCTGCGCGGCCTCGGGGCCGACGCGCGTGGTGATCTCCAGGCGCAGGGTCCGGGCGCCCGTCCGGGCGACCACGGTCCAGAACAGATGCTGTCGTCCCTCCCTCCGCACGCTCTTGATGACAGCCGCCTCGCGCCAGGCCGGAGCCGAGACCCCGATCTCGTCCAGGACCGGACCCAAGGTCTTGGGGGCGGCGAGGACCGCGGCCGCCGCGACGACGGCGGCCAGCGCGGCGATCGCGAGGGAATGGGCGTTCATCGGCAATCGTACCCCTGGAGCAGCGCCAGCGCCTCGTCGCGGGGGAACGAGTCCTTGGGGAAGAACAGCTCCACCTGGACCGAGACCCGCTCCTTGGGGCAATAGCGGAAGGAGAGCAGCGCACGATAGGCTACCAGGTCGGCGGCGCCCGCGCCGTAGGTCAGCCGCGGCGTGGCGTAAAGGATGAGCACCTCGGAACCCCGCGGCGATCCCGGGACCGAGACGGGCCGCAGGTCTTCCGCCACCTCGAAGCCCTGGGTGATGATGCCCGGATATTCCGCGGTGCCCTGGAACAGGCCCCGGACCACGGAGAGGCGCTCGCGCCGCCATAGCTCCGCTTCCTTGCGGTCCAGGTTGCGCACCGCGTCCAGGCGCACCTTGACCGGGCCGGTCGACGCCAGCACGGTCCAATACGACCGCTCCTTGCCTTCCCAATCGCCGCGGAGCTGGCTCCTCTCGACAGCCGGGCCGCAAGCCCCGGGGCAGTGCATGCCCATGGACTGGAGCGCGCCCCGCAAGGTCGCGGTGGAAGGCGCGGCGAGCGCCGAGGCCGGGAGGACGGCCGCTCCGGCCAGGAGCGCGAGGGCCCTAGGGAGCGATGATCTCCGCAACGACCCTCCCTTGCATGGTATCGGGGACCGCGAGGCCCATGAGGCGGAAAAGCGTGGGAGCCTGATCCGCGTTGTGGATGGGGTCCGGGATCCGGAACCCCTTCTTCACCCCGGGCCCCATGATGACGAAGGGCGCCCACATGCCGGGGATGTCGTCGGCGACCAGGGCCTGCTTGTACCCCGACCCGACCGGGGCGCGGAACAGCGCCAGGTCCTCAGACATCTCCTCGGTCAGATGGAAGCCCGGCCGCATCACGAGGAGCAGGTCCCCGACCCGGTCGGCCGGCTCGCGCAGCTTGGCGGCCTCCTCCCAGGGCAGGACGTCGCGGAAGACCTTCTCCCCTTCGTACTCGAGGCCTAGGAGCAGGGAGCGGACCTTCCGGCGCAGGGCCTCGTACTCCGGGCCGCTGCCGCGCTTCCAGTTGCCGGCCAACCCGTCGGGCCGGAGGTAGATCCCGTGCATCTTGAGGTGGATGGCCTGGGTGTTCGCCCAATCCACGATGGGCTCCCCGGTCTTCGCGTCCATCCGGAACTTGAGCAGACCCTCCCGGGCGAACAGGTCGTTGGGGAGCACGAGCCGCTTGATGGGGATGACCCCGTGGTCGGAGGTGAAGACGATGAGCGAGTCCGACCCGGCCCGCGCCATCGCCTCCCCCAGGATGTCGTCGAGCCCTTTGTAGAGGGCGTGCATCTCCTCCCACAGCCGGGCGCGCTCGTCCTCTCCGACCGAACCGTAGTCCGGACTGTCGGGGTCCAGGTAGCGCAGCCACCAGCGGCTCTCCAGCATCTGGTTGGGCGTGTAGACGTCGTGGATGAGCACGTCGGGACGCTGCTTCTCGTAGAGGTAGCGCACGATGCGGCGATGCCAGTCCAAGGACATCATGGCCTCGGAGAAGAACACGGCCTTCTCCTCGATGACGCGGTCGAGCTGGGCGGGCCAGTTGTCCACGAAGTCCACCATGGGCCCGACCGCTTCGTGGATGGCGTCGGCCAGCTCGGGCGGCTGGACCGTGGTGCGGTTGAGGAGGTCGTAGTACACGCGGAACTTGGCGGTCCCGGCGGGGTCCAGCTTGATGAGACAGGCCTTCAAAGATCCCGCGATGGCGATGTCCCCCCACTTCAAGGGCACCGGCTTCCAGGCGGTCCATGCCCCCGGCGTGCGCAGGTCCTCCAGGAGCGTCTTCTTGTCCAGGGAGAGGCGCACCGCGGAATAGTTCGTCTTCCCGTCGTCCGTCGTGTCGAAGAGATAGGCGAAGACCGCGGCGCCGTAGCCCTCCAGCGCCATCTCCAGCGGCGGGGAATAGGAGCGCGGCGCGCCGGTCCAGCCGGCCGCCGGGGCTACCGGAGCGAACTTGGTGAGCTCCTCGCCCAGGTAGAAGAGCCGCACACCCCGACCCTCGCGATACCTCTGCTTGGCATCGGTCAGGGACTCGAAGTTGACGGCGAAGAAATCGGAACCCCATTTCCCCCAGCGCCCGCGCAGGGTGATCCCTTCCTGCAGCTCCGGCGGCGTGGAGCCCGGCACGGAGACGACGGCCACCTTCTTGCCCGCCTCCTCGAAGAGGCTCCAGACGGGCTTGAGCTTCTTCGCCGAGGAGCGGAAGCCCATGAGCGACGGCTTCTCCAGCGGGTAGCCCTCGATGTGCATCGGCCCGTCGGCCACCCCGTGCCGCTCCGGGTAGGCGCCCGTCATCAGGGTCGCGAAATTAGTCGGCGTATGGGACGGATAGGTCGGGATCGTGTACCCGTAGGAGCCCTGCTCCATCATCTTCTTGATGTTGGGGTAGCGCCCTTCCCGCGCGAAGCGGAACACGTCGAACACCTTGGGGTCGGCCCGGGTCCCATCCGGGATGAACCAATAGAGCTTCTTAGCGGGAGGGGAGGACTCGGCGCCCGACGCCTGAGCCGGCAGGAGGGCGCCCGCGAGAGCCAATCCTCCGAGGAGCAGGACGGGGTTCACGCGCTCCGCTCCTCCGGCGCTCCCGGCGTCCGGGACAGCGTCTCAAGGTCGGTCCCGTACCCCATCGCCCAGGACATCTCCCGCATGCGGGGGTCCCGCGAGAGGGGAAGGAAGGCGGCGTGACGCAGCTTCCAGCGGGCGGCGTCCGGGGGCCGGGTGGCCTGGACCACCGGCAGATGCTCCAAGTCCGTCCCCTCCAGGGCGTTGAAATCCCCGCCCATGAAGCGGCAGACCTTGCGCAGGGCGCCGGAACGGGCCGCGATCCCGTCGGTCAGCTCC
Organism: Elusimicrobia bacterium GWA2_69_24; assembly: GCA_001799695.1. Classification (GTDB taxonomy): domain Bacteria; phylum Elusimicrobiota; class Elusimicrobia; order UBA1565; family UBA1565; genus UBA10166. Next base: position 24,764 of record MGTY01000131.1, read on the forward strand.
TCGAAGCGCAGGCCGACCGAGGGGATGGAGAAGGTCTTCAGCGCCTCCTGCACCGCGCGGTTCGCCGTCAGCCACTGAAAAGCGCAGACTTCCTCGAGCCGGCGGCCCGCGTAGTCCCGCCATCCTTCGGGCAGCTCGAAGTTCCACCACCAGCGGCCCCAGGGATGCCGGTCGGAGTAGCCCGCTATGCGCAGGCGCTTCTCGGGGCCCGCCTCGAGGACGGCGCGCAGCTGGTGCGAGAAGAAGCCGCGGTAGAGCCAGCCGTCGCACAGGCCGTTGATGGAGGCGAGGGGGTTCCGGGTCAGATAGACGGCGCGCAGGTCGGCGTTGGGGAAGAGGGACCGGATGTAGTCCACCCGGAAGGCGTTGACCGTGGATTTGAGCAGAAGCGTCCGGTCGTCGAGGTCTTGCGGAAGGATCTCGCGCCGGGGCTCGATGAGGATGAACGGCGGCTCTTCGATCGTCAGGACGTCGTTGGGCGGGCCTAAGGGTACGGGCAGTCCGGGAAACCGGCGCGCCACCGCCTCCGCCGGCAGGTCGTAGTAATAGGGGTCGATCTCGGGATGCTCTGTCCTCAGCCGGGACAGCAGCTCCAGATGGAAGGCTTCCTTGCGGAACATGGGCGAGTCCTTCCGGTGGGCCGCCAGAGCGTCCTGCGCCGCCCGCCGGATGCCCTCGTAGGTGAACCGGGTCCGCGGCCACTGCAGGGGGAGGCGGAGGGCGAGTTCGTCGATGAAACGCTCCCCCCAATCGGAACGGTCCTTCCCGGCGCCGGCGACCCCGCAATCGCTCAAGAGGTCCCGGGACAACCCTTTGCGCTGCGGCGCGCCCCGCTCCCCGCTCGGGATCGCGTCCGAGGGGAACAGGTCGGAGGCCAGGCCGTTCAGCTTGTAGAAAGGGACGCATTCGCCGCTCAGCGAATACACCTGGGGCAGCCTCTTGAGCAGGGCATAGAGCAGGCTCGAGCCGGAACGGGGCGCGGACAGGATGAGCACGACCTTCCTTACGTCGGCCAGGGTCTTCCGCTCCCAGATGCCGGCGCCGTCGCGGCGCTCCCGGCGCCGCAGGACGTGCTGCCGGAACTCCCGGACGCGCCGGACAGCCGACGCGGCGGTTTCAGGAGCGCTCATGCCCAGGACCGGGTGAGGCGGAGGTATTGCACGAACCAGAACTTCTTGCAGCGCTGCAGACTGCTCCGGTCGAGGAAGAGATAGCGCCACTGCACCCACAGCATGCGCAGGACCTCCTCCAGCCAGTAGCGCAGGCGGAACGGGATCCCCCGCGCCCGCAGGCTCTCGGATTCCTGGGCGGGGCGGCACAGTCCATAGCCGCAGCGGTCTAGCTCCGAGGAAGCGATGGCCTCGTACAGGGATATCTCCTCCGGGGTCAGAGCTTCCCGGAACCGGCCCGAGTTGCCCTCCAGGATGGGCTGGTCCGTGTTGCGCCAGGCGTCGCTCAGGGAAGCGCTCTTGCGCGCCTCGGAAGAGCCGTGCGCCTCCAGCATCCCGGGCGCGAAATCGACCCCCAGGAAGCGGCAGATGCCCGTGACCGTCCCCCGGGGGTCGCGCAGGAGGTCCTCGTAGCGGACCCGGTGGATCTCGTCGGGGGAAAGCTTGCCCAGCCAATACAGCCCGATGTCCTGCTCCTCTTTCCAGAGCCGCGCCGCGTAGTAGACGCTGTAGCGGTTGAAGATGGTCTCGCGGGCCGAGACCGCGACGTCCCGGCCGTCCCGGACCATGTACAGGAACTTCGCTCCGGGGCAGGCCTGCCGGATGAGCGCCACGTGCCGGATCATGTGCGTGCT
>MGTY01000132.1 GCA_001799695.1 Elusimicrobia bacterium GWA2_69_24
GCGCTTACATAGCTCACGCTATGCGCGCGCGTCGCTCCTGGTCTCGGCTCAAAATCGCGCGGCCAAATTCCGCGACAATTATCCGGTCGGAGCACTAGATGATCCTGAGGCGCCTGCTGCCGTTCGTCCTGGCGGCCGCGGCCCTCGGATGCGGACGCTTCCACTACTACCCCACCCCACCCCAGGCCAAGAAGCCCCGCTTCCCTTTCAAGGTCTCGGTGCTCCCGTTCCAGGACGCCACGGAAGGGCCCGGCATCACGCGGATGGGCATCGCCGGGCAATGCGATCTGATGAAGGCCTCCTGCAAGCCCGTAGGTATCGAGCTGAAGAGACTGACCCCCGAGGCCCTGGGCCGCTGCCTCGCCCTGGAGATGAAGTCCTCCCGGCTCTTCCAGGCCGTCGAGTTCTCGGAGCAGACCCCGGGCCTGCGCCGGACGGACGTCATCCTGCGCGGGCTGGTGCGCCGGGCCGAGGCGGTGAACCGGGGACAGGAAGTCAGCCTGATGTTCGCCCTGGACGTGGAAGCGGTCACCACCGCCGACTCCGAGACCCTCTGGCGGGACACGATGATCCTGGAGCGCTCCGGCCCCTCGGGCGACAAGCGCATGGACCAGTATCTCCTCAACTTGATCCTGCGCACCGCCTTCTCCGACTCCGTCCGCCGCACCGCCGAAGGCCTCGAGCGGACCTTGGCCCGCCCCGGCGGCCCTTAGGGCTCGTAAAGAAATAAGTGGCATGATTCGCCGGGTGCGATTTTGGAGCGAGCCGAAGCGATGCGAGACGCGCAGGCCTTAAGGCCTGTAAGTCGAGCAACGCGAAGGCGCAGCCCCTGCGGCGATAGCGCCGCAGGGACCTGCGGCAGGGAGTAACTCCTTTCCGCAGGCCCAAAAGCGCCCCGGCCCTTCGGGGAGGCCCCTGCCGCTATTGACCGGCAGGGACCGTGCAAGAAGATGTTCTCCGGACGCACGGCCCGCTATTGGCCGATTTCGTCGTTGCTCGTCGCTTACATAGTTCACACTATGCGCGCTCCTCGCGCCTAGAAATCGGCTCAACATCGGGCTTCCGAATCGCGCCACTTATTTCTTTACGAGCCCTTAGGCGCCGATCCCACCCCACGGCTGCCATCCACATGGCCCCCCCCGCCGCATATCACATTCCCGCGACCACCGTCATATCCGGACAATATCAGCACTTCCTACCATCCGCGCCCCAGATTTCGTCGTGCTACAATAAACCGTCTATATCTCGTTAAGCAGACACTCTTCGCTGCGCTGACCCATTGCCTTTAACCTACATTGTAGTTATACTGTAGTATGACCTCGCACTTCCAATGGGACCCCGCGAAGGCGAGATCGAACGCCCGCAAACACGGGGTATCCTTCGAGGAAGCGCAAAGCGTCTTTTACGATGAGAATGCTCGATTCATGGCCGATCCCGAGCATCCCGGGGGCGAGGAACGGTTCCTGCTCCTGGGGATGAGCTCAAATCCTCGCATTCTCGTTGTGTGTCATTGCTACCGCGAGGCCGAGTCCTTGATACGGCTTATTTCGGCCCGCCGTGCGACAAAGAAAGAGCAGGCGCTATATTGGGAGCATATCCGATGAAAAGGGAATACGATTTTTCGAAGTCCACAAAGAATCCGTACGCAAAGGCTCTGAAGAAGCAGATCACCATCCGTCTGGATGAGCCGACGATCGCGTACTTCCGTCGGATCGCCGGACAGACCGGATTGCCCTATCAGAGCCTGATGAACCTCTATTTGCGGGATTGCGCAACGCACCACAGAACGTTGCGCATGAACTGGGCTGCCTGACATCGGGTTCAGTCGACCGCAGCACGAAGGGACCTGGCAGCCGCGGACACCTGCAACTGTGCCCGGGCACAGCTCCGGGCGCACAAAGGCGCCCCGGCGTCGGGGGTGCCGACGCCGGGGGATGCCGGACCGGTCCTGCGCGGTGCGGTGTCAGCCTTCCTGGACCGCCTTGATGCCCCAGTCGAAGGCCTTCTCGTTGAGCGGGATCATCGCGCACTTGGACTTGAGGGCCATGCGGATGGCCGCCAGGAAGCTCTCCTTGGGCAGGATATCCGTCGCGGCCTGGAGCGCCCCCAGGGCCACGATGTTCTTCACGACCAGCTTGCCCAGGTCCTTGGCGATCCGGGAGAAGGGTACGCCGTAGACCTTCCGCCCGTCGAACTTGGGCGCCTTGGTGACCACGGAGCTGTCGTAGAAGATGTAACCGCCCGGCGCCACGTCGGGCCCGAACTTCTCCAGGCTCGGCTGGTTGAAGGCGATGAGGATGTGCGGCTGGGGCGACGCCGGAGAGAGCACTTCCTCCGCCGCCATATGCACGTCCGCGTAGGACGTCCCGCCCCGGGATTCCGGCCCGTAGCTGGGGATGTGGGTCGCGTCGTAGCCTTCGTTGATCCCGGCGCGGGTGATGAGCATCCCGGCGGTCTGGGCCCCGTCCCCGCCCGACCCCGCCAGCTTGATCGCGACGTCGTCCTTGGCGAGGTGCTGGGGGAACTTCTGGGCGAAGCGCGGGGCCTTCTCCCCGCGGCCCTCGGACACGATGTTGGCCACCTTCTCGGGGTCGTGGGTCGGGACGAAGGTCTTGAAGAGCTCCTTGGGCTCCACGTCCTTCTTCACGCCGAGCGGGAACATGGGGAGCATGTTCTCGATCAGCCACTTGGTGGTGTCCACCGGGGACATCTTGAGATGCGTGGGGCACTCCGCGAGGACCTCGATGAAGGAAAAACCCTTTTTCTCGGTCTGCAGGCGCAGACCCTTCTTGATCGCGGCCTTGGCCTTGTTGCGCTCCCGGGCGTTGTAGAGCGCCACCCGTTCCACGTAGATGGCGCCGTCGAGCCCCGCGATCATCTCGGCGATCTTGAACGGCTGGCCGTTGATGAAGCCGCGCCCGTGCGGCGAGGTCGCGGTCTTCTGTCCCATCAGCGTGGTCGGCGCCATCTGGCCGCCGGTCATGCCGTAGATAGCGTTGTTGATGAACACCACCGTCATGGGCACGCCCACCTGGGCGCTGGAGACGATCTCGGCCAGGCCGATGGAGCCCAGGTCGCCGTCGCCCTGGTAGCTGACGACCATGGTCTCGGGGTTGGCGAACTTGTGCCCCAGGCCGACCACGGGGGCGCGGCCGTGCGCGGCCTGGGTGTTCCCCACGTCCAAGTAGTAATAGAGGAAGACACTGCAGCCCACCGGGGACACCGCCACGGTCCGGTCCTGTATGCCCAACTCCTCGATGGACTCGGCCAGGAACTTATGGGCCAAGCCGTGCCCGCAGCCGGGGCAGTAATGGGTGCTCTGACCCTTGATGCCCGCGCCGTTGGCGTGCCGGTCGAACTTGTTGTAGAAGGCTCCGACGCTCATGACCGCACCCCCTGGAGGGAAAGGACTTTCGCGACGATCTCCTCTTGGGAAGGCAGTATCCCCCCCAGTCGGCGCACGGCGTGGATGGGCGGGAACTCCCGGATCTCCGCCTTGCTGATGGCCAGGCGCATCTCGTCTTCCAGCTGGCCGTTGGAGGCCTCCACCATGACCAGGTGCTTGGCCTTGCGCAGGATGGGCTTGAGCGCCGACACGGGGAAGGGCCACAGCGTGATGGGCCGGAAGAGACCGGCCTTGATCCCCTGGGCGCGCAGGGTAGCGACGGCGCCCTTGGCCATCCGCGACGGGGTGTTGGTCCCCACCAGGACCACCTCGGCGTCGTCGCAGCGGTAGGAATCCGACAGCTGCTCGGCCGCGATCATCCTCTCGTATTTCTCATTGAGGTGGACGTTGTGCCGCTCCAGATCCGCCTCGCTGAGGCAGATGGAGCAGATGAGGTTGCCCCGATGCGCCGCGTCGCCGTACACCGCCCAGTCGGGGATGCCCGGCTTGCGCATCACCTTGGGCAGGGTGACCTTTCCGGTCATCTGGCCCAGATAGCCGTCCGCAGCGATGAGGACGGGGTTGCGGTACTTGAAGGAGAGCTCGAAGGCCTTGATGGTCAGGTCCAGCATCTCCTGCGGGGTGGAGGGCGCCAGCACGATGGCCTGGGTGTTGCCGTGGCCGAGCCCGCGGCACATCAGCTTGATGTCCGCCTGCTCCGGCGCGATGTTGCCCAGCCCGGGCCCGCCGCGCATCACGTTGACGAAGACGCCGGGGACTTCCGAGCCGATCATGTAGGAGATGCCCTCGAGCATCAGGCTGAAGCCCGGGGAGGAGGTGAAGGTGATGACCGGGAGGCCGGCCCCGCCGGTCCCGTACATCATGTTGACGGTGGCGACCTCGCTCACCGCCTGGAAGAAGACGCCGTCGAGCAGGGGCTGGAGCTTGGCCATCAGCTCCGCGCCCTCCGTGGAGGGGGTGATGGGGTAGCCGTACACGTGCCGGCAGCCCGCCAGGATCGCCCCGATGGCGGAGGCGTAGGTGCCCTTGGTCACCAGCGGCTCGCAGTCCGGGAAGGGGAGCATCTGGTCCGGGATGGTCTGGGGCTTGGGAGCCTCGGTCTTGCGGGGGCCGAAGAGCTTGCGGGGGTCCTGCAGCTCGAAGTCGCTCTGCACGCCTTCCGGCCCGCCGACCTCGGTCAGGCGCAAGCCGTACGGCTCGGGGCAGGCGTTGACGCAGAGCCCGCAGGCGGTGCAGGCGTCCAGGCTCAGGGAGACGGGGACCAGACCGGTGCTCGGATTGATCTCCTTGCCCGGCGTGATGCAGCCTTTCGGGCACGCCTCGATGCAGCGTTCGCAGCCCTTGCAATAGGAGGGCAGGAGGAAGGGTTTGGGCCGGGTCTTAGGTTTGGAGACTTTCGTTGTCATGGGCCACCTCGAAGACGGGAGTATCCTCATTATACTTTTTGGAACCGCGCAAGTCAGGCGTTGACAAAGCCCCGGCCGAAAGACACAATCACGCTGTGAAGCGATCCCTCATCCCGCCCTCCGACAGCCCCTGGATGCCGCGCCTGGCAGCCGCTGCCGCGCTGCTGTGCTGCCTCGCCTCCTACGCCTTGGCCCGCGCCGGAGGGGGCCACAGCTACTCCGGAGGCGGCTTCAGCGGGGGCGGCTACAGCGGGGGCGGCTCCATCCACGGGAGCGGAGGCTCCGGGCTCATAGAGCTCTGGATCTGGCTCGTCATGTCGCACCCGATCATCGGCATCCCGGCTACCCTGCTCCTGATCTATTTCCTCTACGCCGGCGGCGGCAAGGGGCGTTCCATGTACGTGGGCCACACCATCGTCCGCGGCGCCGCTACCCAGGTGGAGTCGGAGAAACTGACCCGCCTCGCCAAGATCAAGGAGCGCGACCCCGCCTTCGACGAGAACGCCCTCGTGCGCCGGGTCATCAACGCCTTCCTCAAGATCCAGACCGCCTGGTCCGCCCAGGACATGTCCCCGGCCCGCGCCTTCGTCTCGGACGGGGTCATGGAGCGCTTCTCCATCCAGATCGCCATGCAGAAGGCCCGGGGCATGCGCAACCAGATGGAGCGCGTGGAGGTGCGCGACGCGCGCATCGCCCAGGCCGACTCGGACTCCCACTTCGACACCGTGCACTTCGCGGTCCGCGCCACGGCCGTGGACACCGACGTCCTGCTCAAGGACGGGAGCACGGTCCGCAACTCGGGCAAGACTCAATCGGAGTTCGTCGAGGTCTGGTCCTTCCTGCGCCGCCCCGGCGCCAAGACCCTCCAGAAGCCGGGGCTCATCGAGGGAAGCTGTCCCAGCTGCGGCGCCCCGCTCCAAGCCATGGACGCCGCGAAATGCGGGTCCTGCGGCTCCTTCGTGAACTCCGGCGAATACGACTGGGTGCTGGCCGAGATCACCCAGGGCGAGGAATGGACCGTGCGGCCTCCCGAGCGGACCATCCAAGGCTACCAAGCCCTGCAGCAGCGCGACCCCGCGTTCAACATCCAGTTCATGGAAGACCGCGGCTCCGTCGCCTTCTGGCGCTGGCAGATGGCCGCCTGGGAGCGTAAGCCCGACCTCCTCCAGGCCCTGGCCAACGAGGAATGCGCGAAGGCCTTCATCGCGGAGATCTCCCAGAAGCACGTGGTATATAAGGAAGCCGCGGTGGGCGGGGTCGAGGTCCTGGCCTGCGAGAACGGCGACCCGTTCGACCGCGTCCACGTCCAGGTCCGCTGGTCCGGCGAGCGCTTCGAGATCGCGGGGGAGGAGGCCGTCTCCCAGGGGCAGTCGGTCATGTGCCACGTGTTCATCTTCTCGCGCAAGAGCACGGTGCGCACCGACCCGCGCCACGGCCTGCGCTCCCTGCGCTGTCCCGGCTGCGGGGCCCCGCCCTCGGGCTCCGCGCAATCCTCCTGCGAGTACTGCGGCGTGCCCTTCAACGACGGCAGCGTGGGCTGGGCCCTCGCCGCCATCATGCCGCGCGTCCTGTGGCAGCGGCCCGGGATCCAGACCGCGCAAAGGGCTATCCCGGGAGCCGCCGGCGTCCCCGCCGCCCAGACCCCCGAGTCGGATTGGGCCGCCGTCCTCACTCCGGCCCACGGCCTGGCCGTGATGGTGGGGGCCATGATGCTCGACGGGACGATCGACAAGCGGGAACTCGATTTCGCCAAAGCCTACACGCGCAAGCACAACATCCCCGACTCTCGGATCGACCAATATGTCCAGGCGGCCAAGCTGGGCCAGCTCCAGATCCCGCGCCCGAAATCCCCGGCCGAGGCGCGCGCCTGCATGACCGGGCTCATCCACATGTGCCTGGCCGACGGGACGGTCTCGGCCCCCGAGATGCGTTCGCTCCTGGCTTTCGGAGGGCAGCTGGGGATGACGCCTGACGCGGTCAAATCCCTGGCCGTCGCGGAGCGCGACTTTCTGTACCGCCGCGCCAAACAGTCCCTGGCCGAACGGAAAAATTGACCCGCGCGCTTTTCCGCCTGCTCGTCGCGGGACTGTCCCTGCTGGCCGCGGGGCTAGGACTCGAGACCGCCGTCCGGCTGACCGGCCGCTTCCCGACCGCGGGCATCTGCCCCGACCCGCTCACCGGCTGGCGCTACTGCCCGGGCTATCGCCGCCGCACTCAGGACCCGCAGGGGACGCCCTTCGTCCTCTCCATCAATCGCGCGGGGTTCCGGGACGACGAGCACGCCCCAGCCAAGCCCGCCGGCATCAGCCGGATCCTCATCCTGGGGGACTCGTATGCCGCCGGGACCGCCCTGCCCCGGGAGAAGACCGCCGCAGGCCTGCTCGAGACCGCGCTCAATGCGGGCACCGCGCCCGGCGAATCGCGCTTCGAGGTCATCAACGCGGCCGTGGCCGCCTGGGCGACCGACCAGCAGCTCCTCTATCTCAAGAACGAAGGCCTCCGGCTCCAGCCGGATTTCGTCATCCTTCTATCGGCGCCGAACGATGTGCGGGAAGCCTACGCCAAAGGATTCTTCAAGGTTGAGGACGGGACCCTGCGCGTGTCCCCCCACCCCCCCCTCCCGCTCAAGACGCGCCTGCTCTGGCACCTGGCCGCCGGTTCCGGCTTGTTCCAGCTCCTCCAGGATAAGCTGTTCCACACCAGCCACGGCGCTTTCCCCCGCGTCTTCCAAGACTACCCGCCCACGTTCCGCATCGGCGACCGGCTCTGCGCGGATCAGGACCTGTTTCTGAAGAACGAGCCGCCGGAACTCTCCCGGGCCCTGGAGCTGTTCGACGCCTTCCTGCTGGAAACGGCGCGCGTCTCCCGGGAAGCCGGGGCCAAGTTCATCCTCTCGGTGGTGCCCACCCAGCTGGAATTGGACGGCCGATTGCCCGGGATACCGTTCGAGCCCGGCAGGGTCTCCGAGCGCGTCCGCCGCCTGGCGCGCAAGGACGGCCTCCCCTTCGTAGACCTGTTCGCCGCCTTCAAGCGGGAGAAGGATTTCCGGGACGCCTTCCTTATCGGGGATTACCACCTCAGCGAGGCCGGTCACACCCTCGTCACGAACGAAATACGGCAAACTATTTTGCCCTTATTACATAAGGAAAATCATCGACTTTTAATGTCGAGTGACTAAGTCAGGACTTGAAAATGACGCAATTGTCTGCTATCACTTCAGTACCCGGTCCTTCTCACCGGGAGTCGTCGCGCCGAGAAGAGGCAATCCTGTGCATTTGACCTTGATCATCTTGGCGTCACTCCTCCTATATCCCGGGTCCTCCCTCCTGGCGAAAGATTCCGCGCGCTACGACCTCTCCTACTATTCCACCACGGACCTCGCGCAGGCCCACGCCCGGCGCAGCGCCATCGTCGCGGCCCTGGGCCCCGAACTGGGCGCCCGCCTGCGGGTGGTGCGCTCCGACTCCGGTTTTGCCGTGGTCTATCGCCGCCGCGGCAATGCCGAAGGCGCGCGCAACGCGGCCGCGAACCACTCCCGCATCCTCACCGCCCGCGGCATGGGCGCCGCCAGCGTGGTCGCGGCCAAGGACTGGGTCGAGGTCGCCAAGGGCGCCAAGCTGCCGGCCCCGGCCGCTCAGCCCGCGTCGCCCCCTCCTCCTCCCCAGGCTCCGCAGCCCCAGAGCGAGGCGAAAGCCCCCGCGACGGAGACGGCCCTCATCGATTCCAACCAGCGCCAGTGGCTGGAGTCCATGATCGAAGCGCGCATTAAGAGCCTGCGCCGCGACGGCCACCTCGCCGCGGACGAACGCACCGCCTGGTCGGTGTACGACTTCACGACCGGGGAAAAGCTGGTCGAGATCAACGCCGACATCAAGCTGCAGGCCGCCAGCCTCATCAAGCCCTTCGTGGTCCTGGCCTACCTGCACCAGGTGGATCAGGGCAAGCTCAAGTACGACGACCTGGCCCGGCGGCACATGGTGCGCATGATCCAGCACTCCGACAACCGCTCCACGAACTGGGCGCTGAAGCGGCTGGGCGGCCCGGCCGCGACCTCGCGCATCCTGAAAGCCAGCTACGGCCGCATCCTCAAGGGCCTGGAGCTCGTGGAGGCCATCCCGCGGGGCGGCCGCACCTACCGCAACAAGGCCTCGGCCGCCGACTACAGCCGCTTCCTGCTCGCCCTCTGGAAGGACGAGCTCCCCCGCTCCGACGAGATCAAGCGCCTCATGGCCCTGCCCAAGCGCGACCGCATCAGCACCAACACCGAGGTGCCCGAGGACAACGAGGTGCTCAGCAAGACCGGCAGCACGCGCCACCTCTGCGGGGACATGGGCCTCATCCTGGCCCGCTCGCCGGACGGCACCGAGTATCCCTACGCCCTAATCGGCATCATCGAGAAGAAGAGCGCGGCGCGCAACTACCTGCGCTGGCTCCGCTCCCGGGGCAACATCATCCGGGAAGTCTCCAGCCTCATCTACCGCACCTTGGGCGAGCGCCACGGCTTCGCCCCCACCCGGCTCGCCGCCCGCTGACCCTCGAACTCTGTCTGGGCAGAGTTCGCTCCTAAGGCAGCGCCGCACCCGTCCCAAGGTCACATATCGGTGACCTTAGTGCAGTATCTCCAACGCTTCTTTACATTTGAAAAGCCGTCATACCGGCGCCAACCGGTAGCCAGCGTGTGGAACGGATTCACAAATCCTGTTCTGGTGCCTGGACCCCGGCTTTCTCCGGGGTGACGAATGTAATTGGACTTACTATGCAGTCCGTAGTATGGGAGACGGTTCTGGATTTGTCCCCGTTGGAGTGATGCCGCAAAACGTTTCGCATACTGCGGACATGTTATGCGTTCTTTTTTGCGACCAGCGGGAAGCGCTCTGGATGCTCAAGCGAAATCATATCTATGTCTACATCCAAATCCGGCCAATAAAGATGGGTATTGTGAAGAAGTCGGACGTTGTGAACGGCGGATATGACCGCGTCCTTGAACCAGGGGTAATCCGGGAACGGCAGCATGAATTCCCGGCCTTTGACAAAAAGCCAAATGCCGTGTTGTGTGATGTCCTGAACCTCAACGCGAGAAGTGCTTTTTCCAGGCGCGGATGACTTCATCTTTCCTCCCTTCCACTACCTTCTGAAGGTCGTTGAGGGCCCGTGAAGATAGCCCATAATTCTCGCACAAGGCTACCGTCGGTTCGATCCAGAACTTTGCCTCTCCTTCGGACGATGACACGTGAATGTGCATTCGAGTCTCTTCCCGTGAGAAGAAAAAGAATCGATAACCCTTATGACGAAATACGGTCGGGCTCATATATCCCCATTATATCGTTAGAACCAGGAATTGGCCAGTGTGTCGATGGATACGCATAACGAATGGGTCGGCGGCGCGCAGCCTGGTGGGCGCCGACGGCACTGTGCCCGGGCACAGTCGATACTGTTCGAGGCCCGTGCCCGTCGCAGCGGATGTTAGACATCGTCATTGTGTATTCAGGGACATTTCGCACAGGGCCCACTCTTGCAAATCTGAATATCGAACGAATGCGCAAGATCAACCGGCAAAATGATGGTATCCGCAATTCCGGAGAACAGGACGTCGGGTACGGCAATCATTGAGCTGAAACCGGTTCCGCACTTCACCTTGTACGCGGCACACCTGACCCCTGGGCGGGTGGCCCGGACTCCGGGTCGGCCGGATTTCGCGACCGGCGCAGACCGCTTCGTCGTCCCGGCGAAAGCCGGGACCCAGTCATTGCCGTTAGGGCTCGCAATGAAATAAGTGGCGCACTTCGGAGGCCCGATCTTGAGCCGATTTCTAGGCGCGAGGAGCGCGCATAGCGTGAGCTATGTAAGCGACGAGCAACGACGAAATAGGCCAATAGCGGGCCTCCCCGAAGGGCCGGGGCGCTTTTGGGCCTGCGGAAAGGAGTTACTCCCTGCCGCAGGTCCCTGCGGCGCTATCGCCGCAGGGGCTGCGCCTTCGCGCTGCTCGACTTACAGGCCTTAAGGCCTGCGCGTCTCGCATCGCTTCGGCTCGCTCCAAAATCGCCTCCGGCGAAATGCGCCACTTATTTCATTGCGAGCCCTTAAGCCCTACGCCTGCACCCCGGTTCAAGCCCGGGGTGACGGCGCACGGATGGGACCGGGAGCGAACCCTGTTGCTTCTTCTTGACAAGGGGTTTCAGCTTCCGTATAGTGAGGGTCGTCTCCGACGGGCGGGAGGGATATCATGGCCATAATCGACAGGGTAAAATACGACGGTCCCGGCAACGTCCTGGTGTGGCGGCACCCCCCCGACGACCTCTCCTGGGGCACCCAGGTCATCGTCAACCAGTCGCAGGAAGCCATCTTCTTCAAGGGCGGCCAGGCCCTCGACGTGCTCGGCCCCGGCACCCACAAGCTGGAGACCTCCAACATCCCGCTGCTGCGCACCCTCATCAAGATCCCCTTCGGCGGGGAGACCCCCTTCGCGGCCGAGATCTACTACGTCAACAAGGCCACCAACCTCGACATCAAGTGGGGCACCAAGTCCCCCATCCCGGTGCTCGACCCCAAGTACAACATCTTCCTGCCCGTGCGCGCCTTCGGCCAGTTCGGCGTGCGCGTCCAGGACTCCCGGAAGTTCGTGATGCAGCTCTCCGGGACCATGAACGAGTTCACCACCGAGACCCTGTCTGAGTACTTCCGGGGCATCATCCTCACCAAGGCCAAGGACTACATCGCCGAGACCATCGTCCAGAAGAAGGTCAACCTCTTGGAGATCACGGCCTTCCTCGAAGAGATCTCGGCCGAGCTCCAGAAGAAGCTGGCCAAGGACTTCGCGAACTTCGGCATCCAGCTCGTCAACTTCCTGCTCAACTCCATCAACGTCCCCGACGACGACGACACGGTCATCCGCCTGAAGAAGGCCCTGGCGGAGAAGGCCGAGATCGACATCCTGGGAGACGGCAACTACAAGATGAAGCGCGCGCTCGACGCCATGAACTCGGCCGCCTCCAACGAGAGCGGCGGCGCGGGCGCCGGCATGGGCCTGGGGATGGGGATGGGCGCGGGCGCCGGCATGGGCGGGATGATGGCCGGCATGATGGGCTCCATGGCGGGGCCCGCCGGAGTCCAGGCCCCGGCCGCGGCTTGCCCGGGCTGCAAAGGCCAGGTCGCCGCGGGGGCGAAGTTCTGCCCGCACTGCGGCAAGGCGCTCGGCGCGCGACCCTGCCCGAAATGCGCGGTCGAAGCTCCCGCGGGGGCGAAGTTCTGCCCCGGCTGCGGACAAGCGATACCCTGACCCCTTGAGATCCTTCCCGGCGCTGCTGCTGACCGCTGCGATGGGGACGCTCTGCGTCCCCCTGGGCGCGCAGGCCGTCCCCGCCCCCGCCGCGGCTCCGGGAGTCTCCCTGGCCGGCCACCCGGGCAACGGGTCCGATGACCCCGAGGTCCGCCTGCTCGAGCGGCTCAACGAAGCGGAGAACGCCTACAAAGAAGGCGCGGCCCTGCTCAGTCAGGGGCACACCGAGAAAGGGCAGGAGCGGCTGAAGAAGGCCTTCTCGGTCGTGGCCTCGTCGCTCGAAAGCGACGACCTCGCTTATCAGGTGCAGGGCGACCTCCTCAACATGATCGAGAAGATCCGGGCCTGGGAATCCGGAGATATCGATGAGGTCCAAGAGGAGGCCCCCTCGCTCGACGCCTCCGCCGATGAATTGAAGGCCGAGCCCGCGGCCGACATCCCGAAAGGCCGCGAGTCCCGCAAGCACCGCATCAAGATCGATCCGGAGAACGAGCTCGTCAAGAAGTACATCCACCTCTACACCAACAAGCGCAGGAAGGAGGTGGAGGAGGCCCTGGCCCGCTCCGGCCGGTACCGGGACATGATCGTCACGGCCCTGCGCAAGGCGGGCCTGCCTGAGGAGCTCTTCTGGCTGGTGATGACCGAGAGCGAATACAAGCTCAAGGCCATCTCGCGCTCAGGCGCGGGCGGGCTCTGGCAGTTCATGCCCGCCACCGGCCGCCACTACGGGCTCGAGGTCTCCTATTGGATCGACGAGCGCTACGAGACCGAGAAGGCGACCAAGGCGGCCCTGCGCTACCTCTCCGACCTCTACAAGTGGTTCGGGGACTGGCATCTGGCCCTGGCCGCCTACAACCGCGGCGAAGGCGGAGTGGGGCGGGACCTGAGCTATTCGCGCTCCGCCGACTTCTCGACGCTCTCCGACCGGGGCGTACTTCCCGGCGAGACCCAGCATTACGTCCCGAAGTTCATGGCCTGCGTCCTGATCGGGGAGAACCCGGAGCGCTACGGGCTCGACCCCAAGTACGACAGCCCCGAGCCCTACGACGTCGTGGAGTTGGAGCGGGACCTGGACCTGGGCATCGCGGCGAAATGCGCCGACACGACCGCCGAGGTGCTCCAGAGGCTGAACCCTCAGATCCACGCCTGGTGCACGCCAAAGAACCAGAAGAACTTCCCCCTGCGCATCCCGAAGGGTACCCGGGACCGCTTCCGGGAGAACCTGGCCAAGGTCCAGGACTGGAACCCCGGGCCCCAGTACACCCGCTACCAGGTCCGCAAGGGCGACAACCTCGGCAAGATCGCCAAACGCTTCCGCACCACGTCCAAGAACATCGCGACCCTCAACGGCATCAAGAATCCCCGGGCGCTCCGCCCCGGCATGACGCTGAAGATAAAGCCCGGCAAGGGTTATCGCGGGGCGCCGTGAACCGGCGGCTGGCCGTTCTGGCCCTGACGCTCGCGCCCCTGGCGGGAGGCTGCGTGCCGCGCGCCCAGAGGGTGGCGGAGCGGATATACAACGCCTGCGAGGCCCAGGGATATTCGGAAGCGGAGTGCCTGCGGCGCACCGGCTGCCCTCCCGACCAGGACCGGGACGAGTGCCTCCAGAGCTTCAAGAACCGCCACCAGCTCTACATCGGCTACGAGTGAGCCGCTTCCGGGACCCCGCTCCGGCGCGGCCCCGGACGGCGGCCCAGGTCTGAAAATGTAGAATGGGGGAGACCATGGAGCGGAAGATCCTGTTGGTCGAGGATGACGCGCATGTCCGGATCCCCATCCGGGAGATCATGGTCGGCGCCGGCTACCGGCTGGTGGAAGCGGAGTCCGTGGAAATGGGCATCCACCTTTTCCGGACCCAGGAACCCGACCTGCTCATCCTCGACCGCCACCTTCCGGACGGCTCCGGCCTGGAGGTATGCGCAGCCGTGCGCAAGCACGCCTCCCTCTCCAAGACTCCGGTCATCATGCTCACGGGCGCCGGCAAGCTCGAAGAAAAGGCGGAAGGCTTCGCGGCCGGCGCGGACCAGTACCTGGTGAAGCCCGTGGACCCGAAGGAGCTGGTCCTGTGGGTCGACTCCCTGCTCCGCCGGATGGACATGGCCGAGGATCCGGGCGCGGTGATCGAAGCGGGCGAGCTCCGGATCGAGGTCGACGCGCACATGATCCGCTTCAAGGACCGCGAGCTCGCCGATCTGACCGTCAAGGAATTCGAGCTCTTCCAGTTCCTGGTCCGCAACCGTCCCCGGCCGCTGAGCCGCCAGTTCATCCTCTCCAAACTCTGGCATACGGTGGCCGTGGACAACCTCATCGACGTGTACATCAGCAAACTCCGCAAGAAGCTGCCCACGGAGCTCGCGGACCGGCTCCAGTCCGTCCCGGGCAAGGGCTTCCGCTACCTGGGCTGATGGCCTCCGCGGCAAAGATGACCCTGCGCACGAAAGGCGTGCTGCTCGCCGCGGGCACGACGCTGGCCGTCCTGCTCATCACGGACCTTGCGTTCCTGCGGATCGGCAAGGACGTAGAGGGCAAGTACGCCGCCCGCGCCGCCCATTGGGCCCGGGAATGCGTCCGCGGGCTCCGGTCGGGGGGCCCGGGACTCCTGGAGGACCGTCTGCGCCGCATCAAGGACGGCGCCCTGGCCGCGGAATACCTCTATCTGCTGGGACCCGGCGACATCTTCCTCGTCCACTCCGACCCCCGCTACGCGGGCCGCCCGTACGCCGAGTGGCTCGCGGCCGGCCCCCGCCCCGGGGTGGAGGAGTTCCGGCACCCGGTCTCCGCGCCGGACGGCGCCTCGTATCAGGCCGCGCTGGGCTACGCCCCGGCCAAGGTCCGGGCGGAGGAAGAGGTCATCCGCCTGCAGTTGCGGGAGCTCATGGGGCCCTTGGCGCACGCCAACATCCTGATCGTCCTCCTCATGATCCTCATCTCGTTTTTGGTCTCCCGCGGACTCATCCGGCCGCTCGACGCGCTTGCGAAAGCGGCGCGCGCGGTCGGCCGCGGCGAGCTGAAAACGGTGGTCCCGGAATCGAGCCGGACCCTGGAACTCGCGGTCGTGCAGCGGGAGTTCAACGCCATGGCGTGCCGCCTCGCCGAGCTCGACGACTTGAAGAGCGAGTTCCTGGCCAAGATCACGCACGATCTGCGTAGCCCCCTCGGCGCGATCCTGGCCTACACGGAGCTCCTGCTCATGGAGAAGAAGGGGCCGCTCGCGACCAAACAGAAGGACGCCCTGCGGATCATCCTGGACAGCGTGAACTACCTCAGCGAACTCATCAACAACATCCTGGACATGACCAAGATCGAGGCCGGCCGCATGGAGTTCTTCCCGGCCCCCGTAGACCTGCCCAGGACCATCACCGAGACCCTGGCCCTGCTCCGGGTCAAGGCCGCGGAGTTCGGGCTCTCTCTCGAGGCGGAGGCCTCCGAGGGTCTGCCGGACGCCCTGGTGGACGTGCAGGCGCTCAAACGCATCCTCATCAATCTCGTCTCCAACGCCATGAAATGCACGCCCGCGGGAGGCAAGATCACGGTCCAGACATCCCTCGCGGAGGACGGGAAGCTCCACGTTACGGTGCGCGACACGGGCATAGGGATCCCTCCCGACAAGATGCATCGCCTGTTCTCCAAATTCGCCCTCATCCACCGCCAGGAGGCCCTGCCGCGCCAGGCGCTCGGCACCGGCCTGGGCCTCAGGATCTGCAAGGAGATCGTCGAGTGGCACGGCGGCCGGATCTGGGTCGAGAGTGAAGAGGGGAAGGGGACCGCGATCCACGCCACCTTCCCACCCGTGCCTGACCTCCCCGACGAAGAAGCCTAGCGCTGTTTCGTCATCCCGGCGAAAGCCGGGATCCATGAGTCTGGACCCCGGGGTCAAGCCCCGGGGTGACGAACCACACTAGATCTCCCAGCGCAGGATATCGAGCTCCCCGCCGTCGAGATCCAGGTCGAAGACCCGATACGGTCCGGGGCCTCCCCCCTGGGCATGCGGCGGCACGGCGAGCACTCCCGGGATGGGCGGGGGGGGCGGCGGCAACGGGGGCAGCCGGGGCAGCCGGATGCGCGCCACCAGGATGAGCTTCTCGTCCGGGGGGAGGAGTCGCGCGAGCGCGGCGCGCAGGCCGTCATCGGCGACCATATACACCCCCCCCTCCGGGCCCGCCCAGGAACGCAGGTCGCGCGAGAACAAGCTCCAGAGCTCGGAGCCCCCCGCGCTCCCGTAGACGCTGCGCGGCGCCGGCCTCGCGGAGCCCGGACCCGCATACGGCCCCGGGCCGGGAGGCAGCGGCGGCGGGACCTCGGGACGCAGGACGCCCGCGTCGGCCAGGCGCCAGCGGCCGATGGCATCAAGATGCTGGTTCAGGCCCTGCGGGGAGACGAGTATCCGCCCCGCCGGCACGTGCGCTTCCAACTCCCGGGTGACTTGCGCGAGGGCGGCGTTGCGGCTCGTGAGCATGCGCACCTTCAGGAAGGATTGCGGCAGCCCCCATAGACCCATGCCCAGGACCAGGAGGACGCAGCCCGCCCGCACCCTGAGAGGATGCTTCCGGTCGAGCCGGCTGAGCAGCCAGACCCCGGCCGCGGCGTAGACGTAGAACGTAGGCAGCAGATACCTCATGGACTGCGGGTCGGGAGGCGTGTAGTACGACATGTAAAGCAGCGTGATGGTCGCCGCCAGCATGGCGGCGAGCGCGCCCACCTTCCAGCGCCGGCGGTCCGCGCACAACGCCGCGATGCCCGCGACGCCCAGCGGGAAGAGGAGGAAGCAGCCCTCGGACATGAGTTTTTCCAGGAATGGGAACGCATGCGCGGCCAGATGCTCCAGGCCGAAGGCGCTCTGCTCCCCCGTGAGAGCGTATCCCGTCCGCCAGAAGGCGCCGTAAGCCGATTGATTCCTGAGGGCCACGGCCGCCAGTGGGACGGCCGCACCCGCCCCGGCGGCCAGCAGGGAACGGCCGAACTCTTTCCCGCGCTCCCGATGCAGGACCATGAAGAGCGCCAGGGGCGGCAGAAGCACCGCTTCGGGATACCGTATCGCGGGGACCATCCCCGCCAGGAGGCCTGCGGCCGCGGCCCACCTCAAGGACCGGGTGGCCGCCCACCGCAGCAGCGCGAACAGGGAGGCTCCGAGGAAGAACACGGCCGCCGCATGCGCGTCCCCGAAGAAGGCGTGCTCGTTGGCCATGGGATTGACGGCCATGAGCCCCGCCCCGAGCAGCGCCCAGGGCTCCGACATGAATATCCGGCAGATGAGGAAGAGGCCCAGGAGAGACAACGAGCACAGCAGGGCGCTGAGCAGGAGCGCGCCGCCGGTCCCGAAGAGGCGGTAGGGCAGCGCCAGCACCGCGGCCAGGCCCGGCGCATGGGTGCAGTAGTAGCGTCCCCCGGGCGTCGCCTTCCAATGCGTGCCCACGTACTGCGCCCGCGACCCGGTATTCATCCAGGTCCGGCCGTTCTCGGCGATCAGCCGGGCCTGCGTATAGTAGCTGTTGGCGTCCGGGGTCGAGATCGCGGGCGCGAAGAAGCAGAGCGCCGCTCCGAAGTGGGCCGCGGTGAGGAGCAGGGCCAGCCGAGCCCAAGGTCCGAACGCGCGCCGCTGTTCTCCGGCGATCATTCCGCCACCCCCCCCATCCGCCAGGTGCCGAGGTCATCGATGCGCTGCTTCAAGCTCTGCACCTCGGAGGTGTTCTTGTTCTGCTTCGCGGTCTCCATCCGGCTCTCGAGCGCGTTCTTCTTGGCGAGGGCCTTGGCGGACAGTTCCACGTACCGCTGTTTCTGGGTCTCGAGCCCGGTGTTCGTCTCCTTGTACTCCTGCGATATCTGGGCATCCACCTTGGCCAAGGAGCGGTCCGTCTCCGAGAGCCCTCCGCGCACCTCCCCGAACAGGCTCTCCAGGTCCGTCATCTCTTCCTTGGCCGCCCGCACATACTCGTGGCGCTCGTCGGGGGCCTCCGGCGAGCTGGTCGGGACCTGGTTCGCGGCGCTCGTGCCCTCGGCCTGAGTCTTCTCTCCCTGCGCCAGGGTCTTCGCGGCGGCGGCGCCCTCGCCCTCGGCCTGGGACACCGGGTACGTGTAGCCGGGGTTCTTTTCCTGCGTCGGGATCGCAGCCTCGAACTTGTCGTTGAAAGTCCGGATCGTCGCCACGGTCTTCGTGAACGCCCCGACCTCGGTGCGCGCCTGTACATACGTTCCGGCGGCTCCGGCGTAGTCTTCTTTGGCCTGGTCCCGGTTATCCCGGGCCGTGATGGCCCTCTCGCGGGCATTCCCGTACATCGAGACCAGCTGGCCGGCCAGCGCGTCTCCGGCCCTGGCCATCCGGCCCCAGAAATCGACGGCCTGCCCGTAGCCCAGGATCTTGGCTTCCAGGCCGCGTTCCCCCGTGTTCGCGACCCCCGGTCCGATCCCGCGCCCCTCGCCAGCCCCCCCGGCGACGTCGCTCCCGTTCCCCTCACGGTCGCCCCCGGCAAGGGCCGCCATCGCTCCCTGCCCGGCCTGATCGAACCCCGAGGCCCCGGCATACGAACCGCGGCCGCGCCCGCCCGCCGCAGCGGCGGCGGCGACGCCGGCGGCATCGGACCGCTCGGCGGCGAAGGCGACGACGGAACCGGCCCGGCCCTCGGCGCCGCCGGCGGAATGGCTGCGCACCGCGTCGGAGTAGCGGCCGTTCCCGTCCACGAACTCACCCTGCGCGGCCTCCGCGCGGCTCAGCTCCGTGCCGGACCCCGTCCCGCGCCGGGCCGGCCTCCCTCCCCGAAGGAGAGCGGCCGCGCTCGTGCCGGGTCCCAAAGCCTCCTGGAACGCAGAGTTCGAGACCCTGTCCCCAGGCCAGATCCTCAGGCTCCCTCGCGAGCCGGCCTCGCCCGAGTGCCTGCTGAAGAACAGGAAGGAGGCGGGAGCCAAGGTCAAAGACAGGATGGCAAGGATGGCGAGCGCCCACTCCCGGGCCTCCCGCTCCGCGGAGTTGCCCGACGCCGTCATCCGGCACACCCGGGGCCTTGCGGTCTGTAGTGTTTCGTTCATGCCCATAGGATGCATGAATCGCCGCAAGGCCGCCCCTAAATCAATTCTTAATTTAGTTGCGCTTGTTTTATAAGCTCTTTTTGATGGGATTTGCCCGTATTAAGTCCGGCTTAAACACAATACCATTCACTCAAGGTCTCCTTCCCCCCTTGTGGGGGAAGGTCGGGATGGGGGGAAGGAATCATCCCGTCGAGACCCCCCACCTCAATCCTCCCCCGCAGGGGGGAGGAAGTACGGACAACGGTTTAAGTGAACGGCAATGTGCTTAAACGGGTGCTTCCAGGACCGCGTACCCGAAAGGTTCGAGCTCCAGGGAGAGCCCGCCCTCAGGGCTCAACGGGTGTTCATTGGAGGCGATGAGTTCCCGGAAAGACCCGGCAACACGGTCCAGCTGGACGCACTGAGTCCCGGCAGCCCGATTGAGCAGGAAGAGCAGTTCGCCCGAACCGTCCCAGCGCCGGCATGCGATGAGGTCCTTCGTCCCAGGGATGTCCAGGAGTTCGAACTCTCCATCCGCCAGCGCCGGCCGCGTCCGCCGCAGGCGGATCAGCTTGCGGTACAGGTCGAGCAGGCCCCGGTCCCAGCGCCCCTCGTCCCACGGCATCCCCTGCCGGGCGCCGTGATTGAACAAGCCCTCCAGCCCCACCTCTTCCCCGTAGTACACGTTGGGCGCCCCGGGGAATGCCATGGTGAAGACGAGCCCCAGCCGCAGCAGGCGCTCGTCCCCGCCGTAGGCGTCGCGCATCCGGTCGGTGTCGTGCGAAGTCATGATGTTCATCTGGGAGAGCGCCACGGAAAGCGGGTACAGGTCCAGGATCCTGCGGATCTCCCCCCTGAACGCGGCCTCGCCCAGCGGAGCCAGGGCGCGCCCGCCATAAGAGATGGAGACTCGCATCTTCTCCCCCGCGAAATAGCCCATGACCGCGGCCGGCAGGAGGTAGTTCATCACCCCGTCGAACATGTCGCCGCGGAGCCAGCGCCGGGCGTCCGTCCAGATCTCCCCGACCAGGTAGCAGTCGGGGTTGACCCCTTTGCAGATGCGCCGGAACTCCCGCCAGAACGCGTCGTCGTCGATCTCGGTGGGGACGTCCAGCCGCCAGCCGTCGATGCCGAACTCCAGCCAGCGCCGGGCCACGTCGAAAATGAAGCGCCGCACCTCCGGGTGGGCGGTGTTGAACTTGGGCAGGGCCGGCAGGCCCCACCAGCAGCCGTAGTTGGGCTCCTCGCCGGGGGCCAGGTTGTAGGCCTTGAGCGGGAAGCTGCCGGCGTGGAACCAGTCCCGGTAGGGGGACGCCGCGCCGTTCTCCAGGAGATGGTTGAACTGGAAGAAGCCCCGGCTGCAGTGGTTGAAGACCCCGTCGAGGACTACGCGCAGGCCCCGGGCGTGCGCCGCGTGGAGCAGGGATTTGAGCGCCGCGTCGCCGCCCAGGATGGGATCCACTTCGAGATAGTCGAAGGTGTGGTAGCGGTGGTTGGCGGTCGACTTGAAGACCGGGGTGAAGTAGATCGCGTTCACGCCCAGGTCCGCGAGGTGGTCCAGACGGTCCTCCACCCCCGGCAGGTCCCCCCCCTTGAAGCCGTGCGGCGTTTCCGGAGCGTCCCACTCCTCGAACTCACCGCCCGAGCGCACCCGCCCGCTGCGGCGGAAGCGGTCGGGGAATATCTGATAGAAGACGGTGCGGCGGACCCAATCGTGTCCCATGGCTCCCTCAGGACTTGAAGACGGACTCGGAGACGCGGCCGCGCAGGCCGCGCCAGCAGCAGCGGTTGCGCCCCCCCCGCTTGCAGCGCAGGAGCAGGTCGTCGGCCGCCTTGAGGAGTTCGTCGGTGCTCGGGCGCAGCCCTTTCGGCCGCAGGGACACGGTGGCCACGCCCGCGCTGAAGCGCAGGGTCTCCGACCCCAGGCCGAGGTCGGTCTCCCGGAGACGCCGGTGGACGCGGCGGAAGATGTTGAGCACCGCCGAGGCGGGAGCGTCCGGGAACAGGACCACGAACTCCTCGCCCCCGAAGCGGCAGACGACGTCCGAGTCCCGCACGGTCGCCTGGACCGCCTGGGAGAACTGCCGCAGGACCCGGTCGCCCATGGCGTGCCCGTACTGGTCGTTGAAGCGCTTGAAGTGATCGAGGTCGATCATGCCGACCGACAGCGTCATCCCGCTGCGGCGGCGGCCGCCCTCGTCGAGCAGTTCGGCCATCCGCCGGGCCAGCACCGAACGCAGGTAGAAGCCCGTGAGCACGTCCCGCTCCGAAAGGTACTTCACCCGCCGGAAATCCCGGGTATGCAGGATGCGGTAGCGGAGCAGGTTCTCGAACGGCCGCATCCGCCGGGCGAAGGTGTCCCGGGTATGGCGCTTGGTGGTCCTAAATGACATGTGCAGCTTGGCCAGGAGCTTGGAGTTCTCCGGGTGGAGGACCACCCAGTTGAGCCAGGCCTTGGTGCGCTGCTCCCGGGCCACCGCCCGCTCCCGCGCGGAAAGTTCGGCCGGGACGTCGTTGACCAGGCGGGGGCTCTTGGAAACCAGGCACTCGAGCAGGCTCTGTTCGACGAGGCTGGTCTGCAGGATGCGCTGCCGCTTCTCGGTGCTGTAGCCGATGAAGATCTGCTCCTCGACCAGCCCCCGCAGGAACTTGGTCTGCCGCCGCGCCGCGTCTTGCAGTTCGGACGCCAGCGGCATCCGGCCGCGCGGGTTCCAGCCGAAGCGCGCGAAGAGCTCGCGCTCGTCGTAGTCGGTCAGGATCGTGATGTCGCCCTTGTAGGCGCCGAAGAAGCGGAAGAAGTGCCGGAACATGTCCGTGCCGACCTCCCGGAGGTCGTTGGAGCGGATGGAGCGGTCGAAGAGGGCGGCCCGGGACCGGTAATCGCGCAGCTCCCGTTCCAGGCGCCGGACCTTGTCCTGGAGGTTCACGGCTTCCTCCGGGTGTCCATGAACTCCGCGCCGTAGGTTTGCTCGAGGCGGGCCAGGCCGGCCCGGCAGTCGTCGTTCGCCTCATCCAAAGACAGGCAGAGATACCACTCGTCGCGCGCCTTGGCGTAGTCCCCTTTCTGGAATAACATCAATCCCGCCGCCCAGTGGCCGTAGGCCGAGCGCTTGGACGACTCCGATACGGCCGGAACGGTGAGCTGGACCGGGCCCGGCGCGGCGGGCGCCATCGTCCCCGCCGTCGGCCCCGCCCGGGACCTTCCCGCCATGGCCGCCCTCTCCGCGGAAGGTGGAACGGCGCGCTCCGAGGACGGCGACCCCTGGGTCGCCGCCAGCTTGGCGCCCGCCAAGCACTGCCGGTTGCCGGGGTCCTGGCCCAGGCAGCGCGCGAAGCTCTCCCGCGCCCCGGCGTAGTCCCCGGCCTCGATCTGCTTCACCCCGGCCTGCGCGTCGGCGTCGCCCCCGGCGAGGACCGCGCCGGTGTAGCGCGTGCCCGGCATGTTGGACCCGAGCCCCTTGGCCTCGATCAGCTTGAGCCCGGCCCGGCAGTCCGCGTTCGCCGGGTCCCGCTCCAGGCAGCGGCGCCAGAGCGGCACCGCTTCCTCCGGACGGCCCGCGTTCACCTCTTCCACGCCCAAAGACCATAGGCCCTTGGCCTCGGGGAGCTCGGAGACGGCCTGGGGCGGGGCCTTCTTCCCGCAGGCCGCGCAGAGTCCCGCCGCCGCGACGAGCCGGAGGAGCCGGGCTCGGGTCATTTCGGACCCCGCGTGGCTTCCTTGATCTGCTGGAACTGCACCAGGAAATCCCAGGCGCGGTCGTGACCCTTCTTGGCCGCGGCGAGCATGTGGGCCTTCCCTTCGTCGAAGCGGACCGCGGCCTCCGCCTTCCGGCCGGATTCCAGATCGCGGGCCGCCTCGGCGAAAAGGACCCGCCCCAGGCGGAATTCGGCCTCGGCATCGCCCTTCTCGGCGCGCTCGCGGGAGATGGTCTCGGCCTCCGGGTAGCGGCCCGCCGCGAAAGCGGCGTCGAAATCGTCCCAATACCCCTTGGGCGGCGGCGGCGGCTTGCCGAAGACGGAGGTGGCGAGCGTCTCGTCCACCGTGGCGCGCAGAGACGGCGCCGTATCCGCGGAGTCGAACCGGACGCTGACCCAGACCCAGCTCACCAGGGCTGCGGTGATGAAGGACCAGGCGAGGACCTGGAAGCGCTCGTACGGAAACCGCACCCAGAGGCGCTCCCCTTTCACCCGGTACAGGAAGAGGTCGTATTCCCCGAAGGTCCCCGCGCACATGGCGACGAAGAGATGCTCCAGTACGCCCCAGTGGAGCAGGAACTTGAGCGGACCCCAATGCAGGAGCACCGCGATCCAGACGGGCCAGGTGATGCCGGCGCCCTCGAAATGGGACAGGACGGCCCGGAGACCAAGGAAGACCGCTACCAAAAGCGAGGCCTTGAGCAGCATCCCGCGGGCCAGGTACCACAAAGGCCCGAACAGGAACGGCAGGAGGCTGAAATGCTCGGGCTTGCATTTCCCCAGCATATACTCTTCCCACAGATGCCAGCGCGAACCCGGGATCGGCTTGGTGTCGCACAGGATGTTCGCGCTCCGGAGCTTGTTCTGCATCCGCTCCAGCCGCCCGCTCCCCGCGGGGGCTTCCAGCAGGAACGCGTCCCCGTCTATGGCCTGGGAATCCCGGAGAACCTCCCGGGCCAGTTCCGGGGTGCGCTCCATCCAGTTGCCTGGGGGATATATGTAGAGTCGATCAGCGCTCATGCGCGGGGCGTCTCGGTGCATGGTATGATAGCCCTTCCACGGGCACCCTTTCCATAGGAACGGCGCGAAAGGCTCCGGCATTCGGTAGAATGGCATGGCCATGAGGTTCATACACACCGCGGACGTGCACCTGTCCGCCGACGCGCCGCACCGGCTGGAGGTCTTCCGGGAGATCTGCGCCCTCGCGGCGGACTGCGACGCCCTGGTCGTCGCCGGGGACCTCTTCCACTCCGGGAAGGTCCTGCGGGACCGCAAGCTCCTGGCGGACCTGCGCGAAGCCCTGGCCGGGACCGCCGGGAAGCCGGTCCTCCTCATCGCCGGCAACCATGAGCACCTGCGCTCGGTCGGCGCGGCAGCGACGCCGCCCTGCGCCGCCGACCCCTTCGCCGGACTGGAACTCGGCGGGCACGTGTTCGCCTGCGGCGCCGGCCCCGCGGACCGCGAGGTCGGCGGCGTGCGCTTCCGCCTCGTCCCGTTCCAGCGGCAGGGCCTCCCCGCCCAAGGGCTCCGCCCGGCCGCCGCGGAAGACCTGCCCCGGGTCGCGGTCCTCCATGGGACCGCAATCGACCGGCCGGGGCTGACGATGGCGGCGCTGGACTCGGGCGACGACGAGGACAGCGGCGACTGTCTTCTGCGCGACGCGGACCTGGCCCCCTTCCGCTACGCCGCCCTGGGGCACATCCACCGCCGCGACCAGTGGTCCCCCGGCCCGGGCTGCGTCGCCTCCTATCCCGGCTCTCCCGACATGGTCAGCAGCGACGAGACCGAGGAGCGGACGGTCAACCGCGTCACCCTCGACGGGACCGGAGCGGCGACGGTCGAACGCGTCCCCCTGCGGGCCGCGCACCGGGCGCTGCCGCTGCATATCCTGCTCCTGCCCGGACTCGCGCGCCAAGCCGAAGAGCGCGCCCGGCTCCGCGTCGCCCAGGCCCCCCCCGGCCAGGTCCCGGTCCTGCGCATCACCGGCTTCGCGCCCCGGGCGGAGGCGGCGGGCCTCTGCGCCAGCCTGGAGTCGGCCTTCCGCTCCCGCGCGCCCCGCCCCATCGTAAAGAACCGGGTCCGGGACTCCGGAGAACTGGAGGTCGGCGCGGGGTCCCTGGTGGGAGAGCTCTTCGCGAAGCTCGGGGCTCTGGAGGAGCGCGATCCCGTGCTCGCCGGCCGGGCCGCGCACCTCGCCTTGCTGGCCATGTCCGGGGAGAACATCCCCGCGGAACTCGCGGCGGAGGACGCGGATGCTCCGGCTGACTGAGCTCTCCGTCGTCAATTTCGCAGCGCTGGGGACCCGTTCCCTGAGCTTCGCCGGGCGCTCGACGGTGGTCTGCGGGGCCAACGAGGCCGGCAAGACCACCCTTTCCGATGCCCTGCTCTGCGCCCTCTTCGGGAAGCCCTCCGGGAACACCAAGGAAGGGCAAGTCCACCTCACCCGCTACGGCGCCTCCGGCCAGTCCCGGGCGGTCTGCGACGTCGACGGCCGCAGGGTGGAGAGCGATAGCGACCGCCCGTGCGGAGCGGAGCATCTGGATGAAGCCCTGTTCCGGGAGCTCCTCTGCTCCCAGCGGGGCATGCTGGACTTCCGCCTGGGTGATCCCGAGCTGAACGCGGCCCTGTCTTCGGCGGCCCTGGGGGCGGGCCGGGTCAGCATGGAGCGGGCGAAGGCGGAGCTGGCGAAGGTCTTCGACACCCGCAAGAACTATGCCTGGATGAAGCTGCTGGAAAAAGCGCGGGAAGCGGAGAACGCCGCGGAAGCCAGGCTCGCGGCCGCCCTGGGCCTGCGGGGCGACTCCGCCGCGTTCCAGGAATCTCAGGCGCAGGAAAGCGCCCTGGCCCGCGAGGTCGCGGAACTCGAAGCCGCCGCGGCCCGGGTCCGCGAGGCGCGGCAGGCGGCGGAAGCGGAGGAGCTCCGCGACCTGAAAGCCCGGAACCGGACCCTCGCGGAGAAGGAACAGCTCCGTTCCGGCGCCGGGCTCCCCGATATGCAGACCCTGGCGGAGCGGGAGCGGAACATCGCGTCGCTGCGCAGCCGCGAGACGGCGCTCGAGCGGGAGCGGTCCCTGCAGGCGCAGGCCGCCCGGGACGCCGAGGCCGAGGCCGATGCGGCGGAACGCAAGCTGGCGGGCCTCGCGGAGACCGCCCGGCTCGACGCCCTGGATGCGGCCCTACGGCGCAGCGAAGCCGCCGCGCTCGCCGCCGGAGCGGCCGGGAATTCGGGCCGGGCCCCGGCCTGGGTCGCGCTCCTGGCCGCGGGCGCGGCTGCCCTGGTCTTCGGCGCCCCGGCCTGGAAGCTCGGCGGAATGGCCGCCGGCCTGGCCGCCGCCCTGGCGGCCGGCGCCCTGGCCTGGTTCTTCGCCGCCCGTCAGGGCGGCGACGCCGGGCCTGCGGCGGCGGACGCCCTCCGGGAGGCGTCGGCGGCGCTGGAAGCCGCCCTGCGCGCCGCCGGCTGGGGCGCCACGGCGCCGGAGGAGGCGGGCCGGCGCTGCGCCCAAGAGCGGGAGGAACGCGCCCGGGCGGAGACGGCCCGGGACAACGCCCGCGCCCGGGCCTTGGCCAGCCGCGAGAAGGCGCGCGGGGCCGAGGCCGAGCTGGAGAAGGCCCGGCGGGAGAGGACGGCCGCGGAGGACGGGCTGACCGAGGCGCTCCGCGCCTGGAACGTCAACGATCGCGCCGGGGCCGAGCGCTGGCTCGCCGCTTGGGAAGGAGTCGTGGCGGAACGCAAGACTTGGGAAGCGGCCGCGCGCACCCGCCTTCCCGCCGCGGAAGACCTCCATGCGGCTCTGGACCGGCGCCTGCTCGAACTGGAGGGCGCCCGCGTGCCCGCGGACTTGTCGGGAGTGGGCCCCGCGGATCTGGAGAAGCGGGATACGACCCTGTCCAGGGATCTCGAGGGGAAGCGGGCCCGGCTGGATGTCCTAAGGCGCGAGTCGTCGGCCCTGGCCCAGCGCCTCGCCCTGAAAGAGGCCTCGCTCGGAGGGACCGCCGAGGCGCTGTTGGCCGCCGCCCGCAAGGCCCAGGCGGACTTCCGGCGCATCGTCGGCTGGCGCGACGCCGCGCAGGAAGCTCACCGGGTCCTGGAGGAACTCAGCGCCGGCACCGCGGCGCGCATGGAGGAGCTCTTTGCGGCCGCCTCGCCCATGTTCCAGGAGCTCACCGGAGGACGCTACGCCGGGGTCCGCCGGAGCGCGGGTCCCGGCGAACCCCAGCTCAAGGCGGTCCATGCCGCGGCCGGGGAGCGGCCCCTGGAATGGCTCTCCTCGGGCGCCGGCGACGCCCTTTGGCTGTCGGTGCGGCTCACGCTGGCGCGCCGGGCGATGCCGGACGGCGGCCTCATCCTCCTGGACGAACCCTTCCATTCTCTGGACCCCGTTCGCGCCGGGAAAGCGCTGCAGATCCTGCTCCGCTCCGAAGGATTGAAGGGGTTCCAGGTCATCGTCCTCACCAAGGATGACCGGCTCGCGGACCTGGCCGCGCAGGCCGGCGCCCTGCGGCTGTCGCTCTGAGGGCCCTCAGCATGGGGGTTCACAGGTCCCTTGACTCCTCCTTGATGTAAACTTACCCTAGTAACATCGGTACTATGTCCAAAGGGACTGTCCTATCCTTCCTGCTGTTCGCGGCGGCCGCATCGGCGGCGTCCCCGGCGCGCGTGTGCGCCGCGACCGGCACGCCCTACGACCCCTACACGGATCAAGCCAAGAAGAAGGCGGAGGAAGCCCAGAAGAAGGCCGGCACCGCCATGCAGGAAGTCCCCCCCCTCGACCCGGAAGTCATCAAGCAGATCCAGGCCGCCCAGAACATGGGGATACTGGACTCCCAGACCCAGCAGACCCTTCAGGGAGTACTGGAAGGGGACTATTCGGGCGCGGAAAGATCCGTGGAGTACAAAAAGGGCCTCGACATCCAGAAGAACGAGGAATCCCGGATCAAGAAGTTCTCCTCGCCGCTGGAGAAGAAGCCCCTCTCCGCCCCGGGCACCGCGGACAAGATGGGCGGCCTGAATCTCCCCAAAGGGAAGCTGCGCCCCGTGGACTTCGGGGCGGACAAGAAGGATGACGAGAAGCTCCGCCCCAAGACCTTCGCGGGCCAGCAGAGCGGCAATTCCAGCGGGAGCAAGGGCTTCAACTCGGGCGGCGGCTTCGTGAGCGCCCCCATGGGGACTTCCAGTTCCGGAGGCGGTCCCCCGGGCGCCCAGGCCGGCTCGTTCCACCCCATGCAGCGCCGGGAGATCGCGGCCAAGGAGGCGGCCGGGAAAGCCCTCCAGCCCATGCAGGACCCGTTCACTTCCAAGCGGGATGCCAAGTCCGCCCCCAAAGCCGGCGCCGCCGCTCCCGGAGAAGGGGGACCGCTCTCCCCGGATTTCGCCGCCATGCTCGGCGAACCCGGGGAGGCCGACGGCTCCAAGAACCCCAAATCCGCCTACGCCAAGAAGGAAGCCGCGGCCCGCGCCGAGCTCGCGAAGGACCCCAAGAACCCGGACGCCTACGCCGTCCTCGCCCAGTCGCAGATCGGCCAAGGGCGCTACGACGAAGCGGTGGGCAGCGCCGACCGGGCGATCGCAGCCGCTCCCAAGCACGCGGGCGCCCACGCCCTGCGGGCGATCGCGTACGAGCAGTTGGGCGACAAGGAGAACGCCCTGCACGACCTGCGGGTGGCGGCGGCGATCGACCAGGACCGCTTCCAAGAACCCTACGAAAAGGCCCGCGCCGGGCAGCGGCTCTTCGACCCGAGCCGCGACGACAGCTGGTTCCTGCTCGAGGCCATCGTGCCCCCGGCCCGGCCATCCGGGTCCCGCAGCGCGGGCACCGCCGTCCGCGGTGTGGCGGGGGCGCTCATCGGCGTCCTCCTGCTCGCCGCCGGCGGGATCGTCCTGCGCCGCTACCTGCACCGCCTCTCCGCGGAGGAGCGCCGCAAGATGGAGTCCACGCTCAAGCAGGCCGTGCAGGGCCAGGTCCTGCCCAAGGTCCGGGCCGAGACCGCTCCCCCGCCTCCGACCCTCGATGAGCCGCTTTACGAAAAAGCCGTCATCGCCAAGAAATACAAACTGCTCCAGCGCACGGCGATCGACGGGGAAGTGCAGGTCTGGAAGGCGTTCGACAAGACCCTGGCCCGCTCCGTGGTGATCAAGCGCTTCCCGACCGAAGGCCGGTCCCCCGAATCACGTTCGCGCCTGGTGGAGCAGATCAAGAGCACGGCGGCCCTGCACCACCCCAACATCGTCGACATCTTCGAGATCCTCGACCGGGACTCGGGCCTGCTCGTGGTCTACGAATACGCCTCGGGCAAGACCCTGCGCCGCGTGCTCGAGGAACTCGGTCCGCTGCAGCTCAAGCAGGCGCGAGAGATACTCATCCCGGTCTGCCGGGCGCTGGAGCACGCCTTCCGGCACGGGCTCAACCACGGCGGGCTCAGCCCCGAGCGCATCGTGCTCACCCAGCAGGGCTACGTGAAGGTCTCCGATTTCGTCGCGGCGCGCCTGCTGGGAGCGACCGACGACGTCTACCTGGCGCCCGAGGCCCGGGGTCAGGGGATCCCGGTCAAGGCCTCCGACATCTACTCCATCGGAGCCTGCTTCTTCGAGATGCTGACCGGCCGGCGCGCCATGAACGCGGAGGAGACGGCGTCGGCGGGCCTGCCCCTGGCGGTGCGCATGCTCCTGGTCCAGCTCATGGAGGCCGACGCCGCCACGCGCCTGGCCTCCCCCATCGGCGTCATCCAGGCCCTGCAAGAACTCCCCGACCAGTAGCTAGCCCCCCGACTGTGCCCGGGCACAGCTCCGGGTCGACTATCTCCCCGGCCGCTCGACCGTGTTCTTCCGACGTTTCGCCATCGCCTCATCGCCGCATCCCTCGCGCCAGTACTCCTTGCCGCAGTTCGAGCGTCTCTTCCCTGCCTCTGTCGCATTTGCACAGCCTGCCGATGAAAAGCTAAAAGAGAGTCGCCAAGCATCTTGGAGACGCACCATGAGCGAGTCGACCCAATGGTATAAAGACGCAATCATCTATGAGCTCCACGTCCGCGCCTTCTTCGACGGCAACGATGACGGGAAAGGCGACTTTGCCGGCCTGACGAACAAACTCGACTACCTCCAGGACCTCGGAGTCACGGCGCTCTGGCTGCTTCCGTTCTATCCCTCCCCGCTCCGGGATGACGGCTACGACATCGCGGATCATTTCAACATCCATCCGGACTATGGGACTCTGGCCGAGTTCAAGCGCTTCCTCAAGGAAGCCAAGCGGCGGGGCCTGCGCGTCATCACCGAGTTGGTCCTCAACCACACCTCCGACCAGCACGAACTGTTCCAGAAAGCGCGGCGGGCTTCTGCCGGCAGCCCCGCCCGGGACTTCTACGTATGGAGCGACGATCCCCAGAAATACCAGGAAGCGCGGATCATCTTCCAGGATTTCGAGTCCTCGAACTGGACCTGGGATCCCGTCGCCAAGGCCTACTATTGGCACCGGTTCTACGCGCATCAGCCGGACCTCAATTTCGACCATCCCGAGGTCCGCAAGTACATGCTGAAGGTCGTCGACTTCTGGCTGGGTCTGGGAGTGGATGGACTGCGGCTCGACGCCGTCCCCTACCTTTTCGAGCGAGAGGGGACCAACTGCGAGAACCTCCCGGAAACACATGCTTTCCTCAAAGAACTGCGGCTGCATGTGGACCGGAAGTTCTCGGGCCGCATGCTCCTGGCCGAGGCCAACCAATGGCCCGAGGAAGCATCGGCCTATTTCGGGGCGGGCGACGAATGCCACATGGCGTTCCATTTCCCCCTCATGCCGCGCCTGTTCATGGCCCTGCACATGGAAGACTGCTTCCCGGTCGTGGACATCCTCCAGCAGACCCCCGACGTCTCGGGCCGGGGGCAATGGGCGATCTTCCTGCGCAATCACGACGAGCTCACCCTGGAGATGGTGACGGACGAGGAGCGGGACTACATGTACCGGTACTATGCCCGCGACCCCAAGGCGCGCATCAATCTCGGCATCCGCCGACGGCTCGCTCCCCTGCTGGGCAATCATCGCCGCAAGGTCGAGCTGCTCAACGGCCTGCTCCTATCCTTGCCGGGGACCCCGGTGCTCTACTACGGTGACGAGATCGGGATGGGCGACAACATCCACCTGGGCGACCGCAACGGAGTGCGCACGCCCATGCTGTGGAGCGCGGACCGCAACGCCGGTTTCTCCCGGGCCAACCCGCAGAGCCTCTATCTCCCCATCACCATCGACCCGGAATATCACTACGAGGCGGTGAACGTCGACATCCAGCAGAATAACCCCCACTCCCTGTTCTGGTGGATGAAGCGCCTCATCGACCTGCGCAAGAGATACAAGGCCTTCGGCAGCGGCTCCTTGGAGTTCGTCGCCTGCGAGAACCGGAAGATCCTATCCTTCATCCGTTCCCACGACGGCGAGCGCATCCTGGTCGTGGCCAACCTGTCGCGCTTCGTCCAACTCGCCGAACTGGACCTCGCGGGCTGCAAAGGCATGGCCCTGGTCGAGATGTTCGGGCGCTTCGAGTTCCCCCCCCTGACGGAGAAGCGCTGCATGCTCACGCTGGCGCCCCACTCCTTCTATTGGTTCCGGATCCGGCAGCCCACGGCACCCGAGGTCGATACCGCGCTCGTGCCCGCGGAAGCCCCGGCCATCGAGGTCTCCGGCGGAGCGGCCGGGATCTTCTCGGGCAAGGCGGACGCAAGGCTCTGCGAAGCCATGAAGACCTATCTCCGGTCCCGCCACTGGTTCGCGGGGAAGTCGCATCAGCTGCGCTCCGTCCGCATCCTGGACGAAGCCCGGCTGCGGTATGGAGAATCGGCCGGCGCACGCATCTGCCTCCTCCGGGTGGAGTTCCTGGACGCCTCGCCGGAGACCTATCTCCTGCCCATCACCATTGCGACGGAGAAGCAGGCCCAGAGCATCCGGCAGGAGCATCCCTTCAGCATCCTGGCCGAGCTCCGCCGCAAGGGCGGCAAAACCGCATCCGAGGGGGTCTTGTTCGACGCCGTCGCCGATCCGGAATTCTGCGCGGCGCTCCTGGCCGCTATCCGCGCGGGGCGCCGGCTGAAGAGCCGCGCGGGAGATATCGTCATGACCGCGGCCTCCGCCTTCGCGGCGGCGGTCGACGGACGCCCCCTGCCCGAGCCCGCCTTGGCCAAGACGGTACAGCGCAACACCTCGGTCTTGTTCGGCGACCGGCTCATCCTCAAGCTCTTCCGCCGGATCTATGCCGGAGAGAATCCCGATGCCGAGATCAGCCGCCACCTGGCGCAGGCGGGCTTCCCTTACTCCCCCGCGCTGGCCGGGGAGATATCCTATCGTCCCAAGCGGGGCGAGTCCACGACCCTGGCCGTGCTCCACGTCTATGTCCCGAACCGGGGTGAGGCCTGGCAGTACACCCTGGACACCTTGCGCCGGTATTTTGACGACCTCACGGGTCCAGCCGACTCCCCCAAGGAACAACCGGTCCTGACATCTCAGTTCCTGGAACTCCTGGACCAGGAGCCGACACCCCTTGCGGCGCAACGCATCGGAGCCTATCTGGAAACGGCCAAACTCCTGGGCAAGCGCACGGCCGAACTCCACAAGGCTCTCGCCGATGGGACGAAAGGAACGAGTTTCGCTCCGGAGGACTTCTCGGAGCTCTATCAACGCTCCCTCTATCAATCCCTGCGCACCCGCGCCAACGACACCATCTACCTCCTGCGCCGCAAACTCAATGACATCCCCGAGCTCCATCGGCCGCTGGCCGAGACGGCGCTGGGCAAGAGCAGCGAAATCCTGCGGCGTTTCCGCGGGCTGGTCGGGAAGAAGCTCTCCGGACAGAGGATCCGCTGTCACGGGGACTACCATCTCAAGCAGGTCCTCTACACCGGGACCGATTTTCAGATCTTCGATTTCGAGGGTCCGGCCGCGCAGGTGCTCCATGACCGCCGAATCAAGAAGTCGCCCCTGCGCGACGTCGCCGGCATGCTGCGTTCCTTCGAATACGCGGCCTACACGATCCTTCTGGGGCGCGTCGGGGTCTCCCGGGCCGAGGATGCGGTGCGCCTGGAGCCCTGGGCCCGCTTCTGGTGCCAATGGGTCTCCGCCGCCTTCCTGAGATCCTATCTGGAAACGATCGGGGATGCCGCAATCCTCCCCAAGAGCCGCTCCGAATTGGATACTCTCCTCGGGGTATTGCTCCTGGAGCGGACCGTCGAGGAGATCCGCAATGAGCTGGAATCCCATCCCGAGTGGGCGGTCATCCCCTTGAAGGGCTTGACCCATCTGCTGGGGGCATAGGCTCGCAGGACAAGGGCGCTAGCGCCCCGTAGACCGGGAACGGCACGGACGGTCCGGCAGCATTTCGCACAGGATCTTCAGGAATTGATGGACCTGCGTCTGCCGGGGCAGATAGAACTGGGCCGCCGACTTCAGAGCCGGGCCCACCCGGATAGTCACCGCCCGGCGCCCCAACTCTCGAAAACCATCCTCATCGGTCCGGTCATCGCCGATGAACATCATCCTGCCTCCGGGTGCCGCGATGCGCGCGATCCGCGACAGGGCGTGCCCCTTGTTCCAGGCCAGATGCGGCCGGATCTCCCAGGATTTCTTCCCCGCCGCCAGCACGAGCCCTCTGCGCCCCTCCACCACGCGCTTCAGGAACCCGCCCAGCACGTCCGCGTCCTCGCGCTGGACGCCGCGGTAGTGGATGGTCATGGTCAAGCCCTTGTCCTCCAACAGCGCCCCCGGGAAAGCGCGCAACGCCGGGGACAAGGCCTTGGCCAGATGCTGGATGCGCTTGGACGCCGCACGCGCCTGCGGGTGGCACCAGGCGACACCGGGACCACGCATCACCAGCCCATGGTTGCCGGAATAATAGATGCCCGGGATGCCGACCTTGGACATGATGTCGGGGAGGCTCCGGCCGCTGATGATGGCCAGGCGGACGGCCTTGCCTCGCCTCAATGAGGCAAGCAGTCTGCGCGTCTTTCCCGGAAGCCGGGCCCGCGAAGGCCGACGCACCAAAGGAGACAGCGTGCCGTCGAAATCCAGCCCGAGGACCAGGGGCCGTCCGTCCCCGACGCCGTCCAGCAGTGTGCGTTTTAGTTCGGCCCAACCTCTCACTCGCAGTCGCCTCGCGAGTAGTATACCAAAGTCCCTGATTTTCCCTTATGCTATGCCATGCTGGCAGCCCTTTCACCGGAGATCCGATCCGCGATTGAAGCGGCGCTGCCCGGCTACCTGAAGCGCCAACGCTGGTTCGCCGGGAAGGCCCGCTCCCTGACCGCCGTCTCGGTGGATGAAGCCGTTATGCTCCCCGGGCCCCGCCCCGCTGCCCTCTTGATGGTCTTGGTCCGTTACGGAAACGAGTCATCCGAGACCTATCTCCTCTGCGCCGCACAGGGCACCAGAGCGCACGCAGAGACCCCCGTTCTGGCGCGGTGCGGCGGAGTGGTCCTCTGCCCCGGACTGACGGAACCGTGGGTGCGGGGATGTCTGTTCCACGCCATCCGAAGCGGACGGACCTTCCCCGGGGAACACGGGAGCGTCAGTGGGGAACCCCCTTCGACCTGGCCGGCCACCCCCGTGCACGAGGATCGGACTCCGGGTTCCGCCATCCTGAGGACTGAACAGAGCAACACCTCTCTCGTGTTCGGCGAACGCTGGATCATGAAGTTCTTCCGTCGCTTGGAACCAGGAGTCAACCCGGAACTCGAAATGTGCCGGGCCCTGAGCTCGCAATCAGCATTCACCCGGACGCCTAGGCTTGGAGGCACCCTCACCTATCGACCGGAGGCTGGAGAGCCCTTGACCCTGGCCGTCCTGCAGGGATTCGTCCCCAATCGAGGCGACGCCTGGACCTATTCGCTCGCAGAGGCTCGCCGCTTCCTCGACGGATCCCCCGAAGAGGATTCTCTGCACAACGGATCGTATCTCAAATCCGCCCGCCTGCTCGGTCGAAGGGTCGCGGAGCTCCACCTCGCTCTATCTCGGATCACCAATGACCCGGCTTTCCGTCCTGAACCATTCACCCTGCAGAGCCTTCGCCGCCTGCGCGGATCGATGCGCGATCGCGCTCGGACCGCCCTGGGTCTGTTGCGCGAAGGGAACCTCCCGACTGAACTCCGCGCCGACGCCGAGGGACTCCTGGCACGGGAGGGAGAGGTCCGGAGTCGCTTCGAGGAACTACCCGGCGCGGGGAAAGGTCTCCTCCGCATCCGGGTCCACGGGGACCTGCATCTCGGACAGATACTCTACACGGGCGACGACTTCTACATCATCGACTTCGAGGGTGAGCCCGCGCGGCCGCTGGCCGAGCGCCGAGCCAAGGAATCGCCCCTGCGGGACGCGGCGGGGATGCTGCGCTCGTTCGAATACGCGGCCCAGGCGGCGCTCCGCGACCGGACCGCGCCGGCACGCGAGCGCGCCGCCCTGGAGTCCCGGGCCCGGGCCTGGGGCGCGGCCGCGGGCAAGGAGTTCCTGGACGAATATCGCTCGGTCCTGGCCGGTACCCCGCTGTTCCCGCAACGGGCCGCGCGACTCCTGGACGCCTTCCTTCTGGACAAGGCCCTCTATGAGCTGGCCTACGAACTCAACAACCGCCCGACCTGGGTGTCGGCGCCCCTGCGGGGAGTCCTCGATATCCTGGCTGGAGGGTGCGCGTCCTGCCCGCCGCGGTCCCCCGCACGGTCGGGGAAACCCAAGCTCACCCACGCCGGAGTCAGGCCGCTCCAACGATCAACAGCAGCGCGATCCAAGCCCCGCGCCACGGGAACCAGGTAGGCGGCGGGCTGCCGCAAAGCCAGGAACCCGCACCGACGAGCAGAAACAGCAGCGGAGTGCTCAGCCAACACCAAAGACCGCTTTTCTCCATGTCCAGGCGATGGCGATCCGCCGTCACACCGCCGGGGGTACCGCAGGCCGGGGTTCCCGGCGGATCTGGCTGAGTTCCGTGATGAGGTTCCCCGCCCAGCGATAGATGTTGTTCTCCCGGATGGTCTCGCGGGATCTTTTCATCCGCGCGGACCGCTCCTCGGAATCCATCTCCAAGGCATAGCGGATGGCGTCGGCGGTCTGCTCGATGTCGTAGGGGTTGATGATCAGGGCGTCGCGGAGTTCCCGGGAGGCCCCCGCGAAGCGGCTCAAGATCAGAACGCCGCCATTGTCCTCGCGGGCGGCGACGAATTCCTTGGCGACCAGGTTCATCCCGTCATGCAGCGACGTGACCATGCAGAGGTCCGCATGCATATAGAAGGGGAGGATCTCGCGGTGGCTGTGGTGCTTCTTAAGATACACCACGGGCTTCCAATCCCGGGCCTTGAACTTCCAGTTGATCCTCTCGACCTCAGCATCCACCTCCGCAAGGAAGTCGTGATAGCGCTTGATGTGGGTGCGGCTCGGGGCGCCGATCTGCGCGAAGCTGAACCTGCCCTGATACTGCGGATATTTCTCCAGAAAGCGCTCTACGGCGCGCAAGCGCTCGAGCACGCCCTTGGTGTAATCCATACGCTCCACGCCCACGCCCAGGAACTCCGCCTTGGTCCCCAGCTCCTTGAGCAATGCCGCCCGGTCCAGCACCGGCTTCCCTATGGGAGCGATGTCCTGGAAGGCGTTGGGGAAGGCGACGCTGATGGGGAACGGCTTGACCACGGTGGGGTGGCCGCCCTTGATGACGGAGAAACGCTCCCAGTCGATGCGGGACTCCAGGACCCGGTCCACCGTGTCCAGGAAGTTGTTGCAGTGGAACTGGGTGTGAAATCCTATCAGGTCCGCGCCGAGCATCCCGGATAGAAGTTCCTTCTGCCAAGGGCAGATGCCGAAGGCCTCGGGATTGGGCCAGGGTATGTGCCAGAAGATCGCGATCCTCGCGTCCGGACGCCTGGCCCTGAGGAGGCTGGGCAGGAGTGCGAAGTGATAATCCTGGATGAGGAGGCAGGGCTCCTCCACCCCCGCGATCTCCTCCACGACCGCATCCGCGAATTTCTGGTTCACCCGCTGATATTGCGCCCAATCCTCCTCTCGAAAGACCGGGCGGGCATGGGCGATGTGGCACAGGGGCCAGAACCCTTCGTTGGAGAACCCGTAGTAGTAGCCGTCTTCCTCTTCCTTGGTGATGGCCACCCGCCGCAGGGTATAGCACGGATCTTCCGGAGGGACCCGGATCCGGCCGTTCGCATCGGCGGTCTCGAAGTCGGCATCGCCGGCCCCATGGGCGACCCAGGTGCCTCCGCAAGAGCGCAGCACCGGGTCCAGGGCCGTCACCAGACCGCCGGCCGGGATGATGGTTTCTATGGCGCGGCCCCGGTGCATGTCCATGTAGGGTTCCCGATTGGAGACGATGAAAAGAGGCTTCCCCTTGAGCCGGGTCCTCACATGTTCCTTCAGCCGCTCCGGGGTCCAGAGAGACTCCGCGTTCTCCCGCAGGCGCGCCTCCTGCTCCGCCGCGGACTTGGCCGCAGCCAGATGCGCGGCGAAAGTGGAGACCTCCTTGGCGATCGGGGCGAAGAAATCGGCCTTGGGCAGCTTCAGCGGCTCCGAGGTCTCGCCGAGACGCAGCTTCTTCATCCACTCCGCCGCCTGTTCCAGGGGCCCCGCGATGTTCCACTTCACGACCAGCAGGGTCACGAAGGTGATGAGGACCATCTGGATCATGACCCGCAGAAAGGTGCGGCGCCAGATCCGTGAAAGATGACTCTGGATGAATGCCGCGTCATGGACGATGAGCAAGGCGCCCGCGATCTTGTCATCCGGACGCAGCGGCAAGGCATGCAGATGCAGGTCTCGTCCGCCGACGGTCACAAATCCGCCGACGTCCACCCCCGCGGTCATGGATTCCGCGACGATCGGCGGCAGCCCGGGCAGCACCGAGGCGAGGCTGGCGGTGACCGCCAGCGGCGTGCCTTTGAGGTCGTATACCGCCACCCCGGCCAACCGCTCCCGGTTCCCGAATCGCTCCACCAGGCGCTGGAGCTTCTGGGAAGGCCCCTTCGTCAGAAGAGGCTCCACGGATTCCTGGAGGCTCTGCGCGAGCAGCAGGGAGCGGCGCCCCAGATCCTCTTGCTGGATCTCTCGTTCCTGACGCAGCTGGAAGAAGGCTGAGAAAGCGGCCACCGCGGCCACGACGACCAGGAGGGACAGCGTCAGCCTTAGTGTTATCCGCATGGAGCAGACCTCGCCTTCGGACCGTCAAGGGAAGGTATCATTTCTGCAGGACCCTTTTGAGGAGCAACGGGGCGAGGAACGTCGTGGCCACGACCATGCCGACGACCGCGGTATAAAGCGGCACGGCGATCACGCCCGATGCCAGTCCGATCTGGGCGAAGATGAGGCCCACCTCTCCCCGGGGGATCATGCCGACGCCGATCCCCAGCCGGTTCAAACCGCGCCCCCATACGGCCCAGCCGCTGACCACCTTGCCGATGATGGCCAGGACGATGAGCGCCGCGGCCAAGCCCAACATGGCGCGGTTCTCCGGGAAGAAGGGGTTGTAGGCGCCCAGCCGCACCTTGGCTCCGACCATCACGAAGAAGATCGGGACGAATAGGTCGGATATGGGCTTGAGAGTCGTATCGATATCCTCGCGCTTGTCCGTTCGCGCGAGGATGATCCCCGCCGTGAATGCTCCTACGATCATCGCGGTGCCCAGCGCCTGGGCCAGGAGGGCCATGGCGAAGGCGAAACAAAGCGCCGATACGATGAGCACCCCCCTTACCCTCATCCGGTGCACGATCTTCACCATGACATCCGAGACATGGGGGCCGATCCAAAGTGCGGCGCCGAGGAACACGACCGCCAGCAGCGTGGTGCGCAGGACGCTGAACCAAGACAAGGAGCCGGACGCTGCGATGCCCTGGACCGCGGACAGGATGATGATGCCTAGGATATCGTCGATGACGGCTGCGCCCAATACGATCTGAGCCTCCGGGATCCCCAGCCTGCCCATATCCGCAAGGACCCGCGCCGTGATGCCGACACTCGTCGCCGTGAGCGCGGCCCCGATGAAGACCGCCTGCATCCCGCCGTATCCCAGGAGGGACATGAGACCGTAACCCAGCAGGAACGGCACCGCGACTCCGACAGAGGCCACGGCCAGAGAAACCGGCCCGACCTTGAGCAACTGGGAGAGGTCGCTGTTGATTCCGGTCTCGAAGAGCAGGAGGATGACCCCGACCTCGGCTAGGATGGCCAGGACGGAGTCGTCCGGGTGGAAGAACGGAAATAATCCGAACCCCAGAACGACTCCGCCCAGCAGTTCCCCGAGAACGGCGGGCTGACCCCAGCGCTCGGCCAATTCCCCGAAGAGCTTGGCGCTGAGGAGGATGGCGAGCAGATTCGCCAGCAATCCGGCGATCCCCGGCTCATGCATATCGATCCCTCTTCCCTAAAACACGCGGATGCCGAAAAGGAATCGGAGGAGTAATAGGACCAGTCCGGCCACCACGAAGGATATCACCAGGGCGGTGAATCCGCCCCCCCCTACGCCCCCCTCCGATGACTCCGGCTTCTGAACCTTGTCGTCGTGCATGATGGTCCCTCCACAGATGTGGAGCGGCGATAAACAAAAGGGCCGCCCGAGGATATCCGGGCGGCAAAAAGGCCGCCCGGGTTTCCCTAGTGTAGTGAGTCATAAGTCCAATTACATTCGTCACCCCGGCGAAAGCCGGGGTCCAGGCCCCAGAACAGGTCTTTTGAATCCGTTCCTCACGCTGGATACCGGCTGGCGCCGGTATGACGGCTTTTCAAATGTAAAGAAGCGTTGAACTCACTACACTAGATGGCGGCCCGACCATCTCATTCCTCCGGAGCGATGGACCGCTCCGGACCCTTTTGTACTCGGCTACATTATATCAAAGCACGGCGGGACGCGCCCTCCGTTCTCAGGCGGCGCGTTCGGCGCGGAAGCGGCTGAAGATCATGCGGCCGGCGGAGGTCTGCAGGATGGAGGAGACCTGCACGTCCACCCGCTTGCCGATGTGCCGCTTGCCGTCCTCCACGATCACCATCGTCCCGTCGTCCAGGTAGCCGACCCCCTGCTCCCGCTCCTTGCCTTCCTTCATAACGAAGAGCGACATGCACTCCCCGGGCAGCACCACGGGCTTCAAGGCATTGGTGAGGTCGTTGATGTTGAGGCAGAGCACCCCTTCGATCGCGGCGATCTTGTTGAGGTTGAAATCCGTGGTCAACACCTTGGCCCCCAGGTCCTTGGCCAGGCGCACGATCTTGGCGTCCACCTCGTCGCACTCGGGCACGTCCCGGTCGATGATCTTGGTCGCGATGCCCGGGTTCTCCTGCAGGCGGGCCAGGATGTCGAGCCCCCGGCGGCCGCGGGCGCGCTTGAGGTTGTCCGGGGAGTCGGCGAGCCCATGCAGTTCGTTGAGCACGAAGCGCGGCACCACCAGGGCGCCGCTCAGGAACTTGGTCTCGCAGATGTCCACCACCCGGCCGTCGATGATGGAGCTGGTATCCACCACCTTCAGGTCCGCCCCACGCCTGCGGGAGGAGGCCAGGATGTCGCGGTCGAGCGAGTCCAACTCCGGGAACTTGCGGACGCTGACCACGAGCCCAAGGGTCGCGAAGGCGAAGTAGCGCAGGAGGGCATACTTGTCCCACTGGGTATAGAAGGCGTCGCTGGCCACCTGGCGCACGAGGTAGTCGATGAAGCTGGCAAGCAGGGTGGCCACCCCGGCCCCCAGGATGCCGAAGATCATGGTAAGGAGGTTGATGGATTCCAGCGCCAGCTCGACCGCCACCAGAGTGACGCCGACCAGGAGGCCGATGAGGAGGCCGGTCTTGTCCCGGGCGATCTGCGTGTAGGCGAGGATGGGGCAGGCGATGACGATGAGGATGCGGTAGATCCAAGCTGTCATGGGTTCTCCTTGAAACTGACGGCCGCGGCGGACCGAAGGTCCTCCGCGCCGAATACCTCGATGGAGGGGTTCCCCCCCGACTGACGGAGCGCCGCGAGCGAACGCGCGGAGACCACGGCTTTCTTGAAGCCCGCCCGGCCCGCTTCCTGAAGGCGGCGGTCGAGGAGGCCGATGCGCCCCAGCCGTCCCAGGAGCCCCACCTCCCCCAAAAACACCTGGTCGGCCGGCAGGGCCTCGTCCCGCGCCGAGGAGAGGATGGCGAGACACGCCGCGAGCTCCAGCGCGGGGTCGCGCAGGCGCAGGCCGCCCGCCACGTTGAGATACACGTCTTTCGATTCCAGGCGCAATCGCAGATGCTTCTCCAGGGAGGCCACCAGGACCAGGACGCGGTTCAAGTCCAGCCCGGTGGCCATGCGCCGCGGCAGCGGATAGCGCGTGGGGGTCACCAGGGCCTGCACCTCGGCCAGGATGGGGCGGTTCCCCTCCATGGCCACCGAGACCGCGCGCCCCGCGCCCGCGCCCTCCCCCAATTCCTCGATGAAGAAGGCGGAGGCGTCCGACACCTCTCGGAGCCCCCCCTCGAACATCTCGAAGAGGCCGAGCTCGGACGCGGAGCCGAAGCGGTTCTTCTGCGCCCGCAGGATGCGCAAAGACTGCCGGGCCTCCAGGTCGAACTGGAGCACCGTGTCCACGAGGTGCTCGAGCACCATGGGGCCCGCCACGCTCCCCTCCTTGGTCACGTGACCGAGGAGGAAGAGGACGGAGCCGCGCTTCTTGACCGCCCGCAGGAGCTCGGCCGCGCACTCGCGCACCTGCCCCACCGAGCCCGCGCCTCCCGTCATGTCCGCGCGGCAGACCGTCTGGATCGAGTCCAGCACCACGACGCGCGGGCCGTGCTCCGAAATGGCATTCACGATCTTATGCAGGTCGGTCTCGGCGAGGAGCAGGATCTGCTCGGAGCGCACACCCAGGCGCTTGGCCCGCCCCGAGATCTGTCCCAGGGATTCCTCGCCGCTGACGTAGAGGACTTTACCCGAGGACGCGAGCTTCCCGGCGACCTGGAGCATCAAGGTGGACTTCCCGATCCCCGGGGGGCCCGCCAGCAGGGCCACCTGCCCCGCGACCAGCCCGCCGCCGAGCAGACGGTCGAACTCGCCGATGCCGGTCGCCAGGCGCTCCTCCGCGGGACCCTCGGTCCCGGAGAGCGGCACCACCTCGGAGCTGAAATCCGTGAGGGAACGCGGCGCCGCACGCTCCCCGGCGGCGGAGCGCACCTCCACCGCCTCCTCGACCAGGGAGCTCCAGGCGCCGCAGCCCGGGCATTGGCCCGCCCACTTGGGCTCCGAATGCCCGCACTCCGAACAACTGTAGACGGATCTAAGTCGCGCCATCATCCCCTATTCGGCCGCCGCCGCATCGCTCATGGTACTCAATCCTTGATCTTCTTGTCCCGGAGCTGTTTGTAAGCGTCCCGCATGAAGGTGTAGGGGTCCAGGGCGTCCTTCTTCAGGCTCTCGTACTCACCTAGGTGCAAAGACAGCCAATTGACCTGGTCTCCGGCGCTCACGCCCACCGTCGTGGGCATGTTGGCCACGTAGCCGACGGGACTCAGGAACACGGCGGGGAGCATCATGAGCCCGTCGCGCAGGTTGGTCGGGCCCAGCAAGGGCAGGACCAGGGGGAAACCATCTCCCACGCCGTACTTCCCCAGGGTCTGCCCCAGGTCCTCGTCCGGCGGCGGAGGCAGCCTGAACCAGCGGTCCGCGGGGTCGAAGAGCCCCGCGATCCCCAGGGTGGAATTGGCGAGGAAGCGTCCCAGCTCGATGCCGGCGCGCTTGACCTTGAACTGCAGCACGCAGCCGATGAAGCGGACCGGGAAGCCGAGGTTCCGGTAGCCCCGGTTCACGCTGACCCGCACGGGCCTCGGCGTCACCGCCGCGAACGACCAGGCCAACGGCTTGCCCACCCAGAAGTAGAACTTGTCGTTGACCGCGAACATCACCCGGTTGTAGCCGCGCAGGGGATCGAAGACCGGCTTCAGGGCGGCGGTGCTGGATGCGGTCTGGAACTCCCCGGCGAACTGGTCGAACTCCGACCCGGCGCTCTCCGTCGTCGTGGACGCTTCCGGAACGGCGGCCTCCGCCGTGGCGTCCGACGCGAGCGACTCCGAAGGAGCCAGCGGCGCCGACAGCACGTTCGCCACCGACGGGACCGGGATCGAGGCGGCCAGAAGGACGACATCCCCGGGGGCGGAGGACTCCTCCGCCCGGACCGCCGGCGTCCACAGGACGACGAAAGCCAGCGCCGCGGCCGGAGAGACCTTCATCGCAGGTAGACTCGCGGCACGCGCGCGCTCAGACCGGTCGCGATCTGGTACGGGATCGTCCCGGAACGGCGTGCGACCTCGCCGGCGGTGATCTCGAGCTTCCCGGAGCGTCCGATCAGCACCGCCTCATCCCCGACCTCGGGGCGGGGCACTCCGCTCACGTCCACCATCGTCATATCCATGGTCACCGCGCCCAGGATGGGACAGCGC
This sequence comes from Elusimicrobia bacterium GWA2_69_24, assembly GCA_001799695.1. Lineage (GTDB taxonomy): Bacteria > Elusimicrobiota > Elusimicrobia > UBA1565 > UBA1565 > UBA10166. The sequence continues at coordinate 43,177 of MGTY01000132.1, forward strand.
CGGCCGCGGATGAGCACGGACGCCCCCGGGACCGGGCTGCCCGCGCTCAGCTGCCGGGGCAGACCGTCCCCGTAGCCGATGGGGAGCGTGGCCACGCGCCCCGCGCGGGCCATGCGGTGATGCCGGCCGTAGCCGATCCAGGTCCCGGCGCGGACCTGCTTGAGGAAGACGACCCGGGTCTTGAGGCTGAGCACCGGCGTAAAATCCTCGAACAGGCCGTAGGCGGCCAGGCCGGGGCGGACCAGGTCCCAGCGGCTCTCCGGGAAGCGCAGGGCGCCCGCGGAGTTCGCGGCGTGCCGGATGGGGATGCGTCCGCCCAGCCGCTCGGCGCCGGCGACCGCCTCCGCGAAAGCGGCGAGCTGGCGCCGCGTAAACAGGGCGTCCTCGTCCGCGCGGGCCAGATGGGTGTAGATCCCCTGCAGGCGCACGCCCCGGACGCCGAGGAGGTATTCTACGACCTCGCGCCCCGCCGGCCAGCGGACCCCGATGCGCCCCATGCCCGTGTCGATCTTGAGATGGCAGCACAAGGGCAGGCGGCGCCGCTCCCGGGGCGCCAGATGCCCGGCGGCGCGCACGAGGCGCTTGGCGCCGTCCAGCGAGGCCACGGTCGGCGTCAGCCCGTAGCGGATCGCGGCGAGCGTGCTCTCGAAAGGATATAAGGAGCCCAGGATGAGGATGGGGACGCGCAGGCCCGCCTCGCGGAGCACGGCCCCCTCCTCGACGGAGGAGACCCCCAGCCAGGCGGCGTGCTTGGCGGCCACCGCCGCGCGGGCGACCTCGACCGCCCCATGCCCGTAGCCGTCGGCCTTCACCACGAAGAGGATGCGCGCGTCCCGGCCCACCCGGTCCTGGATCCGTTCCAGGTTGGCGCGCAGGGCGCGCAGATCGATCTCCGCCCAGGTCGGACGGTAGAGCTTGGGGAACCGGATGGAATAGACGCCGCTCCCCGCGGCAGGCGCCCCGTGGAACCTATGGGGCGCGGCGGTCACGACTCGAACTCGCCCTGGCCCGACCCCTCGTCCCCGGGTTCGGGGACGTCGGTGGCGCTCTCGAAGCGGGTCAATTCGTGCCGGAACACGAGCTCGACCGTGCCCACGGGGCCGTTGCGCTGCTTGGAGATGATGAGCTCGGCCTTGTTCTGGACCGAGGGGTCGTCGCGCTTGTAGTAGCCTTCCCGGTAGATGAAGGCCACGACGTCGGCGTCCTGCTCCAGGGCGCCGGACTCGCGCAGGTCCGAGAGCTGGGGCCGGCTGTCGGAGCGGCCCTTGTCCTCGGGGCGCCGCGAGAGCTGGGACAGGGCGATGACCGGCAGGTTCATGTCCCGCGCCAGGGCCTTCAGCCCGCGGGAGATCTCCGAGACCTCCTGCTGGCGGCTCTCGGAGCGGCGGGAGCTCCCCCGCATGAGCTGGAGATAGTCGATGACGATCAGGCCCAGCTCTTTGCCTTCGGCGCGCAGCTCGTTGGCCAGGCGGCGGGAGCGGCTGCGGACCTCCAGCACCGAGAGACTGGTCCCATCGTCGATGAATAGCGGCGCCTCGGAGATGCGGGCCGCCGCGTTGGTCAGGTCAGTCCAGCTGCTGCGCTTGAAATAACCGGTCCGCACATCCTGCTGGTTCACCCGGGCCTCCGAGGAGATGAGCCGGGTCATGATGGAGCTGCGCGACATCTCCATCGAGAACACCGCGACGGGGATGGCCGGGTCCTTGAGCGCCACGTTCGCCGCGATGTTGAGGGCGAGGGCGGTCTTGCCCTGGCTGGGGCGGGCGGCCAGCAGGATGAGGTCGCCGCGCTGGAGCCCCGCCGTCATCTTGTCGATGCGCTTGAAGCCGGTGGGCACGCCGATGACTTCCTGCTTGCGCTGGTGCAGGAGTTCGATGCGCTCGATGACCTCGTGGGAGAGCTCCTTGGCCCGGTAGAAGCTGGAGACGGTCTGCTTCTGGGCGACCGCGAGGATGTTCTGCTGGGCCTCATCGAGGAGCGCGTCGGCCTCCTTCTCCGTCCCATAGCACTGGCCTACGATGTCGGTGGAGACCCGGATCAGCTCCCGCAGGACCGAGCGTTCCCGGACGATCTTGGCGTAATGGTCGACGTAGCCGGCGGTGGAGACCTTTTGGGTGAGCTCGGCGAGGTAGGAGGCGCCGCCGATCTCGCCGATCTGCTTGAGGCGCTTGAGCTCCTCGCCGACCGTGACGCAGTCGATGGCCTGTCCGTTCTCGCAAAGGCCGAGGATCGCCGCGAAGATCTTGCGGTGGGCGTCCCGGTAGAAATCCTTCTCTTCCAGCAGATCGACGGCCTTTTCGACGGCTTCGGCTTCGATGAGCATCGAGCCGAGAACGGCCATCTCGGCCTCCAACGCCTGAGGCGGAATGTGCGGCGAATCGGGCATGGACTCCCTCCCGGCGGAGCCGGTCAGCCGCGCGGGACGACGGAAACCTTGATCTTGGCGCTTGCGTCGGAGGCGAGACGGACTTCCACCTCGTGCTCGCCCACGTCCTTGATGGGGTTCTCGAGCATGATGGCGGACTTGTCCACCGTATAGCCGGAGGCCTTGAGGCTCTTCACCACGTCGGACTTGCCGACCGAGCCGAACAACTTGCCGTTCTCGCCCACCCGGCGGGAGAACGACAGGGCGACCGACGCCAGCCGCTGGCAGGTGGTCTTGGCCTCGGCGAGGGCTTTCGCGCCGGCCTTCTCGCGGCGCTCCTTGCCCTTCTCGAACCAAGCCATGGCCGAGGGCGTGGCCTCCATGGCCAGTCCCCGGGGGATCAGATAGTTCCGGGCGAATCCGCGTGCGACCTGGCGGATCTCTCCGGCGCGGCCCAAATTCTCGACTTCGGACTTGAGGATAACCTTCATAGCTCAGAGCTCTCCTGGATTTCCCGGGCCGGCCGCTGGCCGGCCCCGGCTAAACCGCCGTGAAGGGGAGAAGCGCCAGATAGCGGGCCCGCTTGATGGCCCGCCCCAACTGCTTCTGATGCTTGGCGCAGGTGCCGGTGATCCGGCTCGAGAGGATCTTCCCACGCTCCGTGGTGAAGGTCCTCAAGACCTGCGTAAGCTTGAAATCGATGTGCTCCACCTTGTCCGCACAGAAACGGCACACCTTGCGGCGCGGCTTGAACGGCCCGCGGCGGCGCGCGGTCGGTGCGAACCGGGCGCGCTCCTTGCCCCCGCTCGCCGGCGCGTCACCCTGGGACGGCGTCGTCTCCACCGTCTCCTGTTCCATTAGAAGGGGACCTCCTCCAAATCTCCGTCCGACTTGCTCTCGCCGCCCTCGGGGGCGGGAGCGCTCTCGCTGGTCGCCGACGCCTTGGCGAGGAACTGCACACGGCGCGCCACGACGTCCAGGGCGAACCGCTTCTGTCCCGTCTTATCCTCGTAATCCCGGCTCTGCAGGCGGCCCTCGACGTGCACGGGGCTGCCCTTCTTGAGCCGGTCCTTCAGGCGGTCCGCCGCTTCCCCCCACACCGTGACGGGGACCCAGCTGGTGTCGTCCTTCCACTCTCCGGAGGCGGTGTCCTTGAAGCGGCGGGTCACTCCGACCCGGAAGGTGCACATGGACGTGCCCTTCGTCGTCGACCGGAAATCGGGGTCCTTGCCCAGATAGCCGGAGATCAGCACGATGTTCTGCTCGAGCAGGCGAATCTCTTTCATTGGGGAGCCTGGACCTTGTCCTTGTCCTTATCCTTCGGGGGCTCGATGGCTTTGCCCTCCTGGGCGTGGACCGTCAGCGCGCGCAGGATGTTCTCCTGGATGCGGAAATGCTGGCTGATCTTATTGACCAGCGGGCCTTCCGCCGAAAATTTCAGGTAGATGTAGAATCCTTCGCGGGCCTTGTCGATGGGGTAGGCGAGCTTGCGGCGACCCCACCGGTCCTCGTTGAGGATCTCCCCTCCGCCCTTGGTGATCATCAGCTTCGTCTTGTCTGCGAATTCGGCGACCTCCGGGTCGGAGAGGCGGGGATGGATGACGAGAACGGTTTCGTAGGTGGCCATATATTCCAATGACTATATCAAAATGATTTTTGCGGCACAAGCCAAAATATCACACCCCCCGGAAAATCCCATCCCGGGCTGAGTGAATCCGGCCCCTCCGCAGCGTGCCGAAGCGCGCGCGGCTATTATACCTTATGGCTGGGGGGGCAGCGCAACAGGTAGAGCGCAACAGGCGGATTGACAATAGATGGTAAACGATGTATCCTGATGCACACGAGAGGACGCATGCGCCGAAAAAAGAGAAAGGTCTCCCGCAAGCTGTTCCTGGGCAGCCCGCCCGAAGTGATGGACATCAAGACCCTGGCGCAGTATCTCTCCATGGGCCGCTCCAAGATCTACAACCTCATCCGCCAGAAGAAGATCCCCGCCTCCCGCATCGGGCGTCAGTACCGTTTCGCCAAAGGGCTGGTCGATCAGTGGCTCAAAGAGCAGCTGATCATCCGCCCCGAGGAAGCCCAGATCCCGCTCTTCAAGAAGTAGCTCCGGGACGACGGACGACGGACGACGAGAAAACCCTTGCATCCCGTCGGGGGATAATGTATTCTCGGGATGTCGGTCGACGGTCTCTGCGGTTCCGTCCGACGGAGCGGCAGATTATATCGACGGAGGAATACACTAACATGGCGAAGAAGATCCATAAGATCGGCCTGAAGCGGGAGAAGGGCTACCTGTACTACATCGACAAGCAGGGCGACGTGTCCCGCGCGAAGATGGCCCGCGGCGGCAAGAAGGGCGGAAAGCCGACCAAGGTCCAGAAGGTCGGCGTGAAGAAGGAGAAGGGCTTCCTGTACTTCATCGACAAGCAGGGCGACATCTCCTGCGCGAAGATGGTGAACGCCTAAGGCTCCAGCCTTCGGCGAGAAAGGGAAACCCGGCGCTCCGCGCCGGGTTTTTCTTTCCCCGGACAATTGTGGTACAGTAGCGCCATGAAGCCGGAAAAGGGCGCCGTCGCGGTGGTCGGGCCGGGAGCCATCGGCGGACTCCTGGCCGACAGCCTGCGCCGCGCCGGGAGGCGCGTCATCCTGGTCACCCGGGACGCCCGGGCCGCGGGCGCCCTGCGCCGAGGCGGATTCGCCATCACCGGCCCGAGCGGCCGCACCCGCTCCTTTCCGCGCTGGGAGGCCGCCGCCCCCCGCCTCAAGAAGGGCCGGCCCCTCGACTGCGTCCTCCTCTGCGTGAAGGCGCCGGCCCTGCCCGAGACCCTGCGCCGCCTGCGCGCCGCGGCGCCCAAGAGGGCGCCGTCCCCCGGGCAGCGCCGTTTTCCTCCTGTGGAGGAGACGGTGCCTGCCGGTCCGCCCGTCGTCTGCCTGCTCAACGGGGTGGGCCATGACCGCCCCCTGCGCGCCGCTTTCGGCGGACGCGCGGTGCTGGGCAGCTGCTACATCGCCTCCACCCGGACCGGCCCCCGCGCCCTACGCCACTGGGGCGGCAACCGCATCCTTCTGGCCCGGACGCCGCGCAACGCCCCCGCCGCCGAGGCGGCCGCGGACATCCTGCGCTCGGCCGGCTGGGACGTCCGCCTCTACGCCGACGAAGCCCGCCTGCTCTGGACCAAGCTGGTCTACAACGCGGCCATCAACCCCCTGGGCGCGCTCCTGCGCAAGACCAACGGGGAAGTGGCCTCCCATCCGGCCATGCGCCAGCTGCTGCGCGCCGTGTCGCGCGAGGCCATCGCGGTGGCCCGCGCCGAAGGCCACGCCCCCGCCGTCCCCGGCCTGGAGGGCCGCATCCTGCGGGACTGCCTCCTGGTCCCCGACCAGCGCAGTTCCATGGCCCAGGACCTGGCCGCGGGCCGCCCCACGGAAGCGGACGCGATACTCAAGCCGCTCATCCTGTCGGGCCGGCGCACGGGGACCCCGACCCCGCTCCTCACGCCCCTCTACCGCATGATCAAGAAACTGGAGGAAGAACTGCGATGAGCGCGCGCCTGCTCCGGGGCAAGCCCCTGGCCGAGAAGATGCGTCAGGAACTCGCCGCGCGCGCCGCGGCGGTGAGCGAGGAGCGGGGCAGCCCCCCCCACCTCGCCATCCTCGCGATCGGCGGAAACCCCTCCTCCCAGATCTTCCTGCGCAAGAAGCTCGAAGCCTGCCAGGAAGCCGGCATCGAATGCACGATGGAATCCCTGCCCGAATCAACCTCGTTCACCGAGACTCAGCGCCTCATGCACAAGCTGGCCCACGACCCGGCCGTGGACGGGATCATCTTCGACATGCCGGTCCCCCAACACCTGGATCCGGCCCGACTTATGGAAGAACTCTCTCCAGACAAGGACGTGGAGGGCGTCACGGCCACCAATGCCGGGCGGTTGGTTTCGCACAAGAGCTGGGCCTCCCTGCGCGGATCCGGGGTCATGATCCCCTGCACCCCCGACGCGATCATCCACCTCCTGCTGGAGACCAAGGTCGACCCGCGCGGCGCGGAAGCGGTCGTGATCGGCCGCTCCAACATCGTGGGGAAACCCACCGCCCATCTGCTGTCCAGCCTGGACGCCACCGTGACCCTCTGCCACGCGCAGACCCGCGGCCTGGCCGAACACGTCCGCCGGGCCGACATCCTGGTCTGCGCGATCGGCAAGCCCGGCCTGGTCCGGGGCGATTGGGTGAAGCCGGGCGCCGTGGTTCTGGACGCGGGCACCGGAATGGAAGGCAAACGCATCGCGGGCGACGTGGAGTTCGAGGCGGCCGCCCAGCGCGCGGCCTTCATCACCCCGGTCCCCGGCGGCGTCGGCCCCCTCACCGTCACCTTTCTCCTGCACAACACCGTGCTCGCCGCCGAGCGCCGCCTCGCCGCCCTCGCCGACTCTCACAAACACCACCCCACAGCCTGAGGGACCCTCCCCAGGCAACGGACGCTACCGCTGGAAGCCTATCTGACGACGAGACTTATCGAGGACCAACACATCCCCCCGGATAGCATCGATCAACTCTCCGATCTCGACATCATGCTTGTCGACCCGCCGCCCGAGCTCGTCCAGCTTTACCAGCATCTCCCGATGCTCCGCTGCCATTTCCCGCATCTTGACGAATGCCCGCATGATGCCGATGTTGACGCGCACGGCGCGCCAGCTGCGGAGGACGCTGGACAACATGGCCACGCCTTCCTCGGTGAAAGCGTACGGGTACCCCCTGCGGATGCCGCCCCAACTTGAAGTCACGATCTGTGACTTCAAGTCGGCGAACTCCTCTCGCGAGAGCTGGAAGATGAAATCGGCCGGAAAGCGCCTGCGATTACGCTTGACCGCCTGCACGAGCGCTTTGGGCGCTACCCCGTAGAGCCTGGCGAGGTCCGCGCTCAACACCACCCGTCTGCCGCGGATGCGATGGATGAGCCGCGAAAGAGCGGCCGGTTCCTTCATGCCTATATATACGATTCAAGGGGCCTTTTGGTTCCGTCCGAATGTTTGCCAGAGAAGTTCTTTATCGTCACGGCATTCCCTGAGTGCAGAACGTCGTGGCACCGGTTCTGTTCCGAATCATCACAAAGCTGGATGTCCTTCGTGGTCGTGACCGTAGACTGAAACACATCAAATTGCCCTGCCTCAATATCCCCTGGGGCATTCTGCCGGTCAGGACTCGGCGAGCTCGAACATGCGCTCGATGGAGCGCTTGGCGGCCTCGGCCACGGCCGGATCGACGGTGACCTTCTGCCAGGGCTGGGGATCTTCCAGGGCCTGGAGCACCGACTGCAAAGTGGTGGCCTTCATGTAGGGGCAGAGGCGGCACATGGGGATGAAATGCTTCTCGGGCATCGCGGTGCGCGCGACCTCGCCCAACCCGCACTCGGTGACCAGCATGTAGTAGGGCGCGTCCGTCTCACGCACGTAGCGCAGCATGTCGGCCGTGCCGCCCACGAAATCGACGAGCTCCACGAAGGCGGGATTGCACTCGGCGTGGGCCAGGATCTTCACCCCGGGATAGGTGCGCCGGCAGAGCGCCACCATGGCCGGGTCGAAGTTCTCGTGGACGATGCACTTGCCGTCCCAGAACAGGAGTTCGCTGCCGGGCTTCTTGCCGAGCTGGCGGGCGAGGTTGCTCCCCATCCAGGCGTCGGGCAGGAAGAGGACCCGCTTGTGATCTTCGAACATGAGGCGCAGGATCTTGGCGGCGTTGGCGCTGGTCACGATGACATCGCTCTCGGCCTTCACCTCGGCGGTGGTGTTGATGTAGCTCACCACGGGGACGCCGGGGTACTTGCGCTTGGCGGCGCGGACGTCGGAGGCGGTGATCGAGTCCGCGAGGGTGCAGCCGGAGTCCTTGGCCGGGAGGAGGACCTCCTTGGCGGGGTTGAGGATCTTCGCGGTCTCGGCCATGAAGCGCACACCGCAGAACACGATGCGCTCGGCGCGGACCTCGGCGCAGCGCTTGGACAGGGCGTAGGAGTCCCCCGTGAAATCGGCGACCCCGGCCACGACCTCGGGGCGCTGGTACACGTGCGCGGGGATGACGGCCTTCTTCTCGGCCTTCAGGCGGTTGATCCGCCAGGTCACGGGCGCGACGGCGGCGAGGTCGGCCGGGGCGAAGCCCAGGGAGTCCAATCCCTTCCCGCACAGGCGCCGGACCTCGTCGGCGACCTGCTTGGCGGAGGGTTCGGGGCCGGACTTAATAGGCATCCTGTTCCTGGAGACAGCGCTTCCGGAGGTCCGGAAAATCGGTGAAGACCCGGTCCACCCCCAAAGATTCCATGCGGTCCAGCTCCCGGCAATCGTCGATGGTGTAGACGAACACCTCCATGCCGGCGGCGTGGATGCGCTCCACCCATTCGGGGGTCACGCGCCGGTGGGAAAGGCGCAGGCTCTCGGCCCGGAGCTCGCGGGCGACCGTCAGGCTGTCCTCCAGCGGCAGCACCCCGGGCTGGAAACCCATGCGCACCCGCTCGTCCAGGCCCCGGACCGCGCGCAGGATGGGGGCGTCGTTGCTGGAGAAGGTGGTGTTCTCGCGCCAGCCCGGCCGAACGCAGATGGCGTGGAGGATGCGCTCCGCGAACGCGGGGTAGGGCGGGTCGTCCTGCTTGATGTCGAGGTGGAGCTCGACGCCGCCGTCCAGCATGGCCAGGAGCTCGGCCAGCCGCGGGGCCACGCCGGGGTCGGGCCGCGCCTTGAAATCGAGGTCCCCGATCCTGGCCTCCCAGCCGGCCACCCGGGAGAGGTCGGGGTCGTGCAGCATGACGATCTCGCCGTCCTTGGTCTGGCGGAGGTCGCACTCCAGTTCGCCCGCGCCCAGCCGCAGCGCGGCGCGGAACGCGGGCAGGGTGTTCTCGGGGTGATATCCGGAAGCGCCGCGATGCGCGATCAGTTTCATGGCCGATGACTCCCGTTGCGCGCCGCCGCCGGGCACCGGTCCAGGCGGCTCTCGAAGCGCGCGTAGACCTCGTCCGGCAGGCGGATCCCTCCGATTGTATCATGCTCCGTACGTGGTCCGTGGAAGTCCGAGCCGCCGGTGACGATCAGGCCGTAGCGCTCCGCGGCCTCCAGGAAGCGCCCGGTCTGCGCCCGCGAATGGTTCGGGTAGTAGGCCTCGATGCCTTCCAACCCGGCGTCCACCCAGGGCCCCAGGTCGTGCCCTTTGCGGAGCAGGCCGGGGTGCGCCAGGACCGCCCAGCCCCCGGCTCCGCGGATGCCCGCGATGGCTTCGGGCACGGTCGGCCCGGCCGACGGGACGTAGGCCGGCCCGCCGACCGCCAGAAAGCGCCGGAACGCGTCCTTGCGGGAGCGGACGACCTTCCGGCGGCGCAAAGCGTCGGCGATGTGGGGGCGCCCGATGGTCTCGCCGGACCCGCAGCGCACATCCTCCATGGAGACCGAGACTCCCAGGCCCTGCAGGAGCTCCAGGATGGCCGCCGCGCGACGGACCCGCCGGGTCCGCAGGTCCGCGAGCAGGTCCTTCAGTCTGGGACAGTCCGGGTCGAAGCCGTAGCCCAGGATGTGGACGGAGTCGCCTTCCCGGGTGTTGATCTCGACCCCGCCGCAAAAGGCCTGCCCGACGCGCCGGGCCTCCGCCAGGGCCTCGGGCAGTCCCGCGACCGTGTCGTGGTCGGTCAGGACCAGAGCCTCGACGCCCTCTCGCTGCGCCAGGCGGACCAGCTGAGTCGGGGTGCAGGTCCCGTCCGAGAAGGAGGAATGCGTGTGGAGGTCAACGTTACGGGACACGGCCCCCCGCCAATTCGGCCAGGGAGACCCCGTCCAGATAGCCTTCCACCAGGTGGCCGAGCTTCTCCCACACCGGCCGCATCCCGCAGCCTTCCGGGCGGGGGCAGCGGCCCCTGCCGCTATGGACCGGCAGGGACCGTGCAAGAGGATGTTCTCCGGACGCACGGCCCGGCCGCGAAGCATACCGGGTGCAGACCGGCTCGAACACCCGGGCTTCCACGGCCCGGATCACGTTCCCGACCGAGACCTCCCGCATGGGGCGCGCCAAGGTGTACCCGCCGCGGACCCCGCGCAGGCTGCGGATGAGACCGGCGCGGCGCAGGCGCATGAGGAGCTGGTCCACGTAATCCCGGGGGATGCGCTCCAGGGCGGCGATGCGCTCCGCGCAGAGGGGGATCCCCTCCGCCTGGCCGGCGAGGCGGAGCATGATCCTCGCGCTGTACTCGGTCTGGCTCCCGATGCGCAGCATCCCGGTAGATGTTAGAAAATTCCGGCCGCGGCGCGCGGGCCATTGTGTCGCGCGTTTTTTAATATGTCCTGTTTGAGCCAAGTAGAAATGTCCTGTTCCGCGGTACGATACTCCTCCAGAAAGGGAGG